>NZ_JBIWKX010000003.1:64029-270627 GCF_044765885.1 Amycolatopsis sp. NPDC102389
GACCAGGGCTACGGCGGCGCGCAGCAGCCCGGGTACGACCAGTACGGCGGCCAGCAGCAGCCCGGATACGACCAGGGCTACGGCGGCGGCGCGCAACAGCCCGGCTATGACCAGTACGGCGGCCAGCAGCAGCCCGGATACGACCAGGGCTACGGCGGCGGCGCCCAGCAGCCCGGGTACGACCAGTACGGCGGCCAGCAGCAACAGCCCGGCTACGACCAGTACGGCGGCGGCCAGCAGCAGTACGGCCAGCCCGCCGCGGACCCGTACGCGCAGGGCGGCGGCTACGGCGGCCAGCCGGCGGCGGCCCGTCAGCTCACCGCGAGCCTCCAGCTGGACGACGGTTCGAACCGCTCGTACTCGCTGAAGCAGGGCGGGAACGTCGTGGGCCGCGGCCAGGACGCCGACTTCCGGCTCCCGGACACCGGTGTCTCGCGCCGTCATCTGGAGATCACCTGGGACGGCCAGAGCGCGACGCTCGCGGACATCGGTTCGACGAACGGCACGACCGTCAACGGCACCCCGGTGCAGACCTGGCAGCTGGCCGACGGCGACGTGATCCGCGTGGGCCACTCGTCTCTCGTGTTCCGTACGCAGGGCTGACCGGCGGCGTCCGGAGGGGGTATCGCAGAATTGCGGTGCGGGACCTGTGGTGGATCGGCACCTCGGGTCGTACGCGGAGAGCAAGGCCGTTCGGAGCCGACCATCCCGGACGGCACGGGCTCTCCGCGGCGTACAGGAGAAACGGGAGCGGACACAACAAGTGCCAGAGCTGGTCGTTCAACTCACCAGGGTGGGCTTTCTCGTGCTGCTCTGGCTCTTCGTGTTCGCCGCGTTGCGTGTCGTCCGTTCGGATCTGTACGCGGCCTCCGGGCTGCGAGTGGCCGTCCCGACGTTCGGTCGCAAGAAGAAGGAAAACAAGAAGCCGCGCGGCGGGAAGTCGCCGCAGCAGCTGCTCGTGACCCATGGTGCGCTGGCGGGAACCAGGATCGCCTTGGACGGCAGGCCGATCCTGATCGGCCGCGCCGACGACTCGACTCTGGTGCTGGACGACGACTACGCGTCGACCCGGCACGCCCGGATCGCCCTGCGCGGGGAGGATTGGTACGTGGAAGATCTGGGTTCGACGAACGGGACGTACCTCGACCGGGCTAAGGTCACGGCACCCCTCCGGGTCCCGCTCGGAGTCCCCATCCGGATCGGCAAAACGGTGATCGAGCTTCGCCCATGACTCTCGTCCTCCGCTACGCGGCACGCAGCGACCGGGGCCTGGTGCGTTCCAGCAACCAGGACTCCGTGTACGCAGGACCCCGCCTGCTCGCCCTCGCCGACGGCATGGGCGGTCACGCCGCGGGTGAGGTGGCCAGCAAGGTCGTCATCGCCTCCCTCGCGCCCCTCGACGACGACGATCCCAGCGACGATCTTCTCGCTCAGCTGCGTGAGGCCGTCCAGAACGGCAACGCCGCCATCGCCGAGCTCGTCCAGCAGGACCCGGACCTCGACGGGATGGGCACGACCCTGACCGCCGTGCTGTTCGCCGGTTCGCGGATGGGTGTCGTGCATGTCGGCGACTCGCGGGCGTATCTGATGCGCGGCGGTCAGTTCTCGCAGATCACGCGGGACGACAGCTTCGTCAACGAACTTCTCGAACAGGGCCGGATCACGCCGGAAGAGGCCGCGGTGCACCCGCAGCGGTCGCTGCTGCTGAAGGCGCTCACCGGCCACGAGGTCGAGCCGAGTCTCACCGTGCGCGAAGCCCGCGCCGGCGACCGGTACCTGATCTGCTCGGACGGCCTGTCCGGCATGGTCAGCGACGAGACGCTGTCCGAGGCGATCCAGATCCCGGATCCGCAGGCCTGCGCGGACCGGATGATCGAGCTGGCGCTCAAGGGCGGCGGCACGGACAACGTCACGGTGATCATCGCCGACGTCGTCGACGTCGACTTCGGTGAGGACGCGCCCATCGTGGGCGGCGCCGCCGGGGACGGCAGCGACGAGTTCCACCAGGGCGACTCCCCCGCCGCCCGCGCCCGTGCGCTGACCCAGCCCGCGCCGCAGCCGCGGCCCGAGGTCCAGCCCCAACAGGAGGACCCCAAGGTCAAGCGCCGGAGGCGATTTCGCTGGCTGGCGGGAGCGGTGGTCGTCCTGATCGTGCTGGCCGCGGCGGCGATCGCCACGCGGTATTTCGTGCTGAGCCAGTACTACGTCGGCGAGGGTCCCGGCGAGGAGGTCGTGATCTATCGCGGCGTCCCCGGCAGCATCCTCGGCATCGACCTGCACGCCTACGAGCAGGGCTCGTGCCCGCCGGGCGGGCTGTGCACCGACAAGCTGCTGGTGCCCGCACTGCAGGAGGACGCGCGGATCGCGGTGAAGAACGGCGTCAAGAAGGACAACCTCGACGACGCCCGCAAGTACATCGACGACTTCCTGCGCCCGCACAAGCAGCTGGCCGACTGCAAGCCGAACACGAGCTCGACTTCCACGCCGCCTTCCGCGTCGTCGCCGCCTCCGGTGTCGTCGTCGGCGGCAGTCCCTTCTACCCCCGCCTCGCCGAGTTCGGCGAACCAGCCTGCGGGGAGGGACTGCTCGACGCCGGCCACGGCAGCACCAGGGGGCGGTAACTGATGAGCACGCCGCTCGCCGATCCGGCTTCGGCCCAGTTCGCCACGAACCCTCCGCGCGAGCTGCCCAAGCGGCGCGGGACGGAACTCGTCCTCCTGGCGTTCGCGACGTTCATCGTCACCGTCGCGCTCGTGCTGGTGGAGGCGAACCAGGAGCAGGAGCTCACCAGCTCGATCATCTGGCTGGGGCTGTCGTACCTCGGCGTGCTGACCGCCGCGCATCTGGCCGTCCGCCGCTGGGCGCCGTACGCGGACCCGGTGATCCTGCCGTGCGTCGCGCTCCTGAACGGGCTCGGCCTGGTGATGATCCACCGGATCGACCTGGCGCTCGCGGAACGCGCGGTCCAGCAGGGCAAGGAGTACACGCCGGACGTCACCAAGCAGGTGCTGTTCACGGCGATCTCGCTGGTGCTGTTCGTGGTGGTGCTCGTGGTGATCAGCGATCACCGCACGCTGACCCGCTACGGCTACACCTGCGGCCTGGTCGGCATCGTGGCGCTCGCGCTGCCCGCGGTGCTGCCGTCGAGCCTGTCCGAGGTCAACGGCGCGAAGGTCTGGATCAAGCTGCCGTTCTTCTCGATCCAGCCGGGCGAGTTCGCGAAGATCCTGCTGATGATCTTCTTCGCCTCGTTCCTGGTGACGAAACGGGACCTGTTCATGGTCGCGGGCAAGAAGATCGTCGGCGTCGAGCTGCCGCGTGCCCGTGACCTCGGCCCGATCCTGATCGCGGCGGCCGCCTGCCTCGGCGTGCTGGTGTTCGAGAAGGATCTCGGGACGTCGCTGCTGTTCTTCGGTGTCACGCTGGTGATGCTGTACGTCGCGACCGAACGGGTCATCTGGGTGGTGCTGGGCGTCGGCTTCTTCGCCGCCGGCGCGATCATCGCCTACAACCTGTTCACGCACGTCCAGCAGCGCGTCCGCAACTGGATCGACCCGCTCGCCACCTACGACGACGCGGGCGGCGGCTACCAGGTCGCGCAGGGTCTGTTCGGGCTCGGCACCGGCGGGGTCGGCGGCACCGGCCTCGGCGCCGGGCGGCCGGACATGGTCCCCGAGGCCAAGACGGACTTCATCACCACCGCGATCGGCGAGGAACTGGGCTTCATCGGCCTCGCCGCGATGCTGATGCTGTACCTGATCCTGGCGATGCGCGGGATGCGCAGCGCCCTCGCGGTCCGCGACACGTTCGGCAAACTCCTCGGCGGCGGCCTGTCGTTCGCCCTGGTCATGCAGATCTTCGTCGTCGTCGGCGGCGTCACGAACCTGATCCCGAACACCGGGATCACCGCCCCGTTCCTCTCCCGCGGTGGTTCTTCACTGCTCGCGAACTACATCCTGGTGGCCCTCCTGCTCCGAATCTCCGACGCCGCCCGCAAACCCGCGGTGCGGCCGAAGCCGCAGCAGCCGCAGGCGCCGCTCGCCGAAGCGCACACGGTGATGGTCCAGCGGCCGTCCGTGAACGGTGAGGGGAGCGCTTCGTGAACACCCCGCTCCGCAAGGTCGGTGTCGCCATGCTCGTCATGGTGGTGCTCCTCCTGGCCAACGCCACCTACATCCAGGTGGTCAAGGCGGACGACTACCGCACGGATTCGCGCAACCTACGGGTGCTCTACGACGAGTTCTCGCGTCAGCGCGGGCTGATCGTGACGCCCGACGGCGCCGCGCTCGCGAAGGTCGACCCGTCGAACGACAAGTACAAGTTCATCCGGACCTACGCCGACGGCCCGATGTACGCGCCGGTCACCGGCTACTACTCGATCAACTACGGCTCGGGCGGCCTGGAGCGGTCCGAGGACGACGTGCTCAACGGTTCCGACCCGCGCCTGTTCGTGCGGCGCCTGTCGGACATGGTCACCGGCCGCGACCCGCGCGGCGGGAACGTGCGGCTGACGATCAACCCGGCCGTGCAGAAGGCCGCGTACGACCTGATGACGCAGAAGGGCTACACCGGCTCGGTGGTCGCGATCGAGCCGAAGACCGGGCGCATCCTGGCCATGGTCTCGACGCCGTCGTACGACCCGAACAAGCTCGCCTCGCACGTCGGCAAGGAGCAGATCGCGGCGTGGGGCCAGTGGCGCGACGATCCGAAGAAGCCGATGCTGAACCGCGCGATCTCGGAGACCTACCCACCGGGTTCGACGGCCAAGCTGCTGGTGACCGCGGCCGCGCTCGAGGACGGCAAGACGGCGGACATGCCGGTCAACACCGCGCCCAACGTCAAGCTCCCCGGCACGCAGACGACGCTGGAGAACTACGGCGGCGCGCCTTGCAAGGGCAGCACACTGAAGGAAGCGCTGCGGTATTCGTGCAACGTGCCGTTCGCCGAACTCGCGGGCCAGCTCGGCAAGGACAAGCTGAACGCGACGGCGAAGAACTTCGGTGTCGGCGAGGACCTGGCCGTGCCGATGCGGGTCGCCGCGTCCTCCCTCGGGCCCCTCGAATCGCAGGCGGCCCTGTTCCAGAGCGCCATCGGGCAGCGCGACGTGCGCCTGACCCCGATCCAGGACGCCCTGCTTTCGGCGACCATCGCCAACAACGGGATGGCGATGAAACCGCAGCTGGTGCAGTCGCTGCTGGCGCCGAACCTGTCGACCATCGAGGACTACACCCCGACCGAACTGACCGGCGACGCCGCGATGTCCAGCGCGAACGCCGCGATCCTGCGCGACATGATGCTGGCGTCGGAGGAGAACACGAAGGGCGCGGGCAAACGAGGCGACATCCAGATCGCCTCCAAGACCGGCACCGCCGAGCACGGCAACGACCCGAAGAACACCCCGCCGCACGCCTGGTACACCGGGTTCGCGCCGGCGATGGACCCGAAGATCGCCGTCTCGGTGATCGTCGAGTCCGGGGGTAACCGCGGGCTCGAAGCGACCGGTGGCACCGTGGCCGCGGAGATCGGCCGCGCCGCCGTCAACGCCATGCTCGGGGGTGGATAGCGGATGCTGTCCTCGGGTCAGCTGCTGGCCGAGCGGTACAAGCTGACGAACCGGATCGCCGTCGGCGGGATGGGCGAGGTCTGGCAGGCCAGTGACACGCGGCTGGACCGGACGGTCGCGGTCAAGATCCTCAAGGCGGAGCTGTCGGGCGACGCGGAGTTCCTGCACCGGTTCCGGACCGAGGCGCGGATGACCGCGTCGCTGAACCACCCCGGCATCGCCGCGGTGCACGACTACGGCGAGACGGTCGCGGACGAGCTGTCGATCGCGTATCTGGTGATGGAACTGGTCGAAGGCGATCCGCTGGCCGCGATCATCACCCGCGAAGGACGGCTGAACGCCGAGCGCACTTTGGACATTCTCGAACAGGCCGGTAACGCGCTGCAGGCCGCGCACGAAACGGGTCTCGTGCACCGAGACGTCAAACCGGGCAACATCATGGTCACCCCCGCCGGGCAGGTGAAGATCACCGACTTCGGTGTCGCGAAGGCCGCCGACGCCGCCCCGGTGACCAGGTCCGGCATGGTCATGGGCACCGCCCACTACATCGCCCCCGAGCAGGCGCTCGGGCACAACGCCGAACCGGCGAGCGACGTCTACTCGCTGGCCGTGTGCGGCTACGAATGCCTCACCGGGCACCGGCCGTTCCTTTCGGAGAACGCGGTGACGGTCGCGATGATGCACATCCGCGACCTCCCGCCGCCCCTGCCGCCGGACGTGCCGCCGGGTGCCCGCGCGGTGATCGAAGCGACCCTGATCAAGGATCCGAGACAGCGGTACAACAGCGGCGGCGAGTTCGCGGCCGCCGTCGCCGCGGTCCGCGCCGGTCTGCCCCTGCCGACGCCGTCCGGGCTGGTCAACGTGGCCTACTCGGCGGGTCAGCCCGTGCTGCAGCCCGGCCCGCATTCCCCGCCGAACCCGATGGCGGCGGTGGGACCGGCGTCGCATCCGGCGATGCACCCGGTCACCGGCCCGCCGCCGATGGCGGTCAACCGGCTGCCCGGCAGACGGCCACAATGGGGCTGGTGGGTGCTGCTCGCGGTGATCCTGATCGCAGTACTGGTGGCAGGAGCCTTCCTCATCGTGAGACTGGTCGGTTCGGGCAACGGACCGCAGTCGGGCGGCGTGGAGACGAGTGAACACGCACCGGCTCCGGGTAAGAAGTCCGAAGGTCCTCCGCCGACATCCGCGTACCCCGCGGTTCCGACGGAGGGCGGCACCGAGGAGCCGGCCGGACAGGCGAATCCAGGAATGATGAGCAGCAAACCTTGGACGGAATGGAACGGCACGCAGAGATGAGCACACCAAGACTGCTCAGCAACCGCTACGAGCTGGGCGAGACGCTCGGCTACGGAGGCATGTCCGAGGTCCACCACGGCCACGACGTGCGCCTGGGCCGGGAGGTGGCGATCAAGATCCTGCGTGCCGACCTGGCGCGGGATCCCCAGTTCCAAGAACGTTTCCGTCGCGAGGCACAGAACGCGGCGGCACTCAACCACCCGGCGATCGTCGCCGTCTACGACACCGGCGAGACGAACACCGAGTTCGGCCCGCTGCCCTACATCGTGATGGAGTACGTCGAAGGACGGACTCTGCGCGACATCGTGAAGACCGAAGGCCCGATGTCGCAGAAACGGGCCATGGAGGTCATGGCCGACGTCTGCGCGGCACTGGACTTCTCGCACCGGCACGGCATCGTGCACCGCGACGTCAAACCGGCGAACGTGATGATCACGAAGAACGGCGCCGTCAAGGTGATGGACTTCGGCATCGCGCGCGCCATGCACGACGGGCAGTCCGCGATGACGCAGACCGCCGCGGTGATCGGCACGGCGCAGTACCTCTCGCCGGAGCAGGCCCGCGGTGAGTCCGTCGACGCGCGTTCCGACGTCTACGCCGCCGGCTGTGTGCTGTACGAACTCATCACCGGCGAGCCGCCCTTCACCGGCGACTCGCCCGTGGCGGTGGCGTACCAGCACGTCCGGGAAGACCCGAACCCGCCGTCGTCGGTGAACCCGGCCGTGGCGCCCGAGCTCGACGCCGTCGTGCTCAAGGCGCTCGCCAAGGGCCCCGCGAACCGCTACCAGTCGTCGGCCGAAATGCGTTCGGACCTGGTCCGCACGCTGTCCGGTCAGCGTCCGGCCGCGCCGATGGTGATGTCGGAGGACGAGCGCACCCAGGTCATGGATTCCGACCGCCGGGCGCCGCAACGCTACGACCAGTACGAGGACGAAGAAGAGGACCCGGCCGCGAAGAAGAAGCGCCGGGCCTGGCTCATCGCCGGTCTCGTGGTCTCGCTGGCCGCCGTGGTGCTGCTGATCATGTGGCTGTCGAACGCCTTCAACAGCACCGGCGCGGAGAGCAAGGCGATCCCGAGCGTGCTCAACCAGAGCGAGGCCTCGGCGAAGGACACGCTCCGGGGCGCCGGGTTCAACTCGTTCGAGCCGACCAAGAAGGTGCCCTGCACCGGTGAAGCCGTCAACGGCATGCCCGCCTGCGACGAGAACGACATCGACAAGGTCATCGCGATCAACCCGAACGTGGGGCAGGTGACGCCGACCTCGGAGAAGATCACGCTGACCGTCGGCGCGAAGCCGGGCAAGGTCAAGACCCCGGACCTCAAGGGCAAGAGCGTCACCGAGGCCACGGCGGCGCTGACCGAAGCCGGTCTGAAGCTCGGTGCGACCACCGAGGAAGAGACCGAAGACACGAACCAGGCCGGCAAGGTCATCTCGCAGAACCCGGCTTCGCAGGCCGAGGTCGACCAGGGTTCGAAGGTCGACATCACGGTCGGCAAGTCCAAGGAACTGAAGACGGTCCCGAACTACAAGGGCAAGCCCCAGGCCGAGGCCGAAGCCGGATTGAAGGCGGCCGGTTTCACCCCGCAGGTCACCAACGTGGACTCCGACCAGCCCAAGGGCACGGTGATCGACCAGACCCCGAACGGCGGCAAGCTGCCCGTCGGCGGTGTGGTCAAGCTGTCGGTGTCGAACGGCAACCAGGAGACCTTCGACATGCCGAACCTGAAGGGCATGACCGAGGAGCAGGCGACGCGGCAGCTGCAGCAGCTGGGCTGGAACGGTCAGCTGGACACGCAGGCCGACAAGAACGGTGACCGGGATCAGGCGGGCAAGGTCAGCAAGACCAACCCGCAGGCCGGCGCGAAGGTCGCGAAGAACGCGCCGATCACGCTGTTCATCGTCGAAGGCGACGAGACGCCGACGTCGTCGAGCTCGCGGCTCTTCCCGCCTCCGTGATCGATCGCTGACGTGAAGAGGGCCCCGCACGGTTTTCGTGCGGGGCCCTCTTCACGTCGAGCGAGTCAAGTCGCTACGAAGCGCTACACTGGGGTCTATGGTCCGGCGGATCACTCAACGCGAACTGCGCAACGACACACCGAACATCATGCGCGCCGTCGAAGAAGGCGACAGCTTCGTTCTCACCCGCAACGGCACGCCTGTCGCGGACATCGTTCCGCACAGCCAGAAGCCGACCTTCGTTCCCTTCGGCGAGCTGCTCGAGCTCCTCGGTGACCTTCCGCCGGAAGATCCTGAGCGGTTCTTCGCGGATGTCGATCGCGCGGCGGACCCTGATCCGCATCGCGGCCCGGGAGAACCGGAGCAGTGACCGACGGGGTTCTGCTCGATACTTCGGCGGTCATCGCCCTTCCTCGTCCCGAGGAACTCGCGCTCGACGCACCTGCGGCCATCAGCTCGATCACTCTGGCCGAACTGGCGGCCGGGGTACACGGTGCTGCCCGCCCCCGCGACCGAGCCTCCCGGCTGGTCCGCCTCCAACGGGTGGAAGCGCGGATGGTCTGCCTCCCGTTCACGCCGGAGGCCGCTCGCATGTACGGCCAGCTGTACGCCATGGTGCTCGACGGCGGCAGGCAGCCACGGGGGCGGCGAATGGATCTCCTCATCGCGGCGGTCGCCGCCATCCATCGGATTCCTTTGGTCACCCGCAATGGCGCGGATTTCACCGACCTCGCACCGCTCGTCAAGGTGATCGCCCTGCCGGCTCTGTCGGCTACCGTTTAAGGCGTCAGACCGTCTAGAAGTCCTTGGTATGCCTGCTGAATCCGCCCGGCGCTCGTGTGCACCACAACCGCCTTCGGTCGCGTCGCGATGAGTGCCACCAGCCGGTCGTACATCGCCGCCAGCCGCTCGGGGCCGCCCAGCATCTCGTGAGCCTCGACGTGTTCGGGCTCGACGGCCGCGCGGGTACGCTCGGCGAACCGTCGGAGCACGTTGTCCTTCGTGTCGAGAAGGACGATCTCGTGGAACTCCGCGGCCGTGTCGCCGGCGAGCGTTTCGAGGCGTTCGAGGAGATCGGGGCGGCCGAGAAACTGCGGGACGATCACGTCGTGGCCCGCGAGCAGATGAGTGCGGGCGGCGCTCACGGCGAGGTCGCGGGCGAGCGTTCCGGCTCGCGCGGGGTGGTCGCGCCAGGCGCCGAGGAGGCCGCGGATCCGGTCGATGTCGAGATTCAACGTCAACGGGTGATCTTCGGCGTACCGCCGGGCGAGCGTCGATTTCCCGCAGGCGGGCGGGCCGTTGAGCACGATCAGCCGCGGCATCAGGCGTTGCGCCGGAGCAGATACGCGACGGCCGTGGTGCTCAGCAGCAAGGCGGCGATCGCCGCCACGACGGCCACCACGAACGGGCCGATCAGGGGTTGTTGCGAGGTCAAGGCCCGCAGCAGCGGGTTGGCCAGCGGCAGCCACTTGACCAGGAGTACGGCCGCGAGAGCGAAGATCGCCGCCAGCACGGACCAGCCGACGCGCGGGATCAGTAGCCGCGAACAGGGCAGGCCGATCGCGATCCCGAACAGCGCGCACAGCGCGTGCGCGGCGGCCCCGAGGGCGAGCGTGCCGATCGGGAAGCCGCCGGAACGGAGACCCGACCAGGCCAGCGTCACGACGATCAGCACCGCGGCGCAGCCGAAGACGGCCAGCGTGGCGCCGCCGAGCACCGATCGCCGTCGTCGTGCGTGGCTGAAGGTCACCAGTCGCTGGACCGGGTCTTCGACGTCGAGCATCGCGATGGTCAGCCAGCACGAGACCACCAGGAGCGAGCCCGCGCTGATCCCGTACTGCGGCAGCAGCGGCGACTTCGGATCCGTGTAGAGCACGGTGTTCACCGCGAGATAGGCGAGGATCGCGGGCAGGTAGCGCTGGGAATGGCCGAGCAGCGCGAGGTAGTAGCGGGTCATGGCGAGCACGGCGCCACCTCCCGCACCGAAAAGCCGCGGTTGAGCGCCCGCAGCAGGACCGCGTCGGCGTGCCCGGGTTCGACCGTCAGGGTGACTTTCCCGTCCTCGGCCACGACTTCGCTCACGCCGGGTTCCGAAGACCAGTCACCTTCGGGTCCGTGGAGGACGATCCTCGTCGCGTTTTCAGCTCTCGTTTCGACGCGGGTCAGGAGGCCGCCGTCGATCCGGTAGACGTCGTCGGCATGGGCGTGCACGACGGAGGCGCGGTGGTCGGTGAAGACCACGCTCGCGCCCCGTTCCTTGGTCTCGGCGACGAGCTCGCCGAGCACGGCGTGGGCTTCGACGTCGAGACCGGACCAGGGCTCGTCGAGGATCAGCAGGTCCGGCTCGGCGAGGACGGCCTGGGCGAGGCCGACCTTCTGGGCGTTGCCCTTCGACAGGGTCCGCAAGGGCGCGTCCGGGCCGCCGACCAGCGCCAACCGGTCCAGCAGCGGGTCGATTGCCGACAAGTCGACATGACCGTCGATGCGGGCCATATGCCGCAGGTACACCCTGGCGCTCATCCGCTGCCCCGCCGGGAAGCGGTCCGGCACGTAGCCGACGCGCGGGCCGCCCGCGACGGTTCCCGAGGTTTCACGGGTGAGCGCCGCGAGGATCCTGAGCAGCGTCGACTTCCCCGAGCCGTTCGAGCCGAGGACGCCGATCACGCGGCCCGCCGGGATGTCGAGGTCGACGTCGGCGAGCACGGGTTCGCCGCGGCCGTAGCGCTTACCGACTCCTTCGAGCCGGATCAGCGAGGTCACGCAGCAGCGGCCTTCTGCAGCGCGCGAGTCGCCTGTTCGAGTTCGTTGACCGTCGCGTCGGGGACCGGGTGCCCGGCGGAGGCCATCCAGTTCGCGAGCATCCGGTGGCCGCCCTGGGTGAGCACGGACTCGGGGTGGAACTGGACGCCTTCGAGCGGCAGCTCGCGGTGCCTCATCCCCATCACGACACCGGACTCGGTGCGGCCTGTGATCTCGAACACGGCGCCGTCGATGGTTTCCGGCAAAACGGTCAGCGAGTGGTACCGCGTCGCGGTGAATTCCGCGGGGAGCCCGGCGAGGACTCCTTCGCCCGAATGGTGGACTTGGCTGGTCTTGCCGTGCAGCAGTTCCGGGGCGCGGTCGACGGTGGCGCCGAAGACCACGCCGAGGGCCTGATGGCCGAGGCAGACGCCGAGCATCGGGATGCGCTTCTCGGCGCATTCGCGGACGACGTCCATGCTCTGACCAGCGCGTTCCGGGGTTCCGGGGCCGGGAGAGACGAGGACCGCGTCGAACTCGCCGAGCCTGTCGAGCTCCACCACGTCGTTACGCCAGACGGTGCAGTCGGCGCCGAGCTGGGCCAGATACTGGACCAGGTTGTAGACAAAACTGTCGTAGTTGTCGACGACGAGCACGCGCATGAAGCCAGCTTAGCGGCTCCCACCAGGTGGACCGTACGCCAGATCACAATGATTGTTAGGGCTGCCTAACTTACCGTGGTAGGAGTGAGCCGTTCTCTTCGTGTAGCCATCGTGGGTGCCGGTCCGGCCGGCATCTACGCCGCCGACATCCTCGACAAGTCCGACGCTGACGTGACGATCGACCTGTTCGAGCGCATGCCGGCGCCGTTCGGGCTGATCCGGTACGGCGTCGCGCCCGACCACCCCCGGATCAAGGGCATCGTCACCGCCCTGCACAAGGTCCTCGACAAGCCGAACATCCGGCTGCTGGGCAACGTCGACTACGGGACCGACCTGAAGCTCGACGACCTGCGCCAGTTCTACGACGCGGTGATCTTCTCGACCGGCGCCATGGCCGACCGCGCGCTCGACATCCCCGGGATCGACCTCGACGGCAGCTACGGCGCCGCGGACTTCGTCTCCTGGTACGACGGGCACCCGGACGTACCGCGCACCTGGCCGCTGAACGCGACCTCGGTCGCGGTGCTCGGCGTCGGGAACGTGGCGCTCGACGTGGCGCGGATCCTCGCGAAGACCGCGGACGAGCTGCTCAGCACCGACATCCCGGACAACGTCTACCAGGGCCTGAAGGCCAGCCCGGTCACCGATGTGCACGTGTTCGGCCGCCGCGGCCCGGCACAGGCGAAGTTCACCCCGCTCGAGCTGCGCGAGCTGGACCACTCGCCGAATGTCGAGGTCATCGTCTACCCCGAGGACATCGAGTTCGACGAGGGCAGCATCGCCGCGCTGCGGGCGTCGAAGCAGATCGACATGGTCGTGAAGACGCTGCAGGAGTGGGCGATCCGCGACCAGGGTGACCGGCCGAAGCGGCTGCACCTGCACTTCCTGCACTCGCCGTGCGAGGTCGTCGGCGAAAACGGCAAGGTGACCGGGCTGCGGACCGAGCGCACCGAACTGACCGGTGACGGCAACGTGCGCGGCACCGGCGAGTTCCACGACTGGGACGTTCAGGCCGTCTACCGCGCGGTCGGCTACCTGTCGTCGCATCTGCCGGAGATCCCGTTCGACCACACCACCGGGACCGTGCCGAACGCGGCGGGCCGGGTGCTGGACATCGACGAGGACCAGGTGCCGGGCGTCTACGTGACCGGCTGGATCAAACGCGGGCCGGTCGGCCTCATCGGCCACACCAAGGGCGACGCGGCCGAAACCATCGCGAGCCTGCTGGCCGACGCCGACAACCTCACGGCCCCGGCCGTCGAGGACCCGGACGCGATTCTCGGCTTCCTCACCGAACGCGGCGTTCCCTTCACCACCTGGGAAGGCTGGGGCAAGCTCGACGCCCACGAGAAATCCCTCGGCGTCCCGCACGGCCGGGAACGCGTCAAGGTCGTGGAACGCGACGAGATGACCCGCATCTCGCGCTCCTGAACCGTTCCGTGAAGGCCTCCTTGAGAAACTCTGGGTCCCTCAAGGAGGCCTTCACGGCGTTCCTAGGTAAGCGAGGACCGCGAGAACGCGGCGGTTCGTGTCGTCCGAGGCGACGATGCCGAGTTTCGCGAAGATGTTCGCGGTGTGCTTCCCCACCGCTCCCTCGCTGAAGTGCAGCCGCCCGGCGATGGCGGCGTTGGAACAGCCTTCGGCCATCAGCCCGAGCACCTCGCGTTCGCGCGGGGTCAGCGCGGAAAGCGGGTCGGAAGCGTTGCCCGCCACCAGTTTCGCGATCACCTCGGGGTCCATCGCGGTCCCACCACCCGCCACCCGCCGCACCGCGTCGACGAACTGGTCCGCGTTGAAGACCCGGTCCTTCAACAGATAGCCGATCGCGCCGGCCCCGTCGGCCAGCAGCTCCCGGGCGTAGAGCTGCTCGACATGTTGGGACAGAACGAGAATCGGCAAGCCCGGGATGTCACGCCGCACCGCGAGCGAGACCTGGAGCCCTTCGTCGGTGAGCGTCGGCGGCATGCGGACGTCGACGACCGAAACGTCCGGCCGGTGCGTGCGCAGCGCCCGCTCGAGTTCCGGCCCGGTGCCCACCGCCTCGACGACGTCGAAACCGTGCGCGGTCAGCAAATGCGTCAAACCGTCTCGGAGGAGGTACTGGTCCTCGGCGACGACGCATCGGGGTCGAGCTGGCACGGGATCTCCATGATCGCCTTCGTCGGCCCGCCGGGCGGGCTGGTCAGAGCAAAAGTACCGTCGAAGGTGCCCAGCCTGCGTTCGATCCCGCGAATCCCGCTCCCCCGGGCCGCGTTCGCGCCGCCCTTCCCGTCGTCGGTCACCTCGATCCGCAACAGACCGTCGTCGTAACCCAGGTCGATCGACACTCGCCGTGCCCCGCCGTGCTTCGCGGCGTTGCCCAGCAGCTCGCTGACCGCGAAGTACGCGCACGCCTCGGCGGGTTGTTCCAACCGAGGCAGCAGGCCGCTCACCGAAGCCCGCAGCGGACTGTCGAGCGCCATCGCGCGCACGGCGTCACCGAGGCCGCGCTCGGACAACACCGGCGGGTGAATCCCGCGCACCAGCAGCCGCAACTCCGTCAGCGTCTCGGACGACGTCCGGCGCAGCTCGGCGGCCAGCCGTTTCGCCGCGGCCGGATCGGTGTCGATCAGCGCTTCGACCGCGCCTAGCTTCATGCCCATCGCGACCAGCCGCGACTGGACCCCGTCGTGCAGGTCACGCTCGATACGCCGCAGCTCGGCGGCCTGCGCGACCGAAGCGTCCGTCCGCGTCTGCTTCAGCCGCTCGACGCGCTGCTCCAGCCGCGAAGCCTCTGTCGGTCCGAGAAGCAGCTTCGCGAAGCGCGCTCCCTGCCGGGCCAGCCACGGCGCTGCAGCCAGTCCGGCGACGAAAGCCACCGCGGCGACAGGAGTCAGCGCGAGCGCTTGCCCGAACGGCCGCCGGATCCAGAGCGCGACCACGCCCCAGAGACCGGAGAACACCAGCGCCGCCGTCGGCACCACCATCAGCAGCAGCACCACGGAGTTGACCACCGCGGCAGCCAGGTCGCGCCAGGTCGCCCGGTCGGATATCGCCCAGCGCAGCCGTGCCAGCCGCGCCGGCCACCACGGCGTGTCGTACAGCTGCCGTCCGTACTGGTACATCCCGTCCGCACGCGGCACCGGGAACGACGGCTCCGGCAGATACGGGCGATCGATCCGCACACCGGTCCAGTTCTTGGCCTCGCGGCGCAGGGTGTCGGTCACCGAACGACCGGCGACGACCATCGCCGGGAACAGCGGCGCCGGCCAGATCAGGGAGAGCAGCGTCGGGATCGCCATCCCCAGCTGCGCGACGGAAAGCGCGAACAGCCCCAGCTGGAACCCCAGTGCCTTCAACCTCCCCTTGACCCAGCCGTCCCGGTCGCGGGCCGGACGAGGTCCGAGCCACCAGCGCGTCCACTTCCCGTACCGCCGGAGGGCACGCGGCCCGGCGAGCAGAACCGCGGGCACGAGCAGCATGCCCGCGAGCGGATTCCACAGCTGCCAGCCGAGATCGCGGCCGGTCGCCGGGTCGTCGGAGATCCACTCGAACCGTTGGGTCCACTTGATGAACCACGACCGCTTGAACAGGCTGTTCCCCTCGCGGTACCAGCCGTCGCGCTCCCGTTCCGGCTCCGGCGGCGCCGGCCGGTACGGCGGCTCGACCTCGATCCCGCACCAGCGTCCGGCCAGCCGCCTGGTGAGCGCGGCGCGCGGACGCGTTCCTTCGAGCGCCAGCGTGTAGGCGAAGACCAGGCCGACACAGAGCAGGCAGAAACCCACCAGTTCGAGCAGCAGGTCCAGCCAGCTCACCAGCGCCAAGCCCGCGAGCACGAAGCCCCGGCGCACTGAGGTGAGGTAGGTGCGGATCATGCGACGAAGTCTTCCCCACCGCCCCGGCCCGGCGCAGTGACCGCAAGCCCCCGATCAGGGTGGGTCCAGCCCCACCCCAGGTGTGGGTTCAGCGCCATTCTGGTGAAGTCCCTTGCGCCATAACGTTTTTCGCATGCCACTCATCGAAGTCACCCACCTCCGCAAGACGTACGGGGAGCACGTAGCGGTCGACGACGTTTCGTTCCACGTGGAACAAGGCGAGATCTTCGGGATCCTCGGGACCAACGGCGCCGGCAAGACCACCACCGTCGAATGCCTCCAGGGACTGCGCACACCGGACTCCGGCACCATGTCGGTCCTCGGGCTCGACCCCGGCAAGGACCACACCGCCCTCCGGCAGCGCCTCGGCTCGCAGCTCCAGGAGAGCCGCCTGCCGGACAAGATCAAGGTCCACGAGGCGCTCGACCTCTACGCGTCCTTCTACGCGAACCCCGCCGACACCGGAGAGCTGCTCGCGAAGCTCGGTCTCACCGGGCAACGGAACCAGTACTTCGGCAAGCTTTCCGGCGGTCAGAAGCAGCGCGTCTCGATCGCGCTCGCGCTGGTCGGCCGCCCCGAGGTCGCCGTCCTCGACGAGCTGACCACCGGACTGGACCCGCACGCCCGGCGCGACACCTGGAAGCTCGTCGAGACCGTGCGCGAAACCGGCGTCACCGTCCTGCTCGTCACGCATTTCATGGACGAGGCCGAACGCCTCTGCGACCGCCTCGCGATCTTCGACGCCGGACGCGTGGTCGCCACCGGCACCCCCGGCGAACTCCGCGACCGCGCCGGTAAATCCACTTTGGACGATGCCTTCGTGACCCTGACCGGCCGCGACTGATCCAGGAGACGGAAATGAACACGCTCGCCAAGATCACCATCACCGAAACGAAACTCGCCCTCCGGACACCGGGCTTCGTCATCGGCGGGCTCGTGCTGCCGACGGCGATCACGGCCGTCCTCGGCGCCATCCCCGCCATTCGCGCGGACAGCGGAACACCGACGGGCCTGCGCTTCCTCGACGCCTGGGTGCCGTCGATGGTCGTGCTCACCATCGCCATGATGGGCCTGCAATCGATCCCCGGGATCATCGCGACCTACCGCGAACAGGGCATCCTCCGCCGCTTCGCCACCACCCCGGTGCACCCGGCCCAGCTGCTGGTGGCGCAGCTGATCATCAACATCGTCGTGACGATCGGCGGGGTCGGCATCCTCCTCGTGGCGGCCGGCGTCGTCTTCGACGTCCCCGTCCCGCGTCACCCGCTCGGCTTCCTGCTGACGTTCATCCTCGGCACGACCTCGATCTTCGGTCTCGGCCTGGTCGCCGCCTCGGTCGCCAAGACGAGCCGCGCCGCGAACGGGATCGCGCTGATCGCGTACCTGCCGATCATGTTCCTCGGCGGCGTCTACCTGCCGCGCCCGTTGCTGCCGGAGGCCATCCGGGACCTCGGCGCGTACATCCCGCCGGGCGTCAAAGCCCTCGAAGACGCCTGGACCGGCACGGGCGCCCAGCCGCTGCAACTCGCCGTTCTGGCGGCTTTCGCGGTGGGCAGTTGCCTCTTGGCGGCGAAGCTCTTTCGCTGGGAGTGACGACGGCTTCCGCCAAAGTGGTGATGATGATCGTTTTCTCTTGTGGCTTGGCCCCCGGGTGAGTAGTCAGGAAGAAGGCCCACGTTCACCGCGTCTCTCTCGGAGGTTCGATGTCTCTGGATGTATCGCCCGCGCTGCTGGAAAAGGCCGAGCGCGGGGAGGTCTCCGACGCCGAATTCGTCGCCTGTGTGCGGGAATCCCTGCCTTACGCCTGGACCGTGATCACCGGTGTCATCGCGGAGGCCGAGGGCGCGTCCGACGGGTTCGCCGACAACGAGACGCCGCCGCCGAGCGAGGCGGAGCGCGGTCAACTGCTGCGGGCGCTGGCCTCGGACGCCATCCGCGGCGGGCTGGAACGACACTTCGGCGTGAAGCTGGCGTTCCAGAACTGCCACCGCGTCGCCGTGTTCAAGAAGTCCCAAGTGGACAGTGACCGCTACCGGGCGTTCGTCTCGGTGCGCGGCCAGCTGCTGAACCAGAGCCCGGAACTGCGCGACTGCTAGCCCCGTCAGCGCAGCGCGGGCAGGACCTCTTCCCCGATCCGCGCGATGTTCTCGAGCGTTCCCTCCGGCGTACCGGACGCTTCCACCATCATGATCACGTGGGAGACCCCGGTACGCCGGATGCTCGTACCCAGCCGGTCGACGCAGTACTCCACTCCACCGATCGGGTGCATCTCGCACAGCCGGTCGGTGTAGGACACCGGATCCTTGTCCAGCCCCCGTTTGCCGTCGAGGTACACGTGCCCGGCGAAGCCCTCTTCGAGGGAACCCGGCAACGCGGACCGCACGACGTCCAAGGCGTCGTCCCCGACCTGGCACATCACCGTCGAGACGTGTTCGGCGGCGGAATCCCCGTACGCGGCAAGGGTTTCGATTTTGGCGTCGTCGCCGGTGTGCAGGCCGAGCAGCATCGGCAGCCCGCGCTCGGCGGCGAGCCGGACCGCACGCGAGCCGGCGTCCCCGCAGGCCACGACCAGGCGTGGATCGCGTTCCGGCCGCGGCACCATCGGCACCTCACGGAACTTGAAATGGTCACTGTCGGCCGAGACCGTCTTCGACGTCATCGCCGCGAGCAACAGGTCGAGGCTCTCCTCGAATCCCGTTTCGTAGCGGGAAGCGCCGGTGCCGAACACCTCGAGGTCCTGCCACGGCCCGCCGCGGCCGACGCCGATCCGCAGCCGTCCGCCGGAAACCGCGTCGAGCAGCGACCATTGTTCGGCGAGCGCCACCGGATGCGCGACGGACAGCACGCTCACCGCGGTGCCGACGGCGATCCGCTCGGTGCGGCCGAGCACGTGCGCGGCGAGCGTGATCGCGGACGGGCAGACGCCGTACGGCATGAAGTGGTGCTCGGCGAACCACACGTCGTCGAACCCGGCCCGTTCCGCGGCGATGGCGGCGTCGACCGACCGGCGCAGCACATCGGCGTCCTCCTGCCCGGGAAACCGGCCGGAGACGAGAAAGACTCCGAATCGCACGCCTACTGAACCGAAACCTCGTTGAACCAGAGGCGCGGTTCCAGCCACGGGAAGACGACGAACATCAGCAGCGCCACGATCCCGAGCGCGAGCACGACCGCCGTCGCCAGCTTCACCGCGAAGGGGCCCGGCAGCTTGCGCCAGATCCAGCCGTACATCAGCGCGCCTCCGAGATCTTGGGCAGGAGTTCGGCGTAGGAACCGACCTGGTTCTTCGGCACCTGCTGGGTCAGCACCGAGTGGATGATGAGCCGTTCCTTCGCCGAGAACTGCGGGTGGCACGTGGTCAGCGTGAGCAGCGAGACCTGATCGGCCTTCGGCAGGATGTCCGGATCCTTGTACGGCACCGGGTTCACCGTGTCGCCCTTGGTCGGGAACACGATACGGCGGCCGTTGGTCTCGCCGTACGGGCCGCCGTCGACGGCGTTCGGGTCGCGCAGTGTCCCGACGTTCTTGCACTTCGGCTGGGCGCCCTTGCCCGCCGCCCAGCCTTCGACCTCGTCCTTGTAGGGCAGCACCTTGTAGATGTAGAAGTCGGTCTGCGTCTCGATGACGATCTGGTCGCACGAGCTGAGGTTGTCGAGGTCGTTGAACGGCGCGCCCTTGCCGACGCGGTGCCCGGCGACGGCGAAGTTGCCCGGTTCGCCCGGCAGCGCGGTGCCCTTGTAGTGGCCGGGGCCGACTTCGAGCGCGGCCTCGGTGGTGCCTTCCTGGATGGTGAAGTTGAAGTCGGCGCCGAACGCCGGGATGTGGATCCTGGCGAACGCCTTCCCGTCGACCAGTTCCGGATGCAGCTGCCGGTCCTTGCCCCACTCGCCGTCCAGTTCCGAACTGGCCTCGGACTGCTTGCCCGCGGAGAAGAGGTCGGTCACGTAGACCTCGTAGACCATGAACAGCAGCACCACCAGGCCGGCGGTGATGAGCAGTTCGCCCACGGTCCGGATCGCGACGCCGCCCTTGCCCAGCTCGCGCGCGGGCGGCCGTTCCTCGGTCGCGGTGCCTCCGCCGACCGGTTCGAAGATGACGGTCTCTTCGGTCGACCCCGGCGGCGGCGTGGGACGACGTCGCGGCGGTGGCGCGTCCGTCCGGCGGCGCGGTGGCGGTCCGTCGTACGCCCTGCCGTCCTGCGACCGCCGTCGAGGCGGCGGCGCCTCTGCGGGGGCACGACGCGGCGGGGTTGCGTCTTCCGGCCTGCGCCGGGGCACTGGACGGCCTCCACCGGGAGGTCGTTCGGGGTACCGCCGTCGGCCCTCGCCCGGCTCTTCCCGCTCAGCCACGCAAAGCTCCTCAGTCTCGAACCAAGCCGCAGTGTCGAACCGGCATCATGTCGAACCGTGTGTGACACCAGTGTCACAGTGCGGGAAATCGACCGGTCCCGGACGGTGCCCAGCGGCGCTCGTTTACGTTAACGTGTGCACGTGGCGCTGGTTGCGCACCCGAAAGCGGGTCATCGCCACCAGGGAAGCCGAACAGTACGCGAGGAACACGATGCCGAAGTCCAAGGTCCGCAAGAAGACGGCGTACACCCCGCCGACCGATCGCCGCACGCCGGTGAAGGTCAAGGCCGCGGGCCCGTCGAACCTGTTCTACAAGATCGTGATGTTCGGCCTCATGTTGATCGGCCTGTTGTGGCTGGTCGTCAACTACATCGCGGGCGACAAGATCCCCTTCATGGCGGATCTGGGCAACACGAACTTCGCCATCGGTTTCGTGCTGATGATCGCCGGGCTGCTCATGACGATGCGGTGGCGGTGAGCATTACCCCGGATGGCGGCTTGACGCCGAATTACACCGGTGTGACTCATCCCCAGTGTGGATAACCCCTGTGGATAACTACCCCACCTCGTGGGCGCCGCAGCGGAACGTTGTGGTAGTGGCCTGGGTGATCACCCTGTTGCTGCTGGCAGGCGTGCTGTGGCTGGCCATCGGCGGCGACGTCGGCGGCACCGTCCTGACCGGGGTCGCGATGCTCTCCGTGGGCGCGCTCGCGCTGCACGGCACCCTGCTCCGCCCCCGGCTGGCCGCCGGCCCCGGCGGGCTCCTGGCCAGGACCGTGGGCGGCACGCACCGCTACTCCTGGGCAGAGGCCCGGCTCCGGCTGCGCACCACGCGACGGCTCGGCCGGGACAGCCTGACCCTCGAGGTCGAATCCGGCGACCACCTGTTGGTATTCGGCCGGATCGACCTCGGCGAAGACCCCCGGGACGTTCTGGACGTCCTCACCGCCCTCAAGGGGCAGGCGTTGGCGTAGCCCGCTAGTCCGGGTAGCAGGCGTAGGACGGCACGCCCCGGCTGGTGGTGAGCTCGCAGGTCGCGGAAATCGTCTGTGAGTCCTTCCAGACGATGAGCCCGATCATCGCCACCACGACGATCGCGATCCCGCCCAGCTGCCATTTCAGCCGGTTCTTGTCCGGCGCGTACAACAGCGCGAAGGTGGCCAGAAGCCCCGCGACGAACCCGCCGGCGTGTCCGAGGATTGAGATGCCGGGCACCTGGAAGGTGATGAAGACGTTCAGGCCGAGGATCACCAGCAGCCAGGTCGGATTGAGCCTCAGCTTGATGACGATGACCGTGTACGCGCCGATGAGCCCGAAGATGGCGCCGGACGCGCCGACCACCGGGACGGCGTCGAGCCCGCTGAAGACCAGGTTGGCGGCCGAGCCGCCGAGCAGCGAGACGAAGTAGAGCACCGTGAACGGGACGCGGCCCAGCGCGGTTTCCAGCGGGCGGCCCACGAACCACAGTGAGAACGCGTTGCTCGCGATGTGCAGCAGGCCGTACTGCAGGAAGCCCGAAGTGACGATCCGCCACCATTCGTCCCCGGCCAGCGTCGCCGGATTCCACAGCTGCCCGAACTGGAACAGCTCGGAGAAGTTGTTGTTGGCGATGCTGCCGGACTGGACGACCGTGATGAGGAAGACGATGACGTTGAGCGCCAGGAGGACAGGCGTCACGACAGCCGTCCGCGCGGGCTGGGCGCCGGCGAGGGTGCGCGAGCCGTAGCCGGCGTCGCGGTACTGCCTCTGCTGGACGCGATCCCGCTGACGGCCCGCCTGCACGCAGTCCGTGCACTGGAAGCCCACGGCGGCTTCGCGCAGGCAATCCGGGCAGGCCGGACGCTCGCAGCGTGCACAGCTCAGCCCGGTCGGCCGGTTCGGGTGCCACCAGCAGCCGGGCATGGCGGCCTGCTGGTACTGGGGATTCGGTGGTTGGCTCACGATGCCACCAACCTACCGAAATCCCCCGTAACCGGCTCTGCGATCAGCGTTGTCAGCCCTCGCGGCTGATGCTGACCTTTTCGATCACGATGTCCTGCAGCGGACGGTCGGCGGGACCGGTCGCGGTGCGGCCGATCGCGTCGACGACGTCGCGGGAAGCCTGGTCCGCGACCTCGCCGAAGATGGTGTGCTTGAAGTTCAGGTGCGTCGTCGGCGCGACGGTGATGAAGAACTGCGAGCCGTTGGTGCCGGGTCCGGCGTTGGCCATGGCCAGCAGGTACGGCTTGGAGAACTGGAGCTCCGGGTGGAACTCGTCGCCGAACTTGTAGCCGGGGCCGCCGCGGCCGGTGCCGGTCGGGTCGCCGCCCTGCAGCATGAAGCCGTCGATGACGCGGTGGAAGATCGACCCGTCGTAGAACGGGCCCGAGTTCGTGCCCTGCGCGTTGGGCTGGGTGTACTCCTTGCTGCCCTCGGCGAGCCCGACGAAGTTCGCGACCGTCTTCGGCGCGTGGTCGGGGAACAGGTTCAGGTTGATGTCACCCTGGTTGGTGTGCAGAGTGGCCTTCAGCGCGCCACCAATGAGGGATCCCTTGCTTTCAGTCACGAGCTTCATCGTGCCATCTGCGGCAAGATCTGGGGAAAAGGGGCACGATAGGTTACAAGCAACGAAGCAGAATCAAAACGATTGATGAGGTGAAGGCCATGACCCGGGCCGCAGATTCGGTGAGCGAGTCGGCGAAGGCCGGCGCGCTCGGCCTGCGCAAACGTGCCGTCGAGGCGGGTAAGGAAGCCACCGCCCACGCCGTCGAGGTAGCCGAGCAGAAGCTCTCCGAGAGCGCCGGTGAGATTTCCAAGACCAGCCGTCGCGCGCGCAAGAAGCTCGCGAAGAAGACGGAACTGACCCGCAAGGAGCTCAAGCGGAGCTCGAAGGCGGCTCGTAAGGAGGCGCTGGCCAGGCTTTCCGAGATGCGGAAGCCGGGCCGCAAGGCACGCAAGGCCGCCATCCAGGCCGCGAAGTCCGCCGGTGAGTCCAAGCGCCGGGGCAAGAAGGACTTCAAGGCGGCGAAGAAGGACTTCAAGGCCGCGCTCGTCGAGGCGAAGTCCGCCGCCAAGGGGACGCGCAAGCGTCGTCGCTGGCCGTGGGTGATCGGTATCGCGGTCGTCGGTGCCGGTGCCGCCTACGCCCTGCGCTCCAAGCAGGAGCCGCCGGTCGCGCCCGCGCCGCCGAAGGCACCGCCCGCTCCGCCAGCCAAGCCCGCCGCTCCGGCCGCGGCCGCTCCGAAACCGGCGCAGCCCGCTCCGGCGAAGCCCGCCGCTTCCGGTCCGGCTGGGGGTTCGGGTGCGGCCAAGCCGTCGGCGCCGAAGAACGGGCACCAGGCTTCGAACGCCGGCTCCGCCGACAAGAAGAACTGACGCCTCACCCTCTTCTGCTTGTCGCGAAGGGCCGCCCAGGACCACTTCTCGGTCCTGGGCGGCCCTTTCACGTCTCGGTGCCGGGGACGGTGCGGGTGAGCATGTTCCCCCGGCGCATCCGGCCGTCGGGGGTGAACTCCCCGAAGAAGTACACCTCCATCGTGAGGTCCCTCTTGCGGTTCGTCACGTACAAGGTGCTCCGGGCGGCGATCCGGTCCCCCTCCGCCACCGCTTCGTGCACCTCCCATCGCGCGGTGGGCCGGTTCTTGCGGACCGGGCGGGCGTGCGCGATGAGGTTGTCCCGGTCGATCCGGTGCCCGTCGGCGATCTGCACGATGTCCGGCGTGTGATAGCGGTCGACGATCACGCCCGCGTCTTCGTCGCTGTTCACCAGTTCGTCGTGGAAGGACAGGTGGAAATCCGCGATGAACTTCTTCGGGTCGGTGCCGTGGAAGGGTTCCATGCTGCTCCCAGCGTCGCGAACGATCTCTTACAAGCTGTAAGATATCCACGACCCGTCAATCCTGACAAGGCGTAAGAGATGCCTCGATCCTTGGCGCGGAACCAGCGTTCCGACGCGCAGCGCAGCAGGGCTTCGATCCTGGACGCGGCGCTCCAGACCCTCGGCGCCGATCCCGACGCCGGCGTCGAAGCCATCGCCACCACCGCGGGCGTGACCCGTCAGACGGTCTACGCCCACTTCCCTTCACGAGGGGAACTGCTGGCCGCGGTACTGGACCGCATCACCGAGGAGGCCGTCACCGCGATGGACGCCGCGGACCTCGACGACGGCCCGGCCGCCGAGGCGCTGGTGCGGTTGATCGAAGCCGGCCGTCACACGTCCGGGCGTTATCCCGCCTTGCTCCGCAAAATCACTTCCCTGCCCGAGAGCCCGGACGCCGATCAGCGGCGCCACTCACCGGTCGCCGAGCGGCTCGAGCGCGTCATCCGGCGGGGCAAGGCGGCGGGCGAGTTCGACGATCGGCTGCCGACGGGCTGGCTGGTGGCGGTCACCGTGAAACTCGGGCACGCCTCCGGCGAGGAGGTCGACTCCGGCCGTATGTCCGCCGCCGAAGCAACAAACGCCCTCCACACCACCCTCCTCCGAACCCTCGGTGCCACCCGATAAACGCGACCCCGCTCCCCACCCGAAGACCATCGCGCCCAATAACGGCACCGGCGGATTCGTCTCGCCGAAAGCGCGCCAGCGCGACGGCGAGACTTCACCAGTCGCGCGCCCTCTTTCGGGCCGAAGGCCCACGTAAACGCGATGAAGGGGCGCCCTCCCCTCCCAACAGGATGTTGAAAGCGGACCGGGCGCCCCTTCGGCGCTTTTACGTCAGCGCGCGATCAGATAGACGCAGCGTGCTTGTCGATCAGCTGGCCGAGGCGGGGAAGGGCCTCCTCGACGTTCTTCTTGCCGTTCGGGCGCAGCTTCGAGTAGACCTTCTTGATGCTGTCGCGGCTGCTCTTCTCGGCGCGCGAGTCGGTGACCGACAGGAGCGCGTCCGAAGCCTCGTCGCTGCGGCCGACCAGGTAGGCGCCGAAGTCGTTGCCGCCCTTGGCCTTGTAGTCGCCGTAGAAGGGCTCGAGGGCACCGGTGAAGTCGTCGAGCAGGGTGTCGACGGCGGCGGGGATGATGCCGGGCTTGATCTTCTTGACGGCGGCGAAGCCGGTCTTCACGACGGCACCCGAAACGCCGCCCTTGTCCGAGACCTCGGCGTCGACGAGGCCTTCGAAGTCGCTCACGACCGCCGGGCGACGGCTGGAGTCGAGCAAGATTTCCTTGAGGGTGTCAGCCACGAAACCTGTCCTTTTGTCTTATGGGGAGAAATGATCTTTTGTGCCGCCGAGCCACACCGCAAGGCGGCCTCCGCCGGATCTGGCGTCGCGCTCTGGTCCCGCGAAACCTCGCGCGTGCGGCACAGGGTAGTACAAGATCAACTTCACTCTGACGTGTGGATACCACTACCTAGAGCTTCAGCTCGCCGATAGCCTCCTTCGCCACCGTACGTGCCTTGATGCTCTGCTTCTGGTTGGTGGTCACGACAACCGCGTTCCCGCCCTTCGCGACGGCGTAAACAGCGCCTTCGCCGGAAGGTTGGTAGCCGCCTTTCCAGCCCGCCGGTTCGTCGGCGGGGTTGGAGGTGTCGATGGGTGCCGCCTGATCCACCAGCGCCTTGGCCACGGCGGGTTCCCCGACGTACACGCGCACGGTGAGCTGCAGTTTCCCGCTGAGCGCGTAGAAGAAACAGGTCGGATGCGGCTGGTCGGCCGAGGTCTTGACCTTGGAGACCTTCTGCCCGTTGGCGTCCGAGACGAACTCGGCGCCCAGGTACGGGCACGGGCCCTTGCCGGTGGGTTCCGGGGCGGGCGGGATGCTGGGCGCCGGGGTGTTCGACGGCGCGGGCGAACTCGCCGCGGGCGGCGGCTGTTCCGTCGGCCCGCAGGCCGCCAGCAGCGGCACGACGAGCGGCAAGATCAGAAGACGTCGCATAGTGGCGTCCAGTGAAGCAGATCGCCTTTCGTGCGACGATGGCCGTGCGCGAGGAGTCTTCGGGAGGCGGCAGTGCTCAGCAAGGAGCAGTACCTGGGTGCGGTGGCAGAGCGCGTCCAGCGCAGCGGGGGCAGGCTGAACACCGTCCAGATCGGCCCGAGCACCGCCGTCGTCGGCCTGTTCACCGAATCCGTGATGCTGTCGACGATGAACTACTGCGTGGTCGCCGCGGCGATCCCGGAGGTGACGGCACCCGCGTTGTACGACTTCACCCGGCTCGCGACGCAGCACGCGCGCGCGAACGTGATGGGCACGGTCGGCTGGACGGCCGCTTCGGTGGTCATCGCCGGGCTGATCGGTGACCGGGTGTACCCGGACGCCGCGCAGGCCGCGTCGGCGAAATCCGGTAACCAGTTCGGCGGCGAGACGCGCATGGTGGCGGTCGACGTTTCGGCGGCGCAGATGTACGCGTTCGTCGGCGGGAAGCTGTGGGGCGCGGCGGTGCAGGGTTCGGTCAACGCGAAGCTGACGTTCTGCTTCCCGCAGCCCGGCGAGGTCTATCAGCAGGTGCAGTGGGCGCAGTCGCAGGGCCAGCAGCCGCCGATGCCGCCCGGGCCGCCCGGGCCGCCCGCCGGTCAGCAGCCGCCGCCAGGCTGGCAGCCACAACAACCGCAGCAGCCGCCACCGCCGCAGTATCCGGTCGGGCCGCCGCCCGCACAGGGCCCGCCGCCGGGGCAGCATCCGCCGCACTATCCGCCGCCCGCGCCCGGTTATCCGCCGCAGCGCCCGCCGGGGTACTGATGGACCGCACCCTGCGCGGCTGGCCTTCGTTCCCCGAAGAACTCCCGGAGTTCGACACCGAGGCCACTCCGGCGGCCCCGCGCGAGCTTTTCCTGGAATGGCTCAACGAAGCGGGTGAACACGTCCTCGCGCCGCACGCCGTCACTCTGTCCACAGTGGACGCCGATGGCGTGCCGGACGCGCGGGTCGTGATCCTCAAGGACGTCGACGGGGACACCTGGGCCGTCGCGACGAGCTCCGAAAGCCCGAAAGGTGTTCAGCTGGCGAAGAATCCGTTCGCCGCGCTGACGTTCTTCTGGCCGGGACGCGGCCGTCAGGTCCGTCTGCGCGGCCCGGTCTCGGTCGCCGATCCCGAAGTGTCCGCGGCCGATTTCACCGCCCGGCCGCCGGCGTCCCGGGTGGAGGCGTTCATCGGCAGGCAGTCGCAGGTGCTGGAGGATCCGGCCGACCTCGACCGCGCGGCCGCGGAAGCGGAGCGGTGGGTCGAGGAGAATCCCGGCGTGGCACCGGAAACGTGGACCCGCTACCTGGTGACGCCGTCCGAAGTGGAGTTCTGGCAGGCGAGCCACGACCGCCGTCACCGGCGGCTGCGCTACCGGCGCGAGGCCGGGACCTGGCACAAAGAACGCCTCTGGCCGTAAACGGTAACTGGGAACGACGATCGTCGGGTTGTCGTGGACGATTCACTTCGGCGACGGTGAACGCCACCTGGTTCCCAGATCGTTCGGAGGCGAAATGTCCACACGCCGTCGCATCGGGGGCGCCTTGGCCGCCACAGGGCTCGCCCTGCTGGCCGTCACGACGCCCGTCGCGAGCGCCCAGACCGGCGACCCGGCGAGAGGGCTCTATTCGGTGGAGGGCGCGTCCACTCCCGACAAACGCACCGAGGTCGCCCGCACCGGCGTCGACGTCGCGGGCTCGCGCGGTGGCGCGCTGACCGTCGTCGCCACGCCGGGACAGGCCGCCGCCCTGCGCGCGAACGGGTTCGGCCTGAAATCGCTCGGCGACTTCGACAGCATGCTCAAGCAGCGCAGTGTCCGGGCGGGCACCGCCGCGGTCGCGGGCGACTTCCCGCCGGGCGACGAGGCGTACCACACCTACGCCGAAACGACCGCGGAGCTGCAGAAGGCCGCGAAGGACCACAGCGACATCGCGACGCTTTCGAGCGTCGGCAAGTCCTACGAAGGCCGTGAGCTGAACCTGCTGAAGATCAGCGACAACGCGGGCACGGACGAGAACGAGCCCGAGGTCCTGTTCACCTGCAACCAGCACGCGCGCGAACACCTCACCACCGAGATGTGCCTGCGGATCGTGCAGCGGTTCACCAGCGGCTACGCGAGCGACCCGGCCATCAAGAAGATGGTCGACGAGCACGAGATCTACGTGATCCCGAACGTCAACCCGGACGGCTCCGAGTACGACATCACCGGCGGCGAGTACCAGGGCTGGCGCAAGACGCGGAAGCCCGTCCCGGGCAGCAGCGCGGTCGGCACCGACCCGAACCGCAACTGGGACTACAAGTGGAACTGCTGCGGCGGGTCGAGCAACAGCCCGTCCGCCGAGGACTACCACGGCCCGTCGGCGTTCTCCGAGTCCGAGACCAAGGCGGTCGCGGACTTCATCAACTCCCGTGTGGTCGGCGGCGCGCAGCAGATCAAGGCGCACATCGACTTCCACACCTTCTCGGAACTGGTGCTCTGGCCCTACGGCTACACCAAGGCCGAGACCGACACGGGCATGAACGAGGAGGAAGCGAAGCGCTTCGCCGACGTCGGCAAGCAGATGGCGGGCACCAACGGCTACACGCCCGAGCAGTCCAGCGATCTGTACGTAACCGACGGCGACATCAACGACTGGGCGTGGGGCAAGCACAAGATCCTCAGCTACACCTTCGAGATGTACCCGAAGGACGGCGGGCTGGACGGCTTCTACCCGCCCGCTTCGGTGATCCCGGAGCAGACCGCCCGCAACGACAAGGCCGTCGACATCCTGATCAACGAGGCGAAGGCCTGATCACGACCGACCACTGAGATCGGCCACTCGCGACGCCCGGCTCTTCGGCGAATCCAAGCTGAAGCTCCGGGCGTCGCCCAGTTGGTCACGGACGAATTCCTCGGTCCTCGCGATCGTCTCGCGCAACGCGGCGTCCTCGTCGCCGAAGAACTCGTAGACGATCTTCCCGGCTTCGGTGTCGAACTCCCACAGACCGGCGACGCGGCCCCTGTCGACGATCACGTGGCTCGGCGGATCAGCCTGCCCGCCCAGCGTCTCCCCCGCCCGGCCTCCGGGCACCGGACGTTCGACGTCGGCGTCGGCGAGCAGCCGCGACATCTCGCGGTGCAGAAGATGGATGCCGTCGACCCCCGCGAGCAGCGCGTAAGACGGCTCGGACGGCACGGTGAACGCGGCGAACTCGTCCGCGAGTTCCTTGGGAATCAAGAGATCGGTGCCGTCGAGCGGCACGAATTCCAGCTGTTCCGCGATCTTCTTGGCACTGGCCGCGGTGAAACCGGAGAACCAGCGGAAATGCTTGAGCGACGCCGGAGCCGCCCACGAGAAGTACCGCCGGGCGAGTTCGGTCCGCGCTGTGTCCATATCGGACAGTCCGCCGCGTGGTGACGGTGTCCAGCGGACGTAGCCGTAACGCTGCTGATCCAGCCGTCCGTTGACCGGCACCCGGCGGATGTCGCCGCGCGCCTGGAGCAGACCGAGCGCGAGCGGCAACGTCGTGGTGGTGCCGCGTTTGCGCCCCGCCTCACCCAGATTGCGCACCGCGGCTCCGGCGGCGTCCTTGATCGCGGCCGGGCCGAGCGGTTCGTCCGACGCCTCGAGTAGGTCGGCGACGGTGACGCACAGCTGCTCGATCTCGGCCTGCGTGACGCCGAGGTACTTCTCCGCGGCCGCGAGTTCACCGGCGGGCGCCCCGGCCCCGACGGTCAGGCCGAGTTCGAAATCCGCCGACGGCAGGACGTAGGTGCAGCCGCGCGCCGAAGGCAGTTCATGGATGGCCAGCCGGGCGACGTCCGCGTCCACCGTCTCGCGATCGAGGCGGGCCCTGGCGAACAGCCCGAGATACGGCGCCGATCCGCCGATCGAGCGCATCCAGCCGGTCCGTTCCAGCACCTCGGCCGCCGTCGACCCGTGCAGCGTTCCGTCGAGCCCCTGCCGATGTGCCCACCACGCGCGCAGCTTGTCGGTCGCCATGACTCCACGGTATGGGTATCAGGCGGCACCCCGCAGCCTGGCAGGATTACCGGATGCTGGTCGAACTGGCCATCGGCGACGCGTACGGGGGCTCCTTCGAGCACGCGTACCCGAGCTTCGTCGCCGAGTACAACAAGCTGACCGGTTACGTGCCGCATCCCGGCCAGCTCGGGGTCCCGGCCGGCCGGTACACCGACGACACGCAGATGACGATCGCGATCGCCGAAGTGCTCGTGTCCGGACGGCGATGGACGCCGCTCCTGCTCGCCGAGCAGTTCGTGCGGACGTATCACCGCGATCCGCACGACGGCTACGCGCCGCGTTTCCATCAGCTGCTCAGCGAGGTCCGGGACGGCGAAGAACTGCTACGGCGGCTCCAGCCGCAGAGCGACAAGAGCGGCGCGGCCATGCGCGCCGGGCCGATCGGGCTCCTGCCGACCGTCGACGACGTCCTCTACCACGCGAAACTGCAGGCCAGGATCACGCACGACACCCCGGCCGGGATCGCCGCGGCGCAGGCCGCCGCGCTGGCCGTGCATTACTGCCACCATCGGGTGGGTCCGCTTTCCGAGGTCGCGAGGTGGATCGACGGGATCCTCCCGGACGACGTCGGGCACGGGGGCTGGGCGCTGCCGTGGTCCGGCAAGGTCGGGCCGCAGGGCTGGATGAGCGTGCGCGCCGCGCTGACCACCCTCGCGACCGGCCGGAGCCTGAGCGGAATGCTCCACTCCGCCGTCGCGCTCACCGGCGACGTCGACACCGTCGCGACGATCGCGCTGGCCGCCGCTTCCCGCTCGCCCGAGGTGGCACAGGATCTGCCGCCGGTGCTGTGGCGCGACCTGGAGAACGGCGAGTTCGGCCGCGACTACCTGGCGGACCTCGATGAGCGGCTGCTGCAAATTTAGGGTTGCCTAACCTTAGTCGATTCGGTGGAATGGGCTCATGTACGTCCTGACGCCGGTTCGCGAGGCCGCCGATCACTTCGGGCTGGCCATCTCCACCCTCCACTACTGGGAACGCCGCGGGCTCATCACGGCCTTCCGCCGCTCGGGCAAGCGGTACTACGACGACGATCAGCTGTATCGCATCGCGCTGATCAAGCACTGGCGGCAGATCGGCGGGCTCGGCCTGGCCAGGATCATCGAACTGCTCGCCGAACAGCACCGCTGGCGGGAGGTGGTGACCGGCAGGCTCGCCGAGATCGAACGGGAGCGCGCACGGCTCGACACCGCGCACGACTACCTGGTCGAACTCCTCACCTGCCGCCGCGAGGCGAACCTTGAGGACTGTCCCTGGTTCCGCGACCGGGTCGATCTGCCCGCGCACGCGGCGGCGAGCTGAGCCCGGGCATCGTCACCGCCGCGACCACCGCGGCGGCCGCGAGACAAGCGGCGGAAGCGAGGAACGCGGCGGTGTAGCCGTGCACCAGCGCCTCCCCTTTCGGCAGGCCGGTCGGCGAACTCGCGGTCACGGCCGCCGCGAGCGCGGTCAACGCGGCGAGACCGAGCGCGCCGCTGGTCTGCCGGACCGTGTTCAGCAGACCGGCGGCCAGGCCGTTCTGGCGTTCCGGTACCCCGCTGGTGGCGGCCACGGTGATCGGTGTGAAGGCCGCCGCCGTCCCGAATCCGAAGACCATTCCCGGCACCAGCACGGAGACGACGTACGAAGCGTGCGCGCCGGCCAGCGCCGCGATTCCGGCGAACCCCGCCGCGCCGATCGCGCAGTACAACGCCGCCGCGCGCCGGGGCCCGATCCGCACCGACAACCCGCCCGCGGTCCGGGCGCCGGCGAACATCGCCACCCCCACCGGCAGGTAGGCCAATCCGGCCCGCAGCGGCGAGTAGCCGTGGACGTCCTGCAGGTACAGCGAAAGCAGGATCGGGCTGGCGAGGAAACCCAGCCCCAGCAAGAAGATCACCAGGTTCCCGCTGCTGACCGAGCGCAGCCGGAAGATCCCGAGCGCGACGAGCGGTTCGTCCGCCCATCGGTGCTGGTGCACCAGGAACACCGCGAGCAGGACGAGCCCGCCGGAAAGCGGAAGCAGCACGGACCCGCTTCCCCAGCCCTCGGACGACGAACGCATCACCGCGTAGACCACGCCGACGAGTCCCGCCGCCGACAACACCGCGCCGAGCACGTCCAGCCTGCCGCGAGGACGGCTTCGCTCCCGGAGCGGCAACACCGCTCCGGCGACGAGAACACTCACCACACCGATCGGGACGCTGACGAAGAACACCCAGCGCCAGCCCGCCCACTGGGTCAGCAGGCCGCCGATCACCGGCCCCGCCGCGGCACCGGCCGCGCCCACCGCGCTCCAGGTGCCCAAGGCCCGCGCGCGGCGGGCGGGTTCGGTGAACGTCGTGGTCAGCAGGGACAACGTCACCGGCATCAGCAACGCGCCACCGAACCCTTGCACCGTGCGGGCGACGAGCAGCGTTTCCGGCGAACCGGCGAGCCCGGCGGCGAGCCGCGCGACGGTGAACAGGCTCATCCCGAGCACGAAGATCCGCCGGACCCCGAATTCGTCGCACAACCGGCCGCCCAGCAACAGGAAACCGGCGAACGCGAGCGTGTACGCGTTCACCACCCACGTCAGCGCGCCCGCGGAGAAACCGAGGCCGAACCGGATCGCGGGCAGGGCGACGGAAACGATCGTCGCGTCGAGGATGACCACGAAGGATCCGGCGCAGGCCAAGGCGAGCACGATGCCTTCACGTTTCATACCGTCAGCGTGCACGCTGAAGCACGCTTGAGGGCAAGCCGTCGCTACCAGGAAGGCCGGTACCGCAGGCCTTGCTCGTAGTACTGATCGTCGGATTCCGCCGGTTCGGGCTGCTCGTCTTCGGCGGGCCCGGCCGGTTCTTCCGAACGGTCCTTGAGCACCACGTTCTCGCCGCCCGCCGTCGGGCGGCGAGCCACCGGCGCCGACGGCGCGACCGGTTCCCCCGCCTGCTGGAACGACGGGGTGAACCCGACCCGCCAGCGGAGCCTGTCCGTGATGTAGCCGGCGTTGCCGATCGGCGCCATCAGCTCCGCACTGCGTTTCGCGGATCCCTGCTGCGCTTCCTGATACGTGCGCATGACGGTGTCCGCGATCTCGGCGGGCGACATCCGCGACACGGCATCGCCCACTCGGAGCCGCGTCATCACGCCGTCGGTGTTGACCGAAACCTCGACCGCCCCGTCCGGCGACGTCGCGTCCACCGAGAGGGCGGCCAGCGCCTCGAGCATCGCTTGCCGGTCGTTACCCGGTTTCTTGGCTGCCGGTTTGTCGGCCACGCTCACTCCTTGAGGGGTGACAGCTCCCGCGGCGGTTCCTGGAACTTGCCGTCGTTCGAGATGTCGACGTTCTTGTCCCGGACCCGCTTTTCCGTTCCCTTGTCGGTGTTCTCCGTTTCGAAGTTGCCGGGATCGAAGGTCTCGCCGGGGCTGACGTCCGGCGGCTCGGGAATGACCGGCAGGTTGTTGATCTCGACGTTGATCTTCGAGATCAGCGACTCCGTCGCGCGGAACATCCCTTCCCGGATGTTGACCACGCCGTCGTGGAAGCTGTTGTAGATGGTTTCGGGGCTGTCCCCCACGACCGCGGAGTTCTCGGCGATCAGCGTCGAGAGCCCCGCACCGGCCGCGGCACCGGCGACCTGGACCCCGTTCGCGGTGGTGAAGAACACCGCCGCGGTGAGGCCGCCGGCCGGGGGCACGGCCGCCACGAGCAGCGCGGTGACAGCGCCGGCGAACCCCGCCGCCAGCGCCTTCATCAGCGCCGATTCTTCTTGCCGTTCCTTGTCTTCGCGGTACTTTTCCGCGGCGGTCAGGAAAGACGCGGCGAGATTGCTCAGGTCCGCCCGTGCGGTCGCGATGGCGTCCCGCGCGGCCACGATGTCGGCTTCCAGCACGGTGAGTTTGGTGCCCACGCGGGAATAGGTGTTCACGAGACCCTGGATGTAACTCTTGGCGGTCTCGGCGCCTTCACCACGCCATTTGAGAAGCAGGGTCAAGGACCGGTCGAGCGGCGCTTTCGTGTCCTGGAAAGCGTTCCAGAGACTTTCGTAGGCCTCGATCATGGTCTGCAGGCTGTTCTCGCCGACGAGCTCCGCCTCGGAGAACTCGAGGAAGAAGTCGCGGACCTCTTCCTTCCGGCCGCCGCTCAAATCCACGTCACTGCCCATGAGCCAGTCCATGAAGAGGATGTCCACCGCGTTGTAGGCCTTTTCGGCCCCCGCGGTGAGATCGTGGGAGATCCCCTCGAGCAGTTCTCTGTTGCGGTCGTCGCCTTCGGAGGTCGTCTCCGCGTCCAGTGCGTTGAAGTACCCGTCCACGCCGCCTACCCCTGGTTCCCGTACGCCGCGCGGTTCATTCGCTGCTTGTTGTCCTCGTCCACGGATTCATACAGTTCGGCGACCCGCTCCAAGGCCCGGGAGGCGTCCTGCGTGCTGCCGTGCAGCTTCGCGAGCATCTTCTCGACGGCCTGGCGGTGTTCCTCGTAAGCCGCCGAAACCCCGCGCATGCCCAGGGTTTTCCCGAAGGCGGTGTCCGGCGCGAAAATACCGGGGAGGAAGCCTCCCGTGACCGGGTCGGGAGCGGGCACGTCCTGCCCTCGCACACCGGTGTGTGCGGTACTGACGATGTCCGCGGCTTTCTGCAGTTCCTTGCTCGACAACCTGAGATCGTCGAGGTCGGTTTCGAAACTGACCATGTCCCCATGTAAGCAGCGTTGACTTGGCTGGGCGCGAGACTTTGTCATCCGCGTACGGTGACGAACGTCACTACCTGTCAGACGCAGACCCAGCAGCAGACCGATCAGCACGTTGGCGAGATCGATCGCGGTAGCCACTACATACTTGTGCGGGTAAGACCGAGGAGAGTGGAGCTGAGGGGAATCGAACCCCTGACCCCCGCCTTGCAAAGGTGGGAACCCGTGTCGCGTCTGACCTGCAGAGCCTCAACTCCCTGGTCAGGAGACCCTGTTCCCCGTTGTTCCCCGTCCGTCTCCCCACGCTCCCCCGGCAACGGGCACGCTAGGGGCACGTGAGGGACACAAGCGGCTGAAACAGGGGGGGCAGCCAAGCCCCGTCCGCCCCACCTGTTCCAGCCGTAGTTACTCCTGTGACATAGAAAAAGAGTGGGAAGAGTGACAGGGCCACCCCTGTCACTCGCCCGTCACCCCTATTTGCACAGGTCACATGGGGTGGAGTGACAGAGTGACAGGGGTGACAGGTTCGACATGCCCCCGCTGTCACTCGACCCTACTGGGAGAACCACGAACAGCAGGGCGCGAAGGTGGTCCCTAACCGGCGATGCCCGACTATGCCGGCATTGCCGTTTCTGCAGGTCGGGCCGCTGTGGATCTTGAACGAGACGGCGCCGACCGAGCTCAACCCCGTTCTTCATCGCCCCTGGTCATGCGCGAAAGCCCCTGCGCTTGCCGCGCCTCCGGTGGCACAGACGTGTCCACCACTGAATCATCGCCGTCGATCGAACCCGGTTGATACCGGGTTCCGTTCGCGTGGATGGCATCCACGCGCATCTGAATTAGCCGCCTGCGCGCCTCATCTTCCTGAGGATTCCAATAGCTCTCAGCGGCCGTGGTCTGAGCTGAATGTTTCCGGTAGAGCATGCTTGGTTCAGCAATGAACTCGCCGGGCGTTACTGCTTCCGCCGCCAGCAGAGTAGCGATCGTTTCGGCTCCCGTGAGCGCCATCCAACCTCCTAAAGACCAGATAAGGTCAGTGTGCATCGCGACATTCGCCGCCAAAACAGATAGCCTGTCTTCTGCCTGCTCTTTATAGAATCGACCAGCCTCAATAGGCCCATTCGGCGGGTCGTACGGACCGGGCGTGATTGTCCCGTCCTCGTGCAGATCAAGGCCTGCAGATACGCACCATGCAACGCGGCGCAAGGTGTCGATATCCCGCGCCAATGCGCCTGGCAAAAGCACGTCATCTGCATCAAGGTTACGGATCACAATCCCCTGCGCTTGAGACAGGGCCATATTGCGCGTGACTGCCGCACGACCCGTGAGGCCGGTACCGTAATGCACCCGTGAGTCGTCGCCGGGAAGCTCCTTTTTCGGAGTACCAGTGTTGCCGTCTTCCTGCACGCACCACTCCCAAGACCAGCCTTTTGGCATCTCCTGCGCTCGTAGGGACTCGTAGGCTTCCCTGAGGTAGTGGTGTCCTCCGTCAAACACAGCTGTCACGACAGAAATCAAACGCGGTGTTGCCATTGCTTACTCGTCCCACTTTCGCAGTTCGGTGGTATAAGACAGGGAAATCCGGTCCGCCGGAGCCAAGAGTTCAGCCACATCCACCGCGCGACCCGACGTGTCGTAACTAATCTTCAAAATTGGGATTACCGGCACATTGAAGGGAATGTCATAGAGTGCCGTCTCTTCCTCGGTGGGCATCCGCGCCGAAACGCGATCCTCAATCTTAGCTACCTCAACTCCGGCCGTATACAGTTGATGAAGAGTGCCACCCGGCCATGGCTCATTGTCCGAGTCGAGAAGCAACGGATGGTCTTTGACGAGCGAATAGGGAAGATAGGAGACCATCCTGCTATACCCCTCCCCTTCCCGATACTGCCGCAAATAGGTTCGCCGGAGAACGTAGTCATCCGGCCCAAGTTCAAGAATCTCGGCGATATTGGCGGGCGCAGGAACGACCTCATACGCAACCGGATCGTCGTTGACTGATTCGATCGCCACATTGGCATCTCGTTCAGCTGAACCGCGGCGACGACGAACTTCCTCACTCGCCTTTACCAGGTCCTTCTCTTCCTGGTAGTTGGTGTTCGAGCGAGTCAGCTTCTGAGGGATCGTGCGTACGCGCACAGGCTGCCCGCGGCCGCCCGGCGCAAGAAGCCCCTCCCCCTTCAAGGTCTGCACAGCCGCTGAGACGACGTTCTTCCCGACGCCGAACCGCTCACGGAGGTGCTCCGTGTTAGGCAGGAGCTCGCCCGGCGCGAACTTGCCACCCTTGATGTCAGCCCGAAGCTGCTCAGCCACCGCTTTCGCGTCCATTCGCTCCATGCCGCCATCCTCCCACACCATCCCGGGTTTTCAAACTCCATCCCGGGATGGTGTTGACAACTCGGGATGGAGTTGGCAGAGTCCTCCTCATGCCATCCCGGGATGGAAACACCATCCCAGGATGAACCACTGAGTAGGGAGACAGCACCATGGCGAAGAACTCGATGCCCCGCTTCAAGCTCGGCGGCGGCAAGGCGAAGTGGCTGGTCGGGGCCCTGCTGGTCCTGGCGCTGGTCTTGATCGTGAAGGCGCCGATCGAGGCGGCCACGTTCGGCAAGTCCGTGTTCGGGGCGATCGACACCGCCGCGACGAGCGTTGTGACGTTCTTCAACAGCTTCTGACCTGCACGTTTACCGCGAATCCAACGCTGAGAGGAATCCCTGATGGTGACCTGTCTCGACTGCTACCGCGCCGGTGAGGGCGACACGGTCCACTGCGGCGACTGCCCGTGCTGCTCGAACTGAATCCCTTGCCTCACAACGAATTCGAACGCTTAGGAGATCCAATGAACGCGAAGCGCAACACCTGGTACCCGGCTTCCCCGGCCACCTTCCCGGAGTTCGCCGACGGCATGACCGGTGAGGGTTTCTACCCGGATGGTCTGACCGAATCCGCGATTGACGCGCTGCTGGAAGAGGTCGATCGGGAGCTGGCGGCCGATGAGCACGCCGCTTCCGCGGCGTTCCTTTACGACTTCACCGACCAGCGCCGCGCGGCACGTACCCGCCGTCGCGCTGGCCGCGAGGCTCTGCGGTCGCTGCCCGCTCGCCTCCCGGTGTCGGTCCCGGCCGCGACCGAGGCCGCGTGATGGCGGCCCCGAACGTGCTCGCCGAACTGGGCGCACTGCACCTGACCCGCCCGGCCGTCGACGCACCGGTGACCTCGATCGCCGCCTGGTACGAGCGCAAGGCCGTCGTGCTGGAGCATCTGGCCGCCACGGGTTCGGCCGGTGCTGCGGAGCAGGCCGACCAGGCACACCGGCACGCGGCCCGCCTGCTGGCGGTGGCGTGATGGGGCAGCACTCGAAGGTCGAGCCCGACCAGCACGAGCCGACGTGTGAGACGTGCGGCAGCGACGAGCACACCGACATGTGGCACGACGACTTTTGGGGCGAAGGAGACGACCTATGACGCACATGACCCCGTTCGGCGACCAGTGGCCCGGAACCGAGATGGTCGGCGACTTCGGACTCCGGGTGACCCCGACCGATTCCGTGACGATCACGCGCGTGGTCATCGAGAGCTTCGGCTACCTGCACGAGGACTCGAAGCCTCGGCCGTTCACCTCTTCGCACCTGGTGATCGACGTGCGCAGCCTGTTCCGAGACCCGCACGTCACCCCTGCTCTGCGCTACAGCACCGGCCGGGACAACGCGGTGCGGGCGAACGTGCTCGACCAGGTCGGCGCGCTCGAATTTGTGCGTGCTCAGGCCGCGGCGATCGCCGCCCTGGTCCCGGCCGCTACTCCGAAGGTGGTCACGGTCGCTGTGGGCTGCGCTGGCGGCCGCCACCGATCGGTGGTCATCGCCGAAGCGCTGGCGCTGCTGCTGGCCGGTGACGGCATCGACGCGGAGGTCTATCACCGCGACATTCGACGGCCGGTGGTGCAGCGATGACCACCAACCTGCAGATCACTTGCCCCGACGCGGCGGCCCACTCCGCCAAGAACGCGCCGACCGCGCCGGGTCCCGACCAGCCAGCTAAGGACTCGAAGGGGTTCCCGATGGTAGAGGAAGAGACCAGCGCCTACGCCGCCCGAACGCGTGAACGCGCTGTGCGGCAGCTCAACGACGCGTTGGACGTCGTGAACGAGTGGGTGAACCTGATCCGCCAGTGCACCGAGATACGCACCGACAGCTTCCGGACCGAGGACCTGGCGACGGACGCCTCCTACGGCGAAGCGCTCGGCCGGTTCGCGCAGCTGTCCGCCGCGGTGGCGTGGTTCAACGAGCGCGGCCCGGTGATCGAAGCAGGTGAGGTCCTGTGAGCGCCGCGCGGATCATCGCCCACATTCCTTGCGGGGACACGGTTTTGGTCGCCGAAGCCCGCGGCTTCCGGGAAGGGCTGCCCTACTTCGGGTGGAACGAGGCCCCGGCCGGGCTCTACACCACCACGCAGTTGCGGGAGGCAGGGTTGTCAGCCGCGGGGCTGGACCCGCGGGCGCTGCTGGTGTTCCGGCACCGCAAGCCCTACGCCCGCGAAACCGTCGCGGAGCTGTTCACCGTGGCCGACGCCGTGGAGCGGCCGGTGCCGTCGCAGGCACAGCAGGTCTCGCGGCTGCGGAACCTGCAGTACGCGATGCGTGCCCGCCGCACCTGCGTCGATTGCGCCGAAGAGAAGGACTACTGCATGCCGACCAGCACCCGGCAGTGCTGGTCCTGCCTCGAAATCGAGATGTCCAACGACGTGGAGGTGGCGGCATGACCGGCCCGGAGCACTACCGCGAAGCCGAACGGCTCGCCGCGATCCTGCTGGCAGGCAAGGACTCCGATGGATGGTGCCTCAATGCTGACCGCGTGGCCCGAATCGGAGCAGCCGCCAACGTCCACGCCCAGCTGGCATTGGCGGCAGCGACAGCAGCAGCCAGCGCCATGGGGATGCCCGTCGGGTACTGGAAGGCCTGGCACGCCGTGGCGGGTGAGAAGTCATGACCACGTTCGACGTGCTGGAAACGCGCGGCACCGGGGCGTTGCTGCGGTTCGTTGCGGCGGTGGTGCTGTTCGCGGTGCTGCAGCTGCTGCGGATTCCGCTGGGGCTGCTGCTGCAGGTCATCACCGGAGTGATGAGCCGCGCGGACGGCTACGCGGTCCGGCAGGTGTCCCGCCCGCCGCGCGGTCCGATCAACCACTTCGCTTGCACGCCAACAGGACGGGAGGTTCGGCCATGAGCAGGAACCGGTGGAACATCGCCGAGTGCCCGGATCTGGTCGCGCATCTGGCGGCCGAGCGGTACGCGGACGCGCAGGAGCAGGCGGCCGAGGACGCCGGGGCCTTGCTGCTCGGTTCGCTGCTGGTGGCCGGTGTGGTGTTCGTGGCCACGCAGGTTCTGTGCGGCGGATGGGTGCCGTTCACGGTCCTGCTGGCCGGGCTCGCCGGGCTGTACGCGGTGTGGGGGCTGGCGAACGTCGTGTCCTTGTTCTCCCGCGGCCGCCCGCTGCTGACGAGCGAGAACTTTCCCGAAGCGCCACCGGCGCACGAGTGCGTGACGGATGAGACGGAGACGCGGTGATGACGAACGAGATCGAGCGGACGCGCACCGAGGCCGCGGTGGCCTGGACGGTCGGGCACGCCGGGGAACTGGCCGGGATCACGCTGCCCGCCGTCGCCGGGGTGCTGGTGTGGCCGTGGCTGGCCACGGTCTCCGGTGCAGTCGCCCTGTGGTGGGCGCTGAACGAGGTCCGCGACCACAAGACGCGGGCGGAGCTGCAGAACAAGGTGGTGCCCCGGCAGATCGAGGCCGGGTCGCAGGGGAATGCCGGCATGGGCAGTGAGCGGGAGGTTCGGGCATGAGCACGTGGAGGGAACAGCAGCGCGCGGACCGGATCGCCGACCGGGAGCAGGCTCGGCTCGATGCGGCCACCCGCACGGAACTGCGGATGGCCGAACGGGCGGCGCTGGCGGAGCAGCAGCGCAAGGACGCCGCCGCGCAGGCCGAGCTCGACGCCGCGGCGAAGACCGCGCGGCAGGCGAAGCGGACAGCCCGATGGGCAGCGCTCACGGCGTGGCTGGCGGCGCACCGGGTGGACGGCCCGATTTACCTGCTGGGTCTGGCCGCGGCAGTGCTGGCGGTGCCCGCGATGGCGCGCCACGGTGTCGAGACCTACGGCAGCGCCCTCGGGGTCGTGCTCCCCGTGATCAGCGAGCTCGGCATGTGGGCGTTCGCGGTCGCCGTGCAGGTGGCGCGGCGGACTCCGGGACGGCCAGTGCGGTCGCTGCAGGCCGGTATCTGGGTGTTCGCCGGATACGGGTTCGCCCTGAACCTGCTGGACGGTCTCCGCCACGGCTGGTCCTCGGGGCTGCTGATGGGGCTCGTGTCGATCGCCGGTGTCATCGCCCACCAACTCGCGGTCGCGTCCCCGCGCCGGACGGCGGCGGAGAAGGCCGCGGCGAAGCTGGAGCGGCAGGCACTCGCGAAGACGATGAAGATCCGCGCGGCGGCGATCCGGCACGCGGTGGGCGAGATCGACCACACCGGAACCGCGACCCTGGTGTTCGCCCCGGGCCGGTACGAGATCAGCCGCCGCGGCCGCCTCACCGAGGTTCCGATCAGTCTCGCCGACGAGGTCACGGCGTGGCTCGCGCAGCAGGATCGACCCTCGATCACCCCGACCACCGACACGGCCGGTACGGGTGTGGTCGCGGTGCTCGATCCGGAGGTTGACCAGCAGGAATCGACCCCGCGGCGCCGCACGATCCGGGCACCGAAAACCCGGTCGGATGCGGAGCTGGAAGCCGAGTTCCGCGCCCTGATCAAGGCCGGGGACGTCAACCCGACGTCGGCCGAATCGATCCGCCGCACCCTCAAGTGCGCGCCGAAGACCGCCCGCAAGCTGCGCGACCAGTTCAAGGGAGACGCCAAGTGAACGAGCACACCACCGAGTCGGCGGAGCTGGCGACCGTGCACCACCTCCCGACCGTCGACGGCGGCGCGATCGAGGGCGAGTTCATCACCGAAGAGGAGTACCAGCGCCTCACCTCGGAGAAGGCGAAGATGATGGCGCGGTACCAGGGGTACCGCAACGACGTGGTCACGGTCGCCCGCGTGACCAAGGCCGTCGCCACGCACGAGCGCACCAAGACCGTCGGGAAGGCGCTGGTCCGCAACGCGGTCTACGTCGGCGGCGGGGCGAAGGTGCTGGTGGTGCGGGCGTGGGAGTCGTCGACGAACGCCCGGTATGAGCGGCTGATGCGCGGGGCGGAGCTGCGCGGGGACATGGAAGCCCTCAAGGAGTGGGACGAGCGCGCCGAAGCGGCGAAGGAACGCCGGCATTCCCGCCGGATGGACCTGCTGCAGGCCCCGGGCAAGGTCGCGAAAGCGCTGGCGATCAGCGTGGCCGCGGGGATCGGGTTCCTGCTGGCGCTGGGGATCGTGCTCGCGGTGGCGAACGAGCGGATCTCGGATGTGATCGCCCCGATCAGCGCGGTGATCGACGCGATCAACTGGGTGGTCATGGTGCTCACGATCGCGTGGGGTCCGATCGTGCTCGCCGCGCCGTGGGTCGCTGTGATCGGCCTGTGGCACCTGGGCCGCAAGGCCGGTGCGGCACCGGGCTGGCTGGCGACGTCGGCGGAGTCCGATGTGGACGTGTCGATTGATGAGACCACGATCGCCGCCGCGCTGTCTGCCCTGCGTATCCCCCAGATCACCGCCTACCTCAAGACCGGTTCGCCGCTGCAGTTCCTCACCCCGGCCCGGGTGGACGGTCGCGGAACCCATGCCGTCGTCCGGCTTCCTGCTGGTGTGACCGCGGAAAAGGTCGCCCGCCGCCGCGGTGACCTCGCCACCGGCCTGCACCGGCTGGCCAAGGAAGTGTGGCCCACCACCGGATCCGAGGCCGGAATCCTCGACCTGTGGGTTGCTGACAAGGGCGCATTGGCCGAAGGAGCGGGCGAATACCCGCTGCTCACCGATGGTGTGGTGGACGTGTTCAAGGGCGTTCCGTTCGGGAAAACGTTGCGGGGCAACCCGATCAACGCCCCGCTGCTGGAGCGCAACACGATCTGCGGCGGCATGCCCGGGCAGGGCAAGTCGTCCGCGGCCCGGATCATCATGGCCGGTGCGGCGCTCGATCCCACTGCTGAGCTGCGGATCTGGGTGCCGGACGCGAACTTCGACTTCGAGGTGTTCAAGCCGCGGTGCACCCGCTACGTGATGGGGGCCGAAGACGACAAGATCGCCGAAATCCTCGCCGACCTGCAGGACCTGCACGCCGAAGTGCAGCGCCGCGGCGAACTGCTGATCAAGTACGAGATCCCCGCCGTGACGCGGGAGTACGCGAACAAGAACGTCGGCCTGCACCCCATCTTCGCGCTGCTGGAAGAGGCGCACGTCGCGATCCAACACCCCTTGTACGGCAAGGAAATCTCGCGGCTGCTGGTCGACATTGTCCGCCTGGGACGCAAGCGTGCGATTCACCTGATCGTCTCCACACAGGCCCCCACCAAGGACTCGATGCCCCGCGACGTCACGCGCAACTGCTCCAACGGTGTCGCGTTCGCCGTCGGGGACCACGTGGCCAATGACGCGCTGCTCGGGCAGGGTGCCTACGCCGCCGGTCACCGCGCGACGGAGCTGATTCCGGGCACCGACAAGGGAACCGCGGTGGTCAAGGGCTTCACCGGCGAACGCTCCGAGATCGTGCAGGTGTACTTCCTGGACGTGTCCCGCGACAACGACCAGGTCACCCCGATCATCGAACGGTCGCTGGCCGCAATGAAGTCCCTGCCGGGAACCCCGGCACCGGCCCGGGAAATCCCGGTCGCCCGGGACCTGCTGGAAGACCTCGACGCCGTCCTGGGGGACACGACAGTGCCCGCCGCGGATGTGCCCGCGCTGCTGGCGGCGCACGCCCCGGGCTGGGAGCCGTACAAGCGGCTCACGGGCAAGGGCTTGCGGGAGATCCTGGCCGCTCAGTACGGGGTCAAAGTGCCTTCCACGGGCAACCGCTGGCCGGTCGATCCGGTCACGGTGCGTGAAGCACTCGCGAAGCAGGCCACCGCTGACCTGGACGGCGACGAGTGACCAGAGTTAGCCCGGTCCAGACGGCGGCAACACCGCCGGAAACCATGATCACAACAGCCTGACGGGCCGGGCTAACTCGCCTCACCCGGCTAACTTTCCGCAGATCAGCAGGCCAGAGCCCTGATCTCACTCCGGGAGTTAGGAACCTAACCGGTCTCCCGGGACCTCACTCCCGATCTCACTCGAACTCCACACCCCGTCGGCGACGCGCCACCGGCCGCCGCCACGGCACCCCCATGCCAAAAACGCTCACTCACCGTCACTGACGAGAGGACTCCGAAATGGGACGCATCGACGAGATCACCGACCTGGAACTGCTGGCGGCCGCCTACCACGAGGGCGGGCACGCCGTGCTCCACAAGCTCAACGGCGGCACCGTGCACCACGTCAAGGTCACCGCCAGCGGCGCGTACACCCGCACCGCCGAAGACTGCCCGGACGAGGACGACCCGTTCCCGTACCTGGTCATGGTCATGGCCGGGCACGCCGCCGAAGCCCGCTTCTACCAGGTCAACGGGTTCGGGAGCTGGAAGGCCGACAGCATGGCCGCCGCCCAGGCAGGCGGGGACCGTGCCAATTTCGGCCGGCATTCCCGCGGCACCGGAATCTCCCGCGGCCAAGCCCTGAACGAGGCGAAACGGCAGGTGCGGCGGCACTGGGGCCGCATCGACCGGGTGGCGCGAGTACTCGCCGCCCGCGGCCACCTGTCCGGCTCGCAGGTCTGACCACCACCCCGTCAACCGGAGGGATCGACATGGGCAGCAAACAGTTCGTTCACCGCGGCAGCAAGAGCTGGTGGTCCGGCGATTTCACGGCCCTGTGCGGGCTGGTCATCCCGGCAGGTGAGGGCCGGTCACCGTGGTTCACCAGCCCGGCCTGTCCGGCCTGCGAAGCCGTCCACAAGGCCAAGAAGAACGGGGGCAAGCGATGAAACCCACGACCACGATCGCCATGGTGGCGGCCGCCGTCGCGCTCGGCACCGCGGCGTGCGTGCCGACACCGGAGACGGCAGCAGCGAAGCAGTCCACCGGCGACTCGAGCACCGTCGCTCGCCAGCTGGCCGCGCTCCGGGTCGCCCCGGCCGACACCGGCGCCCACTACAACCGTGACGACTGGCCGCACTGGGACAGCGTCGGGAAGGGCTGCAACCGCCGCGAGGACACCCTCAAAGTCCAGGGCCGGAACGTGAAGACCGGCAAGGGCTGCAAGGTCCTGAGTGGAGAGTGGACCAGCCGCTACGACGGCATCACGGTCACCGACCCGGAGGCCGTCGACGTCGACCACATGGTGCCGCTGGCCGAAGCCGCCCGCTCCGGCACCCGAGGCTGGTCGGAGAAACAGCGCACCCGCTACGCCAACGACCCCAACGTCTTGGTCGCCGTCACGGCGAAGTCCAACCGCGCCAAAGGCGACCAGGACCCCGCGAAGTGGCTTCCCGCGAAGGACCGGTGCGGCTACGTCGCGCACTGGGTGTGGGTGAAGACCACCTACGCCATGACCGTCGACCAGGCCGAACACGACGCCATCGCCGCCATCCTCCGCCACTGCTGAAAGGGACTCCCGAGATGAGCAGCACCTCCTACCGCGAGACCGCGTCCGCCCCGGGCGTGTGGGCGCACGAGCTGCACGCCACCGCACCCCGCTACCCGCTCGCCGAGATCGTCGACGAAATCGCCGAGCTGACCGGGCGCACCGGTGTGCCGATGACCGCCTACGCCCTCACCACCGGTCATGGGTCGTCCTGGATTCGCCTGGTTCGCGACCCCAGTGTCAGCCACGGCACCCCGGACCCGGACGACTGCGAGCACGCCGCACGCGACCTTGTCGCCGGTGGCCGCTGGGTAAGCGGCGGGCGGCTGGTCCGGCCCGCGGTCATGGTCGCCATCGGCCTGCGCGAGGGCTACGCCCCGGGCAACCGGCTGCACACCTACGACGCCTACCGGGCCCTGCACGACCGCGCCCGGCCGGTCTGGAGCGGGATGCCCGTAGAGCTGATCTCCGCCCGCCTGCAGGCCGACGGCGACGTGCGGACGTATCAGGAGCCGGGCGTGGTGACCATCTGCCCACCGGACGACGTGCCCGTGCACGCCACGATCGCCCGCGCCTTCGCGCAACGCCGGTTCGTCGTCCATGACTGGCTGGCCGATCACACCACCGCGTACGGACGCACCGAGGCCAGGGAGGCCCGATGACCACCACCCTGCTGAGCACCCCCGGCAACCCCTTGCTGGCGGCGGCGCTGGACGCGGCTGGGCGCGGCTGGCACGTGTTCCCGCTCCGCCCTGGCCGCAAGCGCCCGGCCGGGCACAACATCGACGCCTGCCCCCGCACCGGCCGTTGCGCGGATGGTCACCGGACGTGGGAGCAGCGCGCCACCACCGACCCGGACAAGATCCGCGCGGCGTGGTCGCAGGCCGCGTACAACGTCGGGCTGGCCACCGGGCCGTCTGGGTTGTGCGTGATCGACCTCGACGTGGCCAAGCCCGGGGAAGAGATCCCCGCGGAATGGGCGGAGCAAGGCGCCGCCAGCGGGGAAGACGTGCTGGCGATCCTGGCGGAGCAGGCCGGGGAACCGCTGCCCGGGGACACCCTCACCGTCCGGACGCCGTCCGGTGGGCTGCACCTGTACTTCCGGGCCCCGGACGGCGTGCAGCTGCGCAACACCGGTGGGGAGCGCGGGAACGGGCTCGGCTGGAAAGTCGACGTCCGCGCGTGGGGCGGCTACGTCGTCGCGCCGGGCAGCGTCGCCGCTTCCGGCCGGTACAACTACCTGTTCGACGGGCCCGTGGCGGGAATGCCGGCATGGCTCGCGGACCGGCTCACCCCGGCCGCGTTGCCGCCCGCGCCGGTGGTGCCGATCCGACCGGCGACCGGCCGCCGCGACCGCTACGTCACCGCGGCGATCCGGGCGGAGGCCGGGAAAGTCGCCGACGCCACCACCAACCGCAACGCCACGCTCTACGCCGCCGCCGTCGCACTCGGGCAACTGGTGGCCGGTGGCGCGGTCGGTGAGGACGAGGTGCGGGCGGCGCTGAGGACCGCGGCCGGGCGGCACGTCGGGACGCGGCACTTCACCGCCCGCGAGGCCGAAACCACGATCACGTCCGGCCTCAAGGCCGGGGCCAACCGTCCCCGCCGGATCGCCTGACCACCTGCACTACGGAGGCTTGATCATGACTTCCCCGCGCGCTTTGGCGCCCGTGCCGAACCCGCCCGAACGCCGTACCCGGTGGACGGATGCGGAGCTGATGCGAGAGGAGTTCCCGCCGCCGAAGTGGGCTGTCCCCGGACTGCTCGCGGAAGGGCTGAACCTGCTGGCCGGTGCGCCGAAGCTGGGCAAGTCGTGGCTGTCCCTCGGGCTGGGTGCCGATATCGCCAACGGTGATCCGGTGCTCGGGTCGATCGAAGTGGAGCGCGGCCCGGTCCTGTACTGCGCGTTGGAGGACACCGGCCGACGGCTGCAGCGTCGCCGCCGTCAGATGCTGGCCGCCGGTGGCCGGGCCGCGCCCCTGCTCACCCTGGAAACCGCTTGTCCCACCATGACCGCCGGAGGCGAACAGGTGCTTGTCGAATGGTTGGAGGAAAACCCGCACGCCCGGCTGGTCATCATCGACACCTACGAGAAAATGCGCGGTTCCGATGCTCCCGGCCAGTCTGCCTACACCGGCGACTACGCCGCCGCGGGCAGGTTCAAACGCCTGGCCGACCACTACTCCGTGCCGTTCCTGCTCATCCACCACGTCCGGAAACAGGGCGCCGAAGACTGGCAGAACCTGGTGTCCGGAACCGCGGGACTCACCGGCGCCGTCGACGCCACATTGGTGCTCGAACGCGGCCGCGGACAGGCCGACGGAGTTCTTCACGTCACCGGCCGCGACGTCGAAGAAGCCGACTACGCCATGAGCTTCGACGCCCAGGCCGGGGCCTGGACCAAATTGGACGGACCCGCCTCCGACCACACCGTGTCCAACACCCGCGCGGACATTCTCCACCTGCTGCGCGACCACGGGCCGCTCAAACCCGCCCGGATCGCCGAAGCCCTGCAGCTCGTCCCGAACACCGTCCGGCAGACCTGCAAACGGATGCAGGAAGCCGGGCAACTGCAGGTCGACCGTGAAGGCACCTACAGCGCCCCGGAGTGACACCCGGGACACACCCCCACTGTCACCCCCGTCACCCCTGTCACCTCACGACGCTGACCAGCACACACAGCAGTGACACCCGGAGTGACACCCCCAACCACCTGTCACCCGTGACAGCAGGGACCCGTCTCCCCTGTCACCCCTGTCACCTTGTCACCCCAACCGCCTGACCAGCACAAACGCCAGTGACACCCGAGTGACACCAGCAAATCGGAGGGCAGACCCATGACACGACCAGCCGCCAGCCATCACGCCGACGAAAGGTCACCCGCGCCATGGATGAGCGCTATCTCAGTGTCGAACAGGTCGCGAAAGTGCTCGGCACCACGGTCCGCTTTCCGCGACGACTGATCGAAGAACGACGAATCGAGTTCGTCAAGGCCGGGCGACACGTCCGCATCGCCCAAAGCGTTCTAGCCGCCTACATCGCCGAAAACACCGTGACACCTCGACTGACCAACTTGAAGGGAGCTGCCTGATGGCAAGCAAACGTCGCGACTGGGGCCGAATTCGCCAACTGAAGTCAGGCCGCTGGCAGGCGCGCTATCCGGGACCGGATGGAGTACTTCGGCCCGCTCCCGAGACATTCGAGACCCGTAAAGCGGCAGCCGGGTGGCTCGCCGAGAAGCAGACCGAGATCGAGAAGGAAGACTGGGTAGACCCGGACGCGGGCAAAGTCCCGTTCATGGGGTACGCCTCGAAATGGGTCGCTGAGCGCAAGCTGAGCGAGACAACCCGTGAGCGCTATGAAGGGATTGTGCGCAACCACTTCGGCCCAACGTTCGAAGGCAAGAAGGTCGCCGACATCAAGGCGGCAACGGTGCGGCGCTGGCGGAGCGACCTCACGAACGCCGGAGTTGGCGCGCCTACGGTCGCGAAGTCGTACCGTCTGCTGCGCGCCATCTTCAATACGGCAGTGAATGAAGATCGCATGGTCAAGCGAAACCCCTGCAATATCAAGGGCGCCGGGGACGATGACTCTCCGGAGCGTTCAGTCTTGAACATTCGTCAGGTGTTCGCGATCGCGGACGCGGTGCCGCCGCGGTACCGAGTTCTCGTCCTGCTGGCCACCTTCACGTCGCTTCGCTTCGGCGAGCTTGCGGCACTACGGCGTCGTGACGTAGACCTGACGACCGGGGAGGTACGCGTACGCCGATCTCAGGCCGAATTGCGTGGGGGCGCGGTCATCAAGGGACCGAAGAGTGCGGCCGGGAAGCGAACCGTGGCCATTCCGTCAGTCATCGTCGAAGATCTCCGCCAGCACCTGGAGCACAACGCCGAAGCTGGCGCCGACGGCATCGTGTTCATCGGCCCACAGGGCGGCATCCTGCGCCGTCGAAACTTTCGGCGACTGTGGTCGAAGGCGCGCGCGAGTGCTGGCGTCGACGGAGACGTGCACTTTCATGACCTCCGCCACACCGGAAACCAGCTGGCGGCCGAAGGCGGCGCGACCACCAAGGAACTCATGGCGCGGATGGGTCACTCCACATCCCGGGCCGCGCTGATCTACCAGCACGCGACCCGGGAACGTGACCGCGCGATTGCCGACGCGATCAGCAGGAACGTCGACGCGGCACGAAAACCAGAAGGCAAACGAGCCCGCAAGCGGGCCAAATCTCATCGAAAGGGGCACGCGGGGGGCACGCAAGGCGGTAAAGCCGCCTGAAATGACAACGGCCTGGCCGGAGGAAACCCCTCTGACCAGGCCGTTTTCTATGTGGAGCTGAGGGGAATCGAACCCCTGACCCCCGCCTTGCAAAGGCGGTGCTCTACCAATTGAGCTACAGCCCCGGATCGCAGGCGATCATGATAACCGCCCGCGCCGAAATCAGTTGTTGCGGGACGCGTCCGCGGCCTTGGCCGGGGCGCTTCCGTTCGTGGAAGCGGTACCGAGGGGACGCTCGGTGGGGGCGGTGGCCTCACGCCAGAGGTCGGCCTCGGCCTTGGCGGCCTTGTTGCGCTTGATCACGAACAGCACGCCGCCCGCGATGACCGCGAGTGCCAACAGCTTCTTCATCAGAAGCCCCCTCTTTCCGCCGAGTTGCTCCGCTTACCCACCGATGCTACTGCACGCCGTTCTCCGGACGCCCGCTGCCCGACGTTCCACGTGGAACCACAGACCCTGCCGGGAAGCGCCCACGACCTCGGCCACCTGAGCGGCAGGATGTATTCATGCGAGACCCGAAGACCTGGAGCGAGCGCGAGTACTTCGCCTCCGTCGCCGAACGGCCGCCCATGTTCGGAATCAGATCTCTCTCCGACCTGGAGTCGTTTCTGACGGGCTACGACCAGCACGCGTTTCGGCACGGAGGCCCCGGGCTCGACGGATGGCGGGACTGGTTGGTCGCACGTCGCGGGAAGGATTGCAACCACGGCTGGACCGGACAGGTACGTCACCTCGCGTTGCCGGAAGGCTGGACCAGCTGGGACATCACCCCCGAGCAGGAGGCACGCGTCTCCGGACTGCTCTTCGAACTGCTCGACGAGTTCCTGGCCGAACGAGATGCCGCTGAGGGCAGCAAAAAAAGCCGACCCGCGATAATCGCGAACCGGCTTTCGGAGTGGGCCCACCAGGACTTGAACCTGGGACCTCTTCGTTATCAGGCCAAATCTATGGTTTGTTGACCTTGGAACAGCCCTGCGACCTGCATGCCGAACGTCCACTGACGTCCGCGGGCATCCCCTGGTCGCTACCCCGATTGTCGCCCAGAATGTCGCTCACAGCGACGCATCCAAGGCTGCCGCGACCAGGGGAAACACCTACGGGACGTCGTTTGTTGCGACAACCTCAACGAACGTCTCGCCCTTATGCTGCGTGAACACGATCGCGAAGCCATGCCCGCTCTCACAGTGTCCAGTCACAGCGATTCGATGGCGACGACCTGTCCCCATCCTGGGGCCGACCGGTGCAGACGAATCCTCGTGTGTTGCAACACGACCGGTCACGCCGTCCACGAAGATCTCGTTGAACTCACGATCCTCCGCGCGGGCTGCGACACGTACGACGTCGACATGTGTGGCAGCGAAGTCGCAGGTCGGGCACAGCAAACGACTGCCGTCATGGTCATCGAATTTGAGCTTCACGTAGCCAGATCCCTTCACGGTCCTCAAGCGGCTAGTCGACCCTGCCCTCCGATCCCCATGTTCGTCCAGTCCGTAAATCCCTGCTTGCGCGATCAGACACAATTCGGTTACCGGAGTTGTCCCAGCAGTCGCGTTAGAAGATCCTTATCGCCGTAGCCGTCGGGCAGAGCTCGGCGCTCCACCCGACGGCTACATGTATTACAGCAGCGCGTTAAGAATCGTGGTGACCATCAAGATCCCATCGAGGATCAGGGTGATCACCAAGATCAGCAGCTTGACGTACTGCGCGTGTAGCTCGACGGAACGGCGTCGGCCAGGGGTTACGGCCCTGGACCGGCGCCTCCGCTTTCTTCGGTTGCTCGCATCCATCGACACGATCGGTTCTCCTGAGTTAATCGCCTCAATCGAGGCGTAGAGGCCCCGACGCAACCGGTTACGTCGGGACGGGGTGACCGTTGGTGCTTGTGGCCCGTATCGGTCAGCGAGGACGCTAGAGCGCTCAGAAGGACCAGCGCAATTTTACCTGGGGACAACTGTGGATAAGTCGACCGAAAATCTGGGGACAACCTGTTGATACCGGTAGAACACCTGTTCATATCCTGGTGATCAAAACAGGCTACTTCCGGAAAACCGCTGGTCAGACCCTGTGGGGATTTTGTGGACTACATGGGTGTAACTCGTACGGCGTGTCGCGAGAGTGTCGCTTCTTCGGCGTGTCGCGCCGACCCCCCGCAAGCGTTTTCGACCTCCGAAGGGCCTGCCGCCCAGCCAGACGATGAGCCACATGTGAAACAGAGACCAGACCTACTGCGACCTCTGCGTATGACTCAGATGCCCCCAAATCAGGACGACCTTGTAGCAGGCCATTCACGGGACGCTCATGGCGGTCGAGCAGTAGCGGGCCGCATTGCCCCCACTGGCACGTGGACATGCGGAGACTGCGGCCAGGAGATACACCCGCAGATCTACGACGAGGACGACTTCTTGGCTGCGGGCTTCACTGACTTGAAACCGCGAGTTATCCGCCAACCTGTCGGAGGCTGGCACAAGCGACTCCAAGACGAGGTCCCTGAGCCATACGGCGATCGACACGCAGTGAGCGGCGGACGGACGGGAGCGCAGAAGGAAGCGCTCTGCGGCGCTCTCGTGTGGGTGATCGACGGTCCGTTCGAGGCAGGAGTGGGTGGCATGGACCTCCGCAACTGCAAACGCTGCGAACACCTCGCCGATGGGCTCTAGTCCATGATCACGGGGTTGCAACTATCAGCCGGTCAACCCGACCAGTCACGCCTGAGAGATGAAAATGTCGGACCTTGCCGGGATGATGGAGGCTCTGAGCAGCGACGAACGGGAGGCGTCATGGCACATGTCGAAGCGGTCACCCGCGACGAGCTACTACAGCGGCGAGATGGAATTCTCGAACAGCTTGGCACTGACCTGGCCACGTTCACGGAGCGAGCGAGGGCATTCAGCCTCGTCGGCGACGAGTGGGACACGTGGGACGAACTACAGAACATCGCGTTCCTGCTCGGCGATGACGAACTCTGACCTTCAGGAGCAGGTAAATCGGTTCACTTCCGAGACTGAGACGCTGCTCCGTGCATGCTTCGACGATGTCCCCGACAGCGAGGTCAAGACACTGGGCGAACGCGTCGTTACGGACATCAAGCCCGTCACCCTGAAGGCTAAGGGGCGGCCGCTCGCAGAACTGCACGTTTTTCAGCGCTTCCGCCTTGACAGCACCGAGACCTACCTGGCCGTTGAGCAGTCAGTCTTCAAGCTCACTGCAAAGATCGACCGGACGCCTATCGTTCGGTACGACTACGACCGCGATGCTAGAAGTAAGCCTTCATCCCACATCCAGCTACACGCCCATCGTGGAGCGATCTCGCATCTCCTCTCTCAAACTCGTCACTCCAACCCTCATGAGCTCGCGTCGCTCCACTTCCCCACAGGCGGCGCGAGGTTCAGGCCGTGCTTGGAAGACTTCGTGGAGTTCCTTATTCGCGACTGTCGGTTAGATGCCAAGGCAGGTTGGGAGAAGGAAGTAGAAGCCGGACGAGAACGCTGGCGACGTCTTCAGGTGCGAGCAGTCGTTCGCGAGGTACCAAGTGAGGCTGTCGCCGTGCTAGAGCGGCTGGGATACAAGGTCCAGCCGCCTGAAGAGACCAGGCTTGACAGTCAGAAAGCGCTGCGCACCTGGTAACCGCTTCAGATCTTAATGTTCGCCCAGCGGGCGAACCCCGCAAGCGTTTCCGACCTCCGACGGTCCTGCTCGGCGAGCGTGATCACCGTTTCCCGGACGTGCGGGTGGTAGCGGGTCTGCTGGGGCGAGACCTGACGAGCGATCTGTAGCGCCTGGAGCGAACGGGCTCGATCTCCGTGGAGCTGGAAGCCGCGGGCAAGGTCGATTGGCTGGACCCCGGATATGCCTCGGCCGGTGATGATCACCACCTCAGACAGCGAAGGGCGAATCGTCCGGCGACCGCTCGCAGGCTGATCAGAACAAATAGTCGCTCACTTAGTCACCCAGATAGCAAAAGGGCCGGTTTGCGACACTCGCAAACCGGCCTTTACCTGGGTGGGCCCACCAGGACTTGAACCTGGGACCTCTTCGTTATCAGCGAAGCGCTCTAACCGCCTGAGCTATGGGCCCGAACGAGGAGAAGATTACAGGACGCCTTTCGACGCCCTGCAACCGGGTCACTCTCGTTCGGAAAGGGTCACTTCCAGGCCTCCGGCGAGGTCGGCGGAGACGTTGTAGATGAAGGCGCTGACGGTGGCCAGCGCCGAGATCAGCACGATGTTGATGGCGCCGAGGATGGCCGCGATCCCGAAGACGCGGCCGGCGCTGATCAACGGGTCGGCCGGCGCGTCGGCCCCTTCGCCGCCGACGAGCGACGAGTAGGTCCCGTTGAGTTTGTCCCAGACGCCCATACCGTCGAGGACGGTGTAGAGGACGCCGACGGCGACGAGCCACACGAAGAACAGCGCGACGCCGAGGACGAGGGACAGTTTCAGCACCGACCAGGGGTCGAAGCGTTTGATCTGCAGGCTGGCGCGACGCGGTCCGCGGCCGGGGCGGCGGAGCGCGGTGGGGGCGGCACGGGTGCGGGAGGCCGACGGGATGGCGGAGGGGGCGGGGTCGCCCTCTCCGCTGTCGCCGAAGAGCCTCTTCGCGGCCGTACCGCTTACCCCGTGATAGTCGGTCACGGTGGTCGCGTCCCGCTTCGGTTCCGAGTGGGCCACGTCTTCGGTGGCGACCGAAGACACCGAAACCGTCTGCTCGCTGGAGCCTTCGGGTTCCCCGGCGCCGCTGTCGCGCTGCCAGGGCGGGCTCGACGAACCCGCCTGCGCGCCGCCTGCTTCGGGCTTCTCGGATGGTGTCACGAGGTGTCAGTCCTTACCCAGTACGTGGGGCGTCGTCTACTCCTGCTCCGACGCCGGGGTTTCTTCTCCTTCAGCACTACCTGCAGTGGCGACGTCTGAGGGCTCGTCCGCGTTGCGTGCGACCGCGAGAAGAGTGGTTCCTTCGTCGAGATTCATCAGCCGCACCCCCTTCGTCTGCCTTCCTGCCTTGCGCACCTGTCCTGCCGAAGTCCGGATCACCCCGCCGCTGGAGGTGATCGCGTAAAGCTCGTCTTCGGCGTCGACGATGACCGCGCCCACCAGCCTGCCACGTTTCTGGTCGTACTGAATGGTGAGCACACCCTTGCCGCCGCGGCCCTGCACCGGGTAGTCCTCGGTCGGGGTGCGCTTGGCGTAGCCGCCGCCGGTGGCGACGAGCAGGAACTTGTCCGGCTGGACGACGTTGACGCCGAGCAGCTCGTCGCCGTCGTTGAACCGCATGCCCAGCACACCGGACGTCGCGCGGCCCATCGGGCGCAGGGCTTCGTCGGTGGCGTGGAAGCGGATCGACTGGCCTTCCGCGGACACGAGGAGCAGGTCGTCCTCGGCGGCCGCGAGGACCGCGCCGACCAGCTCGTCCCCTTCGCGCAGGTTGACGGCGATGAGGCCGCCGGCGCGGTTGGAGTCGAAGTCGGTGAGCTTGGTCTTCTTCACCAGGCCGCGGCGGGTCGCGAGCACGAGGTACGGCGCGACCTCGTAGTTCGGGATCTCGATGACCTGGGCGATCTGCTCGTCGGGCTGGAACGCGAGCAGGTTCGCGACGTGCTGGCCGCGCGCGTTGCGGTTGGCCTCGGGCAGGTCGTAGGCCTTCGCCCGGTACACGCGGCCCTTGTTCGTGAAGAACAGGATCCAGTCGTGCGTCGAGCACACGAAGAAGTGCTGGACGATGTCGTCCTGTTTGAGGGTCGCGCCCTGGACGCCCTTGCCGCCGCGTTTCTGCGAACGGTACAGATCTGTTTTCGTTCGCTTGGCGTAACCCGTGCGGGTGATCGTGACGACGACGTCCTCGACGGCGATGAGGTCTTCGACCGAGACCTCGCCGTCGAACGGGATGATCTTGGTGCGCCGGTCGTCTCCGTACTTGTCGACGATCTCCTGCAGTTCCTCGGCGATGATCGCGCGCTGCCGCTCGGGCTTCTCGAGGATGTCCTTGAGGTCGGCGATCTCGAGTTCGATCTCGGCGAGGGTGTCGATGATCCGCTGCCGCTCCAGTGCCGCGAGGCGGCGGAGCTGCATGTCGAGGATCGCGGTCGCCTGGATCTCGTCGACGTCGAGCAGGCTCATCAGGGCGGGCCGGGCCTCTTCGGCCGACGGCGAGCGCCGGATGAGGGCGATGACCTCGTCGAGCATGTCCAGCGCCTTGACCAGACCACGCAGGATGTGGGCGCGTTCCTCGGCCTTGCGCAGCCGGAAGCGGGTCCGGCGGACGATGACCTCGATCTGGTGCTTCACGTAGTGCCGGATCATCTGGTCGAGGCGCAGCGTGCGGGGCACGCCGTCGACCAGGGCCAGCATGTTGACACCGAAGTTCTGCTGCAGCTGGGTGTGCTTGAACAGGTTGTTCAGCACGACCTTGGCGACCGCGTCGCGCTTGATCGTGACGACGATCCGCATACCGCTGCGGCTGTTGGACTCGTCGGCGATGTCGGAGATGCCGGTGAGCTTGCCGTCGCGGACCAGGTTCGCGATGTTCTCGACCAGGTTGTCCGGGTTGACCTGGAACGGCAGCTCGGACACGACCAGGATCGTGCGGCCCTTGGCGTCCTCTTCGACCTCGACGACCGCGCGCATGCGCACGGAGCCGCGGCCGGTGCGGTACGCGTCCTCGATGCCGGAGTTGCCGAGGATCATCGCCTTGGTCGGGAAGTCCGGGCCCTTGATCCGGACCAGCAGCGCGGCGAGCAGTTCGTCGTCGGTCGCGTCGTAGTTCTCCAGCGCCCACTTGACGCCGTCGGCGACCTCGCGCAGGTTGTGCGGCGGGATGTTGGTCGCCATCCCGACCGCGATCCCGGAACCGCCGTTGACCAGCAGGTTCGGGAACCGCGACGGCAGGACGTCCGGCTCCTGGGTGCGGCCGTCGTAGTTGTCGGAGAAGTCGACGGTGTCTTCTTCGATGTCCTGCAGCATGTGCATCGCGAGATGCGCGAGCCGGGACTCGGTGTACCGCATGGCGGCGGCGGGGTCGTTGCCCGGCGAGCCGAAGTTGCCCTGTCCGTCGATCAGCGGGTACCGCAGCGACCACGGCTGGGCGAGCCGCACCAGCGCGTCGTAGATCGCGGAGTCACCGTGCGGGTGGTAGTTGCCCATCACGTCGCCGACGACGCGGGAGCACTTGTTGTACCCGCGGTCGGGGCGGAAGCCGGAGTCGAACATCGAGTACAGCACGCGGCGGTGCACCGGCTTGAGGCCGTCCCGCACGTCCGGCAGCGCCCGCGACACGATGACGCTCATCGCGTAGTCGATGTAGGAGCGCTGCATCTCCTGCTGGATGTCGACCGGTTCGATCCGGTCGTGGTCCGGAGCCGGCGGCAAGGTTTCCGTCATGAGGTCCTTCTCGTGGGAGCAGTCCTAAAGGGACAAAAGAGCGGGGGCGCCTAGACGTCGAGGAACCGCACGTCCTTGGCGTTACGCGTGATGAAGGAGCGGCGCGCTTCGACGTCCTCGCCCATCAGGACGGAGAACAGGTCGTCGGCCTGCGCGGCGTCGTCCAGGGTGACCTGGCCGAGCAGCCGGTTCGCCGGGTCCATCGTGGTCTCCCACAGCTCTTCGGCGTTCATCTCGCCGAGACCCTTGTAGCGCTGGATCGCGTCGTCCTTCGGCAGCTTCCGGCCGGCCTCGACACCCGCCTGGATGACGGCGTCGCGTTCCCGGTCGGAGTAGGCGTACTCCGGCTCCTGCCGCGGCCACTTGATCTTGTACAGCGGCGGCCGCGAGAGGAACACGTGCCCGTGCTCGATGAGCGGGGTCATGAAGCGGAACAGCAGGGTGAGCAGCAGCGTGGTGATGTGCTGGCCGTCGACGTCGGCGTCGGCCATCAGCACGATCTTGTGGTAGCGCAGCTTCTCGAGGTCGAACTCTTCGTGGATACCGGTGCCGAGCGCGGTGATCAGCGACTGGACCTCGGTGTTCTTGAGGACGCGGTCGATACGGGCCTTCTCGACGTTGATGATCTTGCCCCGGATCGGCAGGATCGCCTGGTACATCGAGTCGCGGCCTTCCTTGGCCGAACCGCCCGCCGAGTCACCCTCGACGATGTAGAGCTCGCATTCCGACGGGTTGGTCGAGCGGCAGTCCTTGAGCTTGCCGGGCAGCCCGCCGATCTCCAGCGCGCCCTTGCGGCGGACCAGGTCGCGCGCCTTGCGGGCGGCCATCCGCGCCTGCGCCGAGGAGATCGACTTGTTGATGATCGTCTTCGCCTCGGTGGGGTTGCGCTCGAACCAGTCGGCCAGCCATTCGTTCGACGTCTGCTGCACGAACGTCTTGGCCTCGCTGTTGCCCAGCTTCGTCTTGGTCTGGCCTTCGAACTGCGGCTCGGACAGCTTGATCGAGACGATCGCGGCGAGGCCCTCACGCACGTCGTCACCGGAGAGGTTGGCGTCCTTCTCCTTGAGCAGCTTCTTCTCGCGCGCGTACGCGTTGACGACGCGGGTGAGCGCGGCGCGGAAGCCCTCTTCGTGCGTGCCGCCCTCGTGCGTGTTGATCGTGTTGGCGAAGGTGTACACCGACGGCGTGAAGCCGTTGTTCCACTGCATGGCGACCTCGACCTCGAGGCCGGTGCCCTTGGCCTCGAAGGAGATCACGGAGGCGTGGATCGGGTCCTTGCTGCCGTTGATGTGCTTGACGAAGTCCTCGAGACCGCCCGGGTAGCAGTAGGTCTTCTCCTTGACCCGCGCCGCCTGGCCGGAAGCGTCCTCTTCGGTCTCTTCGTCGGCGACGCGCTCGTCGCGCAGCGAAAGGGTCAGGCCCTTGTTGAGGAAGGCCATCTCCTGAAGACGCCGGGAGATCGTCTCGAAGTTGTACGTCGTGGTCTCGAAGATGTCGCCGTCGGCCCAGAAGGTGATCGTGGTGCCGGTCTCGTCGGCCGGGCCGAGATCCTCCAGCTCGCCGGGGATCTGGTCGGTGTACACCTGACGCCAGCTGCGGCCGCCGTACTTGACCTCGGCGACGAGCCTCGTCGAGAGCGCGTTCACCACGGAGACACCGACGCCGTGCAGACCACCGGAGACCGCGTAGGAGTCGCTGTCGAACTTGCCGCCCGCGTGGAGCACGGTGAGCACGACCTCGAGGGTCGGCTTCTTCTCCTTGGGGTGCATGTCGACCGGGATGCCGCGGCCGTCGTCCACGACGCGCACCCCGCCGTCGGCCAGAAGGGTAACCTCGACCTTGGTCGCGTGGCCGGCCATCGCCTCGTCGACGGAGTTGTCGACCACCTCTTGGACGAGGTGGTGGAGGCCGCGTTCACCGGTGGAACCGATGTACATACCGGGACGCTTGCGGACGGCTTCGAGGCCTTCGAGCACCGTGATCGACGACGCGTTGTACTCGCTCTTGTTCTCGGTCACAGGCGTTGATTCTCCTCGTCTCGCCCGAGCGGACGCTCGCTCGTCTCCAGTGTACTTGGCCGCGTTCGCAGACATGCGGCAAGGACACCCCTGATTTGCTCACAGGCGCGCTAATTCGTTCGAAGAAGAGTCTTGACGTTCGCGAAGCGTTCTGGGCGCCTTCTCGGGGCTTTGATGGCACGGTCTCCGAAGGCAAGTCGCGGCGAAGCGCAAGTCGGGTCAGCCGTACGTGTCACGCGGGCCGCGTCCCGGGACGTGCCTCGGCCCTTTCCGCCAGCTCGGCGCCGTCGGACCCTGGATCCGCATCTTCTTCACCACGCCGTGCCCGACGCCTTTGGCGATCTTCGCCAGCAGCTGCCCCTGAAGCAGGCGAAGCTGCGTCGCCCACGCCGTCGAGCTCGCGCGGACGGTCAGCTCTCCGTCCTTCAAGGCCACCGGCTGAGCGTGTTCGGCGACCTCTTCACCCACCAGGCGTGCCCAGTGGCCGAAGACCTGACCGTTGGCCAGCCGCGTGTTCCAGCCGCGGTCGACCGCGATCCGGGAGGCGAGCCTGCCGAGCGGTTGCGGGTCGCGGGCGTCGGCGCCCGGCCCCGACCAGCGACGACGTCGCGGGCTCTGCCCGGCCGAACCGGCTCCCCCTCCGGTGATACGGCCGCGGCGCACGCCCGGTTCAACCCCGCGGGCCTTGGCTTTGGCCTTCGCGGCGTCCAGAGCGGCCCGAGCGAGATCACGGCCGGTAGCCGGTTCCTTGCTTTCGGTATCGGTTGAGCCGTTCGATACCGAGGGGCGCTCACGCCGCGTATCGAACAAGGCTCCCTCGCTCGGGCTACCCCCCGAGCGAGGGGTGTCAAGCCGCTTATCAGGCCCCTTGGTCACGCGGGGCGATAACGCGTTCACGGTGTTATCCACACTGTCCACAGGTTTGTCCCCAGATCGGTGGGCAACTGCTGTGGCGCCGATCACCCGGGGTGTCCGCTTCGCGGGATCACCCTCGGTTGATCTCACCATCCGCCACGAGGAAGCGATGTCCGGCCAATTCGGCGGGCACGTCCTCGTCCACGGCGGCGGTCACCAGCACCTGCTCGGCGCCTGCCGCCACCTCCGCCAGCCGGGCCCGGCGACGCCGGTCCAGCTCGGCGAACACATCATCCAGCAGAAGTACCGGTTCCCCGGCCTCGCCACGCAGGAGCTCGTAGCTTCCCAGACGTAACGCGAGGGCGAACGACCAGGACTCCCCATGGCTCGCGTAGCCCTTCGCCGGTGCTTCGCCGAGGATGAGATCGAGCTCGTCCCGGTGCGGGCCGACCATGCTCACCCCACGCTCGAGCTCCAGATTCCGCGACCGTTTCAGGGCTTCGACCATGACTTCCTTGAGCACGGCCTGGTCGGCGCGAGGTCCGTCCGGAACGCCGTAGCCCTCTGGCATCGCTTCGCCCAGGCTCGACTTGTACGCGATCTTCGCCGGTCTCGAGTCGGGCGCGACCCCCATGTACGCGGAGGCCGCGTACGGCGCGAGGTCCGCGATGAGGTTGAGCCGGGCGGCCAGCAACGCGGCCCCCGCCACCGACAAGTGGTCGTCCCAGACGTCGAGCGTCGACAACGCGTACGGGTCTTCGCGCCCCGTACGCCGCTTGCCCGCCGTCTTGAGCAGGGCGTTCCGCTGCTTCAGCACCTTCTCGTAGTCGGCGCGGACCCCGGCGTACCGGGGAGCACGCAGCACGAGGAGCTCGTCCATGAAGCGACGGCGCTCGCCGGGATCCCCGCGCACGAGCGCCAGGTCCTCCGGAGAGAACAGCACCGTGCGCAGGATCCCGAGCACGTCGCGGGGCTTGCCGACCGCGCCGCGGTTGACCCGCGCGCGGTTCGCCTTGCCGGGCGTGATCTCCAGCTCGACCGTCAGCTCGCGGTCCTCGTTGACCACCGCGACCCTGATCAGCGCGCGTTCGCACCCGTGCCGCACCAACGGCGCGTCGGTCGCGACGCGGTGCGAGCCCAGGGTCGCGATGTAGCCGATCGCCTCGAGGAGGTTCGTCTTGCCGCGGCCGTTCTGTCCGACGAGGACGGTCGGGCCGGGTTCGAGCGCGAGATCGGCTTGTGGCCAGGACCGGAAGTCGGTGACCTGCAGATGTCTTAAGTACAACCCTCTTGCCTAGTCGCCGGCCTTCTTGACCGAGTGCCCGCCGAACTGGTTGCGCAGCGCGGCGACGGCCCGCATGGCGGCGGAGTCCTCCTGGCGCGAGGCGAACCGCGCGAACAGCGCGGCCGAGATGACCGGCGCCGGGACCGCGTTGTTGATCGCCTCTTCGAGGGTCCACCGGCCTTCGCCGGAATCCTCGACGTAGCCTTCGAGGTCGTCCAGCTCCGGGTCCTCGTCGAGCGCGCGGACGAGCAGGTCGAGCAGCCACGAGCGGACGACGGTCCCCCGCTGCCAGCCCTTGATCACCGCGGGCACGTTCTCGACGACCTTCGCGGCTTCGAGCAGCTCGAAGCCTTCCGCGAAGGCCTGCATCATGCCGTACTCGATGCCGTTGTGGATCATCTTCGCGTAGTGACCGGAGCCGACGGCGCCGGCGTGCGAGAAGCCCTCGTCACGCGGACCTTCGGGGCGAAGCGCGTCGAAGATCGGCATGGCCTTCTCGACGTCCGAAGCCTCGCCGCCGACCATCAGGCCGTAGCCGTTGTCCTTGCCCCACACGCCACCGGAAACCCCGCAGTCGAGGTAACCGATCTTCTTCGCGGCGAGGAGGTCCGCGTTGATCCGGTCGTCGGTGTACTTCGAGTTGCCGCCGTCGATCACGAGGTCGCCCTCGGACAGCAGGTTGCCGAGCTCCGCGACGGTCTGCCGGGTGGGTTCACCGGCGGGCACCATGATCCAGACGATCCGGGGGCCGTCCAGTTTGGACACCATGTCCTCGAGTGAGGTGGAGTCGGTGACGTCGGGGTTGCGGTCGTAGCCGACCACCTCGTGACCGGCCGCGCGCAGCCGCTCACGCATGTTGAACCCCATTTTGCCGAGGCCGATGAGTCCCAGCTGAGCCATGAAGATCCCCTTTGGTGCGAACGAAAACGAAGGCCGGTCAGCCCGGGAGGCGAACCGGCATCAGGAGGTACAGGTAGCCGGGGACGACGTTGCCCTCCTCGTCGGCGGGCTTGATCAGCGCCGGCCGGTTCGGGGTGGTGAACGTCAGTTCCGCCCGGTTCGCGTTCAGCGCGCCGAGCCCGTCGACGAGGTAACCCGGGTTGAACGCGATGGTCACCGGCTCACCCTCGTAGTCGACCTGAAGCTCTTCTTCGGCCGAACCCTCGTCGTCGCCGCCGGCGGAGAGCCGCAGCGAACCGTCGTTGAACTCCAGCCGCACCTGGGTGCCACGCTCGGCGACCAGCGAAACACGTTTGATCGACTCGGCGAGCGCGGAGACCTCGATGACCGCGCGCGACGTGTGCTGCGCCGGGAGCAGCTGCCGGTACGGCGGGAACTCCGCGTCGAGGAGGCGGGTCGTGGTGTAGCGGCCGGAGCCGGAGAGGCCGAGGAGGCCTTCGCCGCTGGCGAGCGCGAGCCGGATCTTGGCACCGCTGGCGCCGAGCGTCTTCGCGGCCTCGGCGAGCGTGCGTGCCGGGACGAGCACGGCGGCGTCGGACAGGCCTTCGGCCGGCTCCCAGGTGAACTCGCGCATCGCGAGGCGGAAACGGTCGGTGGCGACCAGGGTCAGCGAGGAGCCGGAGATCTCCAGCCGCATGCCGGTCAGCATCGGGAGGGTGTCGTCCTTGCCCGCCGCGACGACGACCTGGGTTACGGCCTGGCCGAATGCGTCGCCGGTGAGTTCGCCGGCGAAGGCGGGCTGGGACGGAAGCTGCGGGTAGTCCTCGACCGGCATGGTCGGCAGGGAGAAGCGCGCGGAGCCGCAGGTGATGGTCGCGCGGGCGCCGTCGACGGAGATCTCGACCGGCTGCGCGGGCAGCGACTTGGTGATGTCGGCCAGCAGACGGCCGGAGACCAGCAGGCGGCCGCCGTCGGCGATGGTGGCCGGGACGCCGACCGTGGCGGAGACCTCGTAGTCGAATCCGGAGACGGTGAGGGCGTCACTCGTCCCGTCGGATCCCGCATCGAGCAGGACACCGCCCAGAACCGGGACCGGAGGCCGCGACGGGAGGCTTCTCGCCACCCACGCGACGGCGTCGGCCAGCCCGTCACGCTCGACGCGGATCTTCATGCGCGCTTCCTTTCGACAGCCGAGCCCCTGACGGCTCGAAAGCTCAACGGGTCACCTCGGCCGGAGAGCGCGATGGCCAGGTGCCTCGCAGGTGTGTTCGGTCCGAGCGAGGACGCGAACGCACGTCGACACGCAGACCAGGTGCAGGGACCCACGTTAGGCCGTCCCCGGGGTCCACGTCACCTCGGCCTCCCCTTGCTTTTGTCGACAAGACGACACGGCTCACCGGCTGTCCCCAGATTCGTCCTTCGCCTGTTTTTGTTTTGTTCTCTTCTAGAGAAGAAGAAAAGACAGCAGTAGTAATAGGCGTTGTGGATTGTGTGGACAAGGCTCGTTCGCGCAGGTCCGGACGCCCGCGACCCTGTGGACTCAGGGTGTGTACGGACGGTGGACAGCTCGGGCCGTCCGTGGATGGTTTCGAGCCACGCTCGATCTGTCCACAGTCATCCACAGTTGTCCCCATGGTTATCCCCAGTTGTGAGCCGGTTTGTACCCAGGGTTGTGGGCGGCGTTCGTGACCGGAATCGCTCGGGAGAGTGATCCGAGCAGCCCGCATCACCCTTGTGCACAACATGTGGGCAACCTGGGGACAGCGTGTGGATCTTGGTGTGGAAATGCTGTGGATTCCCTGTGAGTGCGATGTGGACGAAATCCCGGTCCCCGCAGCTCCCGTCCCCACCGGAGTTGTGCACAAGCTACCCACACCCTGTGGATTCCCTTTGTACACAAGGAAAAACGCGAAGCCCACCGAGCCTCACTTCGCCCCCTTCGCCGCTTCTCCTCCCCACACACGCTTCGGGCCTATGTAGACACAAAGAAGGGCTCCCACCTACCGGTGAGAGCCCCGAAACCCTTGTCGGCCAAGGGATTGATACTCAGATGACCCCTGCGGTCTCCCCAAGGGCGCCCCGCGCCCGACGGAGACTTCACCCGTCGAGCGCCCTCCCTTGGGCCGAAGGCCCACGAAAACGCGATGAAGGGGCGCCCTCCGCTCCCAACGTGAGTTGTAAGCGATCCGGGCGCCCCTTCGGCGCGCTTTTCGTCAGCGCGAGATTAAAAACTACTGCCTGGCGCGCTGTTTGATCCTCGAAGTCAGTTCCTGCACCTGGTCGTAGATGCGCCGTCGTTCGGCCATCTCCTTGCGGATCTTCTTGTCCGCGTGCATGACGGTCGTGTGGTCGCGGCCGCCGAAAGTCTGTCCGATCTTCGGCAGCGACATGTCGGTCAGTTCGCGGCAGAGGTACATCGCGATCTGGCGCGCGGTCGCGAGCGCCTTCGTCTTGCCGGGGCCGCAGAGGTCGTCGAGGGTGACGTCGAAGAACTCCGACGTGACACCCATGATGGTCGGCGCGGTGATCTCCGGCGCGTGCGAATCCGGGATGAGGTCGCGGAGCACGATCTCGGCGAGTGCCACGTCGACCGGCTGCTGGTTCAGTGACGCGAAGGCGGTGACGCGGATGAGCGCGCCTTCGAGTTCCCGGATGTTCGCCTCGACGCGCGAAGCGATGAACTCCAGGACCTCGCCAGGAACGGCGAGCCGGTCCTGAGCCGCCTTCTTGCGAAGGATCGCGATCCGCGTTTCGAGTTCCGGCGGTTGGATGTCGGTGATGAGGCCCCACTCGAACCGCGTGCGCAGCCGGTCTTCCAGCGTTTCGAGGCGCTTCGGCGGGCGGTCGGAGGAGACGACGATCTGCTTGTTCGCGTTGTGGAGGGTGTTGAAGGTGTGGAAGAACTCTTCCTGCGTACCTTCTTTGCCTTCCAGGAACTGGATGTCGTCGACGAGCAGGATGTCGATGTCGCGGTAGCGGCGCTGGAACGCGACCTTGCGGTCGTCTCGCAGCGAGTTGATGAAGTCGTTGGTGAACTCTTCGGTCGACACGTACCGCACGCGCATGCCGGGGAACAGCCGCTGGGCGTAGTGCCCGACCGCGTGCAGCAGGTGGGTCTTCCCGAGTCCGGATTCTCCCCAGATGAACAACGGGTTGTACGCGCGCGCCGGTGCTTCGGCGACGGCGACCGCGGCCGCGTGCGCGAAGCGGTTCGACGCGCCGATGACGAAGGTGTCGAACGTGTACTTCTCGTTGAGCTTCGTCTTCGACGTCTGCGGCTGCGCCGGCGCGGTGTAGGGCTGGCCCGCGATCGGCTGGCCGGAGAAGGTCGGCCAGATCTCGGTCACGGCGGCGAGGGCCTCGCCCTCTTCGTCGACTTCTTCATCGCTGTCATCGCCATCGTTGAGGCTGTTGTCCACCGGCTGCTGCCTCGGCGGCCTCGGCTTCGGAGGCTCGGGCCGGGGCCTGGTCGGGGACAGCATGCCGTCACCCTCCGGCAGCGGAGGAGTACTCGGCCCCGGACCGGAACCGTTTTCCACCCGGCTGGGTGACGTCGGTTCATAACGAGGGCCCGGAGACGGCGGGGGCATCGACGTGTGGGGCTCGGTGCTGTCGACCTTCACCGCGAGGGAGACCGCGCGGCCGAGCCGTCGCGAAAGGGCTTCGGTGATCGCGCCACGCAAGGCGCGTTCGATCGCTTCCTTGGCGAAGTCGCTGGGGGCGGCGAGCAGTGCGGTGCCGTCGAGCAGGCCGATCGGCCGGGTCACCCGCATCCAGGCGCGCTGCTGCGGGGAGAGGGTGCCGTCGGACAGCTCGCGCACGACCTGCTCCCAGATGACGCCAAGATTGTGCTGGTGATCGGACACCTGCCTGACTCCCCTCCCCTCATCGGTGCGCTGCGGCGAGATCACTCAGCGGCCCGAAACGCCGGGTCGAGCGTCATCATGGCCCGGTCGGCTCATGCGCACAGCAAATATCCACATAGTTGTCCACAGCTGTGCACTAATGTACGGCGGCCCGCGGTGACGCCACCTGCGGGATCGTCGTATGCCGACGGGACGCCTCCACATCCCCAAGGACACCCGGGCGCCTGCACCGTTCCACCTCGGCGAAAACCCGGGAGGGGCACGCTAACAAGCCCCGCTCGTTGCCACAAGGCGTCCTCGCGCGCAAGCATTTCACGGTGTACGGCGTGTTGCCATTCGATGCCCTCGCGTCGTCGGTGATCACTCTCCACGTACCGTCGCGGTCCGTGGTCGAGGGGGTGCCTGCCGGGCCCGGGCGGTGGGTGCGTACCCTCGTAAGGTCTCCCGTATACAGCGGGGGCGTTTCGCGTGCCCACGTTGTCGTCGCTCGACGTGACGAGGCCACACGTTGGTAGGAGACACCAGAGACTGCCGTGCGTCAGCACGACACGCCAGGAACGGGTCGAACCGTTCCCGGCGGCCGAGAAACAGGAGAAGTTAGTCGTGAGCAAGGGTAAGCGCACCTTCCAGCCGAACAACCGCCGCCGCGCCCGGGTCCACGGATTCCGCCTGCGCATGCGGACCCGCGCCGGCCGGGCCATCCTGGCGGCTCGTCGTCGCAAGGGCCGCGGCGCGCTGTCCGCCTGATCCGGCCGCCGTCGAGGGACGTCGTGCTGCCGGCCGCCGCGAGGTTGCGGCGCAGTGAGGATTTCCGTGCCGTGATGCGGCGTGGGGCCAAGGCAGGCAGGCGCCGCCTCGTCGTCCATGCGTTGACCACGGACCCGCCCGATGCCGCCGAAGCGGCGCGGGCGGGTTTTGTGGTGAGCAAGGCCGTGGGCAATTCGGTGGTCCGCCACCGGGTCACCCGCCGGTTGAGGCATCTCGTTTCCGCCAGGATCGGAACACTGCCGCCGGGCAGCTCGTTGGTGATACGGGCACTACCTCCGGCCGCGGACGCGTCCAGCGCGGAACTCGGCTCGGACCTCGACGCGTCGTTGCGGCGCCTCGGGCTGTCCGGGAAGTCCCGCCAGACGCGACCCCCCGACAACGGATCAGCGGTGTAATGGCATGCGAGCCACCGAGAACGAGACCACCGAAGACGCCCGTCCGGGCCCGGTGGCATGGGTGCTGCTCCTGCCCATCAAGCTGTATCGCAAGGCGATCTCGCCCTTCCTTCCTCCGGCGTGCCGGTTCTACCCGAGCTGTAGCGCGTACGCCGTCGAGGCGCTGACCCGGCACGGCGCCGGCCGCGGCACCTATCTCGCGGTTCGCCGTCTGCTGCGCTGTGGCCCGTGGACCATGCCCGGCCGCGACCCGGTACCCGAGACGTTCTCGTGGCGCCACCGCCGACCTGAAACACCGATCGAGGAGTAGCTCAGTGCTCGACTTCATCTACTACCCCGTGTCCTTCATCTTGTGGTGTTGGCACAAGGTCTTCGGGCTCGTGTTCGGTGAGGCGAACGCGGTCTCCTGGATCCTCGCGATCATCTTCTTGACGTTCACGGTCCGCGGCATCATGTTCAAGCCGTTCGTGAACCAGGTCCGGTCGATGAAGAAGATGCAGGACTTCGCGCCGGAGATGAAGAAGATCCAGAAGAAGTACGCGAACGACCGGCAGCGCCAGGCGATGGAGATGCAGAAGCTCCAGAAGGAGCACGGCGTCAACCCGCTGGGCAGCTGCCTGCCGATGCTGCTTCAGATCCCGGTCTTCATCGGTCTGAACCACGTCCTGCGGATGTTCACCATCAACCCGTACGGCGGCCCCAAGACCGAGAACTACTTCTTCGACCAATCCGGCGTCGCGTCGTACGTCAACGCGAAGCTGTTCGGCACCAACCTCGGCGACGCGATCTACACCGGTGTCGGCGTCGTCAGCGGTGGCAACACGCCCGCCGGTTTCCACTGGCACGTCGCGCCCGTCGCGATCCCGCTGATGATCATCGCGAGCATCGCCACGCACCTCACCGCGCGTCACTCGGTCCAGCGCCAGAACCCCGAGTCGGCCACCCCGCAGACCGCGATGATGAACAAGCTGACGATGTACATCTTCCCGCTCGGTGTCCTCATCTTCGGTGCACTGTTCCCGCTCGGCCTGCTCTTCTACTGGCTCGCCAACAACGGCTGGACCCTGATGCAGCAGCGCCTCGTCTACACGCGGATCGACAAGGAAGAAGAGGCCCGCAAGGAAGCCGAGAAGGAGAAGCGCGCGAACCTCGGCCCGAAGCCGGGCCAGAAGCCGACCGCGCCTCGCCCCGGCCAGAAGCCGGTCCAGCAGAAGAAGAACAAGCCGTCCTCCGGCGGTCAGGTCAAGAAGGCGGGCTCCCCGCACGGCTTCGCCCAGACCGGTTCGTCCGCCGCGGAGAAGAAGGACGCCAACGACGCAACAGCCGAGTCGTCGACGAACGGCTCGAAGGAGAACGGTGCGGACGTGCCCGGTCTCATCTCGGACTCGACTAAGAAATCGGGCCGGAAGCGTCGCTGACGCCGATCCGGGCCGGAGAGGAGACCAGTAATGGCGGAGACGATCGACACGATCGACGCCGAGGAGAACAGCGCGACCGAGGTGGAGGGCGCCGCTGAAGAGACCGCTCGCAAGGGAGGTGTCGACGACGACGTCCTCGTGAAGGAGGGCGACATCGCCGGTGACTACCTCGAGCGGTTGCTCGATCTTTTGGACTACGACGGCGACATCGACCTCGACGTCGAAGCCGGCCGCGCGATCGTCAGCATCGACGGCGGCGAGGACTTGGAGAAGCTCGTCGGTCCCCGCGGCACCGTGCTGGAGGCGTTGCAGGAACTGACGCGGCTGGCGGTCCAGCAGGAGACCGGTTCGCGAAGCCGGCTGATGCTGGACATCGCGGGCTGGCGCGCGGACCGTCGTGAGGAGCTCCGCGAGCTCGGTCGCTCGACCGCCGAGACGGTCGTCTCCTCCGGTGAGCGCGTCCGGCTGCAGCCGATGAGCCCGTTCGAGCGGAAGGTCGTGCACGACGCGGTCGCGTCCGTCGACGGGGTCAAGAGCGAGAGCGAAGGCGAGGACCCGAAGCGCCGGGTCGTCATCTTCCCCGCCTGACGGTTACTCGAACGAAGCGGCCCGCCGGTCCTCCGGCGGGCCGCTTCTTTGTGTCGGGGGTGAATTACAGCCGTGGCGTTTCACGTGAAACGCCACGCGTCGAGTGGAGTTGTCCACAACTTCGGACTGTCTCCCCGCTTTGCGCTCGGCGTCATGGACAATCAGTGGAGCGCGTTTCACGTGAAACGGCGTCGAGGGTTGAGGAGCGAGAGTGGGCTTGGACGGGGTCGCCGCATCGGTACGGAGTGCGGCGTCGGAAGTATTCGGAGACCGCGTCGAGCAAGCCGTCGGCTACGTCGAACTCCTGGAGCGGCACGGCGTCGAGCGTGGGCTCATCGGCCCCCGCGAGGTCGACCGGTTGTGGGAGCGCCACGTCCTCAACTCCGCCGTGATCGGCGAGCGGATCCCCGGCGGTGCCCGCGTGGTCGACGTCGGCTCGGGCGCGGGACTTCCGGGTGTACCGCTCGCGATCAGCCGACCGGACCTCGATATCGTTCTGCTCGAACCGATGGCTCGCCGGGTCGACTGGCTGGCCGAGGTTGCCGAGAAGCTGGAACTCCCCATCACCGTTGTCCGCGGGCGCGCGGAGGAGCGGCAGGTACGTGAGGAGCTCGGTGGCGCGGATGTCGTCACCGCCCGGGCGGTCGCTCCCTTGGCCCGGCTCGCGAACTGGTGCCTCCCGCTCGTGCGTTCCCAAGGTGCTCTGGTCGCCCTCAAAGGAGCGAGCGCTGGAGAGGAAATCGAACGCGATCGCGCCGCCGTCCGGAAGGCCGGCGGCGGCGAACCGGAAGTCTTCGAGTGCGGCGGCAAGGTGCTCGAGATTCCGAGCACGGTCGTCGTGATCCACCGTCTGCCCCCGAAACCGTCTCGATCGCGCAGGCGTAGCTAGACCGGTTCCACGTGAAACAACGCAGAACGACTCCCACGTCTAATACAGAGGAGGCTCGAGACCGGTGACTCCCCCGCCGTCCGACCCTGCGAGCGCCGGCCAGGAACTCGGCTGGACGCCCATCGCCGAAGAAGCCGTCCGCGCCGCCAGCGTGCTGCACCCCAAGGAGGGTGCGCTCCCCCGGCCGAACCGCCGGCGAGTGCTGACGGTCGCCAACCAGAAGGGCGGCGTCGGCAAGACGACGAGCACGGTGAACCTCGCCGCCGCCCTCGCCGTCCACGGGCTCAAGACGCTCGTGATCGACCTGGACCCTCAGGGCAACGCGAGCACCGCGCTCGACATCGACCACCGATCCGGCACGCCGTCGATCTACGAGGTGCTGATCGGTGAAGTGTCACTGGCCGAGGCGGCGGCGCAGAGCGAGCAGTCGCCCAACCTCTACTGCGTGCCCGCGACCATCGACCTCGCCGGTGCCGAGATCGAGCTCGTCTCCATGGCGTCTCGCGAGATGCGGCTCAAGGAGGCGCTCTCGTCCGAGATCCTCGACGAGATCGGCGTCGACTACGTCTTCATCGACTGCCCGCCGTCGCTCGGTCTGCTGACCGTCAACGCGATGGTCGCCGCGCAGGAGGTGCTGATCCCGATCCAGTGCGAGTACTACGCGCTCGAAGGTCTGGGGCAGCTGCTGAGCAACATCGAGCTCGTTCAGGCGCACCTGAACCGCGAACTCAGCGTCTCCACGATTCTGCTCACCATGTACGACGGCCGGACGAAGCTGGCCGATCAGGTGACGAACGAGGTCCGGAATCACTTCGGGGACACTGTTCTCAAGACGGTGATCCCGCGCAGTGTGAAGGTCTCCGAGGCCCCCGGTTATGGGCAGACGGTCCTCGCGTACGACCCGGGTTCACGGGGCGCGATGAGCTACGTGGACGCGGCGAAGGAGATCGCCCAGCGCGGAGTGGAGATGAAGGAAAGGAGCGGTACGGCATGAGCGAGCGCAGAGGAGGGCTCGGGCGCGGGCTCGCCGCCCTGATCCCCACCGGCCCTCCGCCGGGTTCGGCGGCTCCCGCCGAGAACGGCTCCCCCGTCCCGTCCGCTCCCGCGAGCAAGCCCGCGGGGCCGGACGACAAGGGCTGGTTCGCGGCCAACGGCGCGGCCGGTTCGCATGGCGGATCGGTCGCCGGCGCGGTCTACCGCGAGGTGCCGGTCAGCCAGATCAAGCCGAACCCGAAGCAGCCGCGGCAGGTCTTCGACGAGGACGCGCTCAACGAGCTGGAACACTCGATCCGCGAGTTCGGGCTCATGCAGCCCATCGTGGTCCGGGAGCTCGGCAACGACGAGTACGAACTCGTCATGGGCGAGCGGCGGCTGCGTGCCTCCCAGCTGGCGGAGCTGGAGGCGATCCCGGCGATCGTCCGTCAGACCGCCGACGAGGCGATGCTGCGCGACGCGCTCCTTGAGAACATCCACCGCGTTCAGCTCAACCCGCTCGAAGAGGCGGCCGCGTATCAGCAGCTGCTCGACGAGTTCGCGGTGACGCACGAGGAGCTGGCGAGCCGGATCGGGCGCAGCCGTCCGGTCATCACGAACACGATCCGCTTGCTCAAACTCCCCCTCGCGGTCCAGCGCCGGGTCGCGGCCGGGGTGCTTTCGGCGGGCCACGCACGGGCGCTGCTCTCTCTCGAGGACGCCGAAAGTCAGGAAGAGCTGGCCGCGCGGATCGTCGCGGAGGGCATGTCGGTCCGCGCGACCGAGGAAGCCGTCACGCTCAAGAAGAGTGAAAAGCCGGCCAAGCCGAAGCCCGCTCCCCGCAAGCCGATCCAGGCGCCCGGTCTCCAGGAACTGGCGAACCGGCTTTCGGACCGGTTCGACACGCGGGTGAAGGTCGACTTGGGTCGCCGCAAGGGGCGGATCACGCTCGAATTCGGCTCCGTTGACGATCTTGAACGCATCGTGGCGCTCATGGATCAGAATCAGGCAAATCAGACACCGGAAACCGATTAGGGATCACCCCGGGTCGTTTTGTCACGGTGACGATAGCTGAGTGCTGATGGTTTAGTGACGCAGAGTGCTTGGACTGGGGGCAAGTGTTAAGGGGCTCTTCGGCGGTCGAAATCCGCGCGCGATGGTCTTCGACTGCGACGATGCCCGGCGCGCGTGAGTTGGTCGAACTGACGGCCGCCGCGGTTCCGGTCGCCGTCGCGAGCAACTCGCCCCGGGCACTGCTGGACGCCGCACTCGTTCGCGGCGGTCTCGCGGAAATGTTTCCCGTGAAACTAGCCGCCGATGAAGAACTGCTGGCGTGGGTGCGCGGCTGGCCCCGGCGATGACCGGCCTGCCCTTCGTTCGTTTCCAGAGTCCGACCCGTGACGAGCGAGGAAACTTCACCGGGGTCTTCGGTCTCGTCAACGGCCTCGCTCGGGCCGGGCGCCTCACCGTCGAGCAGGAAGCGTTCCGCCGGACGAACAACGACTGGTACGACGCGAACTTCACCAACCCCGCGCACACCGATCCGAGCGTCTACGACGCGAGGGTCAATCCTGGGGCCGCGGCGTGGTTCAAGGCGACCGCTCGTGTCTTCATCGAACGAGTCGACGGCTACCTGTCGATCCTGGCGACGCACGAGATTCCGTGTGAAGCCGTCTGGTCGGCGAACCCGGGGCGGATCATCTACGAGGACGAGCACCAGGTCGTCGTCGTGGCGCGGAAATGAAAAAGGGGACTCGCCCGCGATGGGCAAGTCCCCTTTGTCGAATCCGGTTCAGCTCTTGCGGGAGATCGCCCGTCCGACCAGTCCGGCGAAAACCGAGCCGAGGGTGGCACCGGACGCCTCGATCGCCACCGGCACGATCGACGTCTCGGTGAGACCAGGCGAGGGGTTCACCGCGAGGAAGTGGACCGTGCCGTCCTCGGTGATCACGGCGTCGGTGCGTGAGATGTCGCGAAGCCCGAGTTGCCGGTGCACGGCGACGGCCAGCTCGCCGACCGCCTTGGCGGCGTCGTCGGGGATCCGCGCGGGGGTGAAGAAATCGGTCAGCCCGGCGGTGTAGCGGGCGGTGTAGTCGTACACGCCGCTCTCCGGCACGATCTCGACCGCGGGCAGGGCCTCGGGCCCTTCGTCGCCTTCGATGACCGTCACGGCCACCTCGACGCCGGAAACGAACTTCTCAGCGAGAACGGTGTCGCCGTAAGCGAAGCAGCCGACCATCGCGCCGGGCATCTCCGCGGCGTCCTTGACGACCTGGGCGCCCAGCGCCGATCCGCCCTGGTCGGGCTTCAGGATCATGGGCAAGCCCAGCGTCTCGACCATCGAGTCCAGCACGGCCTGTGCGCCGAGTTCGCGGAAGGTGCTGTGCGGCAGCACGACCCAGTCCGGCGTGGTGAAGCCGGCGTCGGCGACGAGCGCTTTGGCCGTCGGCTTGTCCCACGCGCGGCGACAGCCCTGCGAACTGGTGCCGACATAAGGCACGTCGAGCATCTCCAGCACCGTCTGCACCGCGCCGTTCTCCCCCTCACCACCGTGAAGGGCGACGATGGCCGCGTCGGGGCGCTGGGTGCGAAGACGTTCGAGCAGCCCCGCGTCGGTGTCCCACTCCTCGACGACGAGGCCTTCCGCCCGCAACGCGACCGAGAGCCGGCGTCCGGAGCGGAGTGAGACGTCGCGTTCGTGGGAAAGGCCGCCTGCGAGTACGGCAACGGTGCGGTCGACCACCGAGACTCCTTCGTGCTTGGGGACGTTCGGCCGATCAGACCGTGTCCGGAGAGGGGTTCTGCGGCCCCGAGATCGAGCGTGGGCTCGCGTTACCGAAGGTACGCGCCAAGTCCATTTCGGACTCGAGCACCGCGGCAAGCCGCCGGACGCCTTCGCGGATCCGCTCTGGCGTCGGGTAGCAGTAGGAAAGACGCAGTTGTCTGCTGCCGAAACCGTCGGCGTAGAAACCGGTTCCCGAGGCGTACGCGACCCGGGCCGTGACGGCTCTCGGCAGCATCGCCTTCGTGTCCACGCCTTCGGGGACGGTCATCCAGACGTAGAAACCGCCATCGGGTTTGGTCCAGCTGCAGCCGGTGGGCATGTGTTGTTCGAGCGCGGACAGGATCGCGTCCCGGCGCTCCCGGTAGTTCTCGCGGAAGGTCTTGATCTGACCCATCCAGTCATGAGTCGAGAGGTATCGCGACACGATCAACTGGTTAAGCGTCGGCGGGCAAAGCGTCGCGGACTCGGCCGCGAGCACGAGTTTCTCCCGGACGGCGTGCGGTGCGAGCACCCAGCCGACTCGCAGGCCGGAGGCGAAGGTCTTCGAGAACGAGCCCAGGTAGACGACATTGTCGGGATCGATCGAGCGGAGCGCCGGATACGTCTGACCGCTGAATCCGAGCAGGCCGTACGGGTTGTCCTCGACGATGAGGATGTCGTTCTCGCGGCAGATCTCCACGATCTCCGCGCGCCGCTCGACGGCCAGCGTGACGCCGCCGGGGTTGTGGAAGTTGGGGATCGTGTAGAGGAACTTGACGCGACGGCCCGCTTTCCGGGTCTCCGCGAGCGCGGCGCGCAGCCCCTCGGGAACCAGGCCGTGGTCGTCCATCGCGACATGGACGACGTCCGCCTGGTACGCGGCGAAAGAGCCGAGCGCGCCGACGTACGATGGGCCCTCGGCGATGATGACGTCGCCCGGATCGCAGAACAGCCGGGTGACCATGTCGAGCCCCATCTGGGAACCGACCGTCACGACGACGTCGTCCGGGTGGGCCTTGATGCCTTCGAGGGCCATGATTTCGCAGATCTGCTCGCGCAGGGCGGGGACACCGTGCGCGGAGCCGTACTGGAGTGCGACCAGGCCGTCTTCGGCGATCAGCTCGCCGACCTGCGCGGACAGCGTGTCCAGCGGGAGCGCGGCGAGGTTCGGCATCCCGCCGGCGAGCGATACCACTTCGGGACGGCTGGCGACCGCGAACAAGGCCCTGATCTCGGAGGCAGTCATTCCGGCCGTACGCGCGGCGTAGCGGTCGAGATGAGGGTCGAGGTTGTGGCGGCCGGGCTCCGGCCGGACAGGGCGATTCTCGGTCATCAGGCGCTTCACCCGTGCTTCGAAGTGGACATAGTCGCTACCGACTGGTAGTTCCATCGAGTGTAACCACCCTCCCTCTAGGGGCCCTGGCCTTCCGGTGTTCATCACATCGGCCTATCCTCGGGCAGTACCCCTTCGGTGAGCCCTGCTCGGGACAAGGCCGCGTCGGGTGTCGTCATTCAGGGAGGTCTGTCTGTGTCGCGTCGCGTCGTGGGCGTAACCCTGGACAACCTCGAGCATTTGCCCAAGAGCTGCCGCCGCTGCGTGTACTGGGAGCTGGCGCCGCATATGAAGGCGCAGGCCGAGGAGTACGGCGCGACCGAGGTCGAGAAGGAAGCTTGGGTCTCCAGCGTGCTGCTGGAATGGGGTTCCTGCGGCCGGATCGTCTACAGCGACACCTTGCCCGTCGGTTTCGTCCTCTACGCGCCGCCGAACGCCGTTCCGCGCTCGCTGGCCTTCCCGACTTCGCCTCCCGGCCCGGACGCGGTCCTGCTGACCGCCTTCCAGATCCTTCCCGAATTCCAAGGTGGCGGACTCGGCCGGATGCTGGTGCAGGCCGTCGCGAAGGATCTGACCAAACGCGGTGTCCGCGCGATCGAAGCGTTCGGGGACGCCAAGCCCGACGAGACCGATCCGGACGGCGGGCACAGCTGTGTGCTGCCCGCCGCGTTCCTGCAGAGCGTCGGGTTCAAGACCGTGCGGCCGCATCCGCGGTGGCCGCGGCTGCGGCTGGAACTGCGGTCGGCGATTTCGTGGAAGGAAGACGTGGAGGCGGCTCTCGAACGGCTGCTCGGCCAGGTCTCCATCACGACGGCCGAGCCGAGCCTCGGCCGCGCCTGACCCTCACGGTGCCCTCCCCCCTGCACCGTTTAGCAGACTTTTCGAGCGCGCGCCGCAGCCATCCCCGGCCTGGGGACAGCTGTGGGTAACCCGCCGAGTTATCCACAGATCGCTGATAGGAGCGGTGGAAAATCTGTGGATGGGTAGGCTGGACCTGGGGACGCCCCCCGGGAAGGGCGGGGGCTGCGCGCCGGGTGGATCTAGGGGTGGCGTGGTCGGCCGAGGGGGCACACAACCGGTTGTGCCGAGGGCGTCGGCAGTGGGATGTGCGCCCGCGTGCGGGTGTGGGGGACTGGCTACTCCGCTTTGGCGAGTTCGTAGGCCAGGACGTCCGCGAAGGTGAACGTGCCTGTCGGCTGGTCCCCTTCGCCGAGGAGGTACAGCCGCTTCACGGCGACCAGGATGCCTTCGGCGACGACGTCGCGGAAAGCCGGGTCCGCCAGTTTGCGGCTGTCTTCCGGGTTCGTCAGGTAGCCGATCTCGATCCGCACCGCCGGGCAGCGGGTGCGGGTGAAGATCTCCCAGGTCTTGTAGTGCGTGCGGCAGTCGAGCATGCCGGTGCGGGCGGCCAGCTCACGCTGGATGAAGCCCGCCAGCAGCTCACCGACCGTCGACGTGGTGCCGTTGCCGGTGCCGAAGTGGAAACTCGCGATCCCCTGCGCCTTGGGTGAGGGGTTCTTGTCGTTGTGCAGCGAAAGGAACAGGTCGGCGCCCGCCTCGTTCGCGAACTTCGCCCGGTCGCCCTCGCTCGGGCTCTGGTTCGGGCCGCGCGAGATCAGCGCCTCCATACCGGTGGCCTGCATCCGGCCCTCGAGCCGCCGCGCCAGATCCCAGGCGATGTCCGCTTCACGCAGCCCACTCGCGACGACACCGAGGTCCTCGCCGCCGTGGCCCGGGTCGATCACGATGCGCTTGCCGCGCAGCCGGGGACCCGCCTGCCGCACCTGCTCCTGCTCACGCAGGAAAACGGGGCGGCCGCCGCGGGCACGCGGCGACGAGAGCCGGTGCAGCTCACGGATGGTGGCCGGACCGCACATACCGTCGGCGACCAGGCGCATGTCGCGCTGGAAGGTCTTGAGCGCGCGTTCGGTCTGCGGGCCGAAGTGCCCGTCCGGGCGGCCGGCGTCGAAACCGAGCTCGGTCAGCCGTTCCTGGAGCGCGAAGACGTCGTCACCCTGCATGGGGGCGGAGAACATGTAGGTCAGCGGGCGGCTGCCCAGATGGAAGCCCGCGCCGCGAAGCGCCTGGTAGGTCGCCGGACCCACCAGACCGTCGGTGATGAGCCCACGACGCTGCTGGAACGCTCGAACGGCATGTTCCATCGCCGTGTCGAAGACCTCGTACTCCCCGGATTCGGTCACCGGCGGGAGCAGCTCCATCGCCGCCAGCGTGGACCTGATCTCGGCGACGTCCGGTCCGGCGTCACCGCGGCGGAGTACCCGCATGCACTCCTCGCTCTTCCCTTTGGGGCACCGATCGAGCTCGATGCACGACTCTGAAAACCCTGCGGGGCGAACCCCGGTGCTCTATTGTGCCCTGTGAACTCTCGGTGAGCGCGGAGGCCCGGCCGGTGCGTCAAGTCGCCGTTCGTGGAACTCGTCCAGGCGTTCCCGTAACAGGGAGTTTTACCCATTCCGGAGAACGACGAAACCCGGAGCCTGGGCGGGCCCCGGGTTTCGGCAGGTGAAACGCGAGATCAGAGGACGTCGGCGAGATCCGACAGCAGCGCGGCCTTCGGCTTGGCGCCGACGATCTGCTTCACCGGCTTGCCGCCCTGGAACAGGATCAGCGTCGGGATCGACATCACCTGGTAGTCACGCGCAGTGTTCGGGTTGGCGTCGATGTCGAGCTTCGCGATGGTCAGCTTCTCGCCGTTCTCCGCCGCGATCTCCTCGAGCACCGGGGCGACCATCTTGCACGGGCCGCACCAGGTCGCCCAGAAGTCGACCAGGACGGGCTTCTCGCTCGTCAGCACGTCGTCGACGAACGTCTTGTCGGTCACCGTCACGGTGTTGGCCATGGTGTCTCCTTCTGGGTGGTGAACGGGCTCGGAAAAGTCAGTTGGTGGTGGCGCCGTAGCCGCCGCCGACCAGCTCAGGGGTCTCTTGGGCGGTCTCGACACCGGCGTGCTCCGCCAGCCATCGTTCTGCATCGATGGCGGCCGCGCAGCCCGAACCCGCGGCGGTGATCGCCTGCCGGTACGTGCGGTCGACCAGGTCGCCGGCCGCGAAGACACCGGGGAGGTTCGTGTACGACGTCCGGCCCTTGGTGACGACGTAGCCGTCCTCGTCGAGGTCCACCTGGCCGCGCACGAGTTCGCTGCGCGGGTCGTGACCGATCGCGACGAAGAAGCCCGTCACGTCCAGCTTGGACTCCTCGCCGGTCACCGTGTCCTTGAGCGTCAGGCCCTCGACCTTGCCCTCACCCTCGACTCCGGTGATCTGCTTGTTGAGCGCCCACTTGATCTTCTCGTTCTCGCGGGCACGCTCCAGCATGATCTTGGAGGCGCGAAACTCCTCGCGACGGTGGACGATCGTGACGGACTTGGCGAACTTCGTCAGGAAGGTCGCCTCCTCCATCGCGGAGTCGCCGCCGCCGGCGACCACGATGTCGTGGTCGCGGAAGAAGAAGCCATCGCAGGTGGCACAGGCCGAAACACCGCGGCCGAGCAGCTCCTGCTCGCCGGGCACGTTCAGATAGCGGGCCGCGGCACCCATCGAGAGCACGACCGCGCGGGCCGCGTAGCGTTTGCCGTTCGCGACGACGTACTTGACGTCACCGGTCAGCTCGACGGACTCGACGTCCTCCTGGCGCAGATCGGCGCCGAAACGCTTCGCCTGCTCGCGCATCTCTTCCATGAGGTCGGGACCCTGGATGCCTTCGCGGAAGCCCGGGAAGTTCTCGACCTCCGTCGTCGTCATCAGCGCACCGCCGAACTGAGTGCCCTCGAACACCAGGGGTTCGAGCTGCGCTCGTGCCGCGTAGACAGCGGCGGTGTATCCCGCAGGACCCGATCCCACAATGATCAGGTTCCTGATCTCCTCGGCAGCCACCCGTGACCTCCGCTCGTAGTGACCTGTTCACCAGGCTCAACACGATCGTAAGGGCCGGTGTTCCCGGGGTGACCGGCGCTACTTTCTCCCGCCTTGCGCCACGACGGAGATCCGACCTCTAGCGTCGCTAGAAAACCTAGCGTGGTAGCAAAGGTCCCTCGCTCCCCCCGTATTGGGGCTGGTGGGGAGCGAGGGACCAGTGAGGTTTCGGTCGGCTACTTCTGTCCGATGATTTTGTCGAAGAGGATCGCCGGGTTGCCGGGGCCGCAATCGGCACCGAAGGCGACGATGCGGAACTGGGCGAGTTTGCCCGTGGTGTAGATCACCATGACTCCGTCCTTGCCCGCGACGTTCACCGGCCCGATGCCCTCCGGCCGTACGTCGGGGTCCATTCCGGCCGCGGCGACACAGGCATCGAGGCGTTCTTCGGTCTTCAGCGAGCCGAAGTCGCGGACGCCGATCGCCTTGCCGACGAGGGCTTCGGCCCCGCCGCCGTCTCCGCCGACCGAGGGGCCCGAGGGGGCGGGCGGCGGGGGCTGTGCGACGCCGCCCGGCGTCGACTGCTGAGTGGTGGGCACGACGATCGCGACGGCGGCGATGGCCGCGGCGGCCACGGTCGCTATCCCGGCGCCCCAGCCGATCCGCTTGTTCCGCCGCCGCCGTGCGGCCGCGAGGTCCACCACCGGGGCGACCTGTTCCCGCGACCTTTCAGATGCGCCTTGAAACGCAGGCGACACCCGCATTTCGGCGGCCAGCGCGGCGTCGATCCGTGCCGCGTATTCCGCCGGCATCGGCGCGACCGGCTCGTTCGCGAGGTCCGCGAGGTCGGCCGTGGTCGCTTCCAGTGCTTCGATGATCGCCAGTGCTTCGGGGTCGGCGTTCACCAACGGCCACAGTTCGGCCGCCTCACGCTCGCCCAGCACACCTGCGTGCAGGTCGGCGAGCACATCGACAGACCACGGCGGACCGACGGTCCCACCGATCCCCCTGCTCTCGTCTGTCATCGTCCCTCCCCGTCACCCGGCGTGCCCTGAGGACGCCTGGCACCCCGTTGCGGGGTAGCGCGCTCTCGTTTGCTTTCGTGAGTTGGGACGTTCGCAATAGCATCGGGGTTCCGTAGATGTCCGAGAACCTTCGCGAGCTTTCCGCGACCTCGGGCACACCGGCTCTTGACCGTGCCTTCGGCGATGCCGAGCATCTTCGCCGTCTCGGCGACGGAGTAGCCCTCGACGTCGACCAACACGATCGGGGCACGCTGTTCTTCGGGGAGCTGGTCGAGGGCTTCCTTGACGACCAGGCTCGTCTCGCGTTCCGACATCGAGTCGCGCGGCGAGGCGGGCTCGTTGAACTGCCCGGTCTCGGGCAGCGGAACGGTCGGTCTGGCCTTGCCCCGCCGGATGCGGTCGAGGCACGCGTTCACGACGATGCGGTGCAACCACGTCGTGACCTGCGATTCGGCTCTGAAATTGCCCGCTGCTCGGAACGCGGAGATGAAGGCGTCCTGCAGGGCGTCCGCGGCTTCTTCCGGATCCCGCAAGGTGCGCAGGGCTACCGCCCACATGCGGTCTCGATGTCGCTGGACCAGTTCACTGAACGCGTGCGGGTCTCCAGCGGCATGCGCCGCTATGAGATCCGCGTCCGTGGGAGCTGCAGCTGTCACCCGGGAGAGCCTACTGACCCGGTGCCTGACGTCACCCCGCAGGCAGGAAGGTCAGCTCTTTGAGTTCGGTGATGAACTTTCCTTTGTCATCTTCACCCAGCTGAGTGATCCAGATGATGAAGTACTGACCCTGCTGCGGCTGCTGCAACGCGATGGTCGATTCGCCCGCCGCGAGGTCCCCGCTCCCGACGACCTTCGTCTCGTCGAGTTTCGGGTTCTTCTTGTCGGCGGAGCGGATCTCGACCTTCGAACCGGCACTCGCCGCGTCGATCTTGATCTGGCTGAGGTTGATCGGGTCCTTGAAGGTCACGACCAGGCCGACGCCGTCCTTGAGCACGGGGAACTGCTCGTCGTACTGGTCGGTCTTCCACGAGGTGACCGCGTCACCGTCGGTGGCGTTCCTGGCCTTGCCGGGGCTGTCGCCCTTGCTGCCCGGGTTGTAGACGGCCACGGCCGACGGTTTCACCGCGGCACCCACCGCGGGGGGCGGCGGGTTCTGCGCGGGCGGCGGCTGCTCACCCGACGGCGGCACGACCTGCGAAGACGACGCCGCGACGTTCATCTTCGGGCCGCTGGACTTCGACTCGCCCTGGAACAGGTTGATCAGCATCATCCCGCCCCAGGCGAGGATGACCACGGTCGCGACGACCAGCACGGTCACGCCGAACGCCAGCTTCTTGCGCCGCGCGACGTCCTTGACCGGTTTCTTCGTCGTCCAGACCGTGCCGTCAGATTCGGCGACGGCCTCTTCCTCGCCGACAGCCTTGATCAGCTGGGTGCGCTCTTCGGCCTCGGCCACTTGGTCCAGCACGCGCAGGATGGCCGCGCTGGTGCGGATGCCGCCGTGACCGCCGTCCTCGATGGTGCGGACGGCGAGCGAGGACAGCTCGACCGGGACCGTCGGGACCAGTGAACGCGGCGGGATGACGCGCCCGGTCGGCGCGTGCGGCGCCGCCGGGATCGCGGCCGGACCGCCGGGAAGGGCCCAACGGCCGGTCAGCAGCAGGTACAGGACGGCGCCGAGTGCTTTGACGTCGTCGCGAAGGGTCGCTTCGGGCAACGGGCCCGGGAAGGCGAGCTTCAGCGCGCCGTCCGGGGTGAGCCGCAGGCGCTGCGGGTGGTCGAGGCCGAGGACGAGACCGTTCTGGTGGGCGTGATCGACGGCTTCCGCCAGCGCCTGCACCATCCGGGCCGCCGCGGCGGGCGCCACCGGGCGCTGCGCCACGAGGTCGACCAGGTCGCTGCCCTTGGTCCATTCCGCCACGACGACACCGAGCAGACCTTCGCTCGAGGTGACGCCGCTGCCGAGACTGAGCACGTCGAGGACGCGCGCGACCCCGCCGTGGCCGAACTTCGAGGCGTGCGCGGCACGCTCCAGCGTCCGGCGCGCGAGCCGGGCGGCTTCCGCGTCCGCGGGGTCGCCGACCAGCAGCGTCAGCGCCACGTCCCGCTTCAGCTGCCCGTCGCGGGCACGCCAAAGATGCGCGGCTGCCCGCTCGTCCACCCCGAACTGTGCGAGCAGGCGATACCGGCCGTCACCGACGACCCGGCCAGGGGCCAGCGACCCGCCTTGGGCCCGGATGCCCACCTGGCTCGCCTCCCCTGCCTGTTCGCTCCGTCTCGTATCCACCGCACTCTCCCGCGTAGCTCCCGCCCCGAGGGTACCCAGAATACGACCCGTGAACGCGCGCCATCCGTACGTGAATCGTTATCCGCGCTTGATCAACCGGGTGATCCTCGCCGTGGCGGGCTGCAATTCCTCGACCTTCAAGGCCATGAGCACGCCGAACGACACCGCGATCCCGACCACCGTCTGGAGCAGAAGTTTCACCCAGGCATGGAAAGTAGGCCCGAACGAGTCAGGCACGATCTGCCCGGCGAGCCATGCCGCGCCGACCCCGAGCACACTCGCGACGACCGTGAAGAGGATCACTCCGAGAACCCGCTTGCTCCGGAGGTTCCCGAGGGTCACCCACAGCCACACCTGACCGAGGATCGCGCCGACGACGAACGTGAGGCCGTTGACCATCATCACGCCGAGCACGATGTTGTCCGGCGACAGCAACGCGGGGCACAGGTAGAGCAGCGGCACCTTGACCACGGTCATCACGATCATGATCAGCACCGGCGTCCGCGCGTCCTTCATTGCGTAGAACACCCGCATCTGGAGCATGACCAGCGCGTACGGCAGCAGCGCGAACGCGGAGATGGCCAGTGCCTCACCCATGCGCGACGCGTCCTCGACCGTGCCCTTGCCCAGGGTGAACAGGGCGATACCGACCGAACCGCCCACCACGGTCATCACCGCGGAAATCGGCACCAGCATCACCGTCGAGATGCGGGAGGCGTAGGAAAGGTCGCCGATCAGCTTCTTGTGGTCGCCGTCGGCGGCCGCGCGGCTCATCCGCGGCATGATCGCGGTCAGCAGCGACACGCCGATGACGCCGTACGGCAGCTGGAAGAGCAGCCACGCGTTGCTGTACGCGGTCACACCGCCCTGCGAACCGCTGGTCAGCACGCGGGTCGTGATCGTGTAGCCGACCTGGCTGACCGCGACGTAGCCGACGGTCCACAGCGCGAGCCCGCCGAACTCCTTCATGCGCTTGTCGATGCCCCAGCGCCATTTGAACTTGAACCCGGACCGCAGCAGCGGCGGGATCAGCAGGATCGACTGCGCCACGATGCCCGAGGTCACGCCGATGCCCAGGGTCAGCACCTTCGGGTCGGTGATCGACACCGGATCGGTGGAGATGTTCCCTGGCATGATCCACACGACGAGGATCGTGAAGATGACGACGAGGTTGTTGATCACCGGCGCCCACGCCGTCGGGCCGAAGATGTTCTTCGCGTTCAGCACCGCCGAGAGCAGCGCGAACACGCCGTAGAAGAAGATCTGTGGCAGCAGCAGGTACGCGAACGCGGTGACCAGCTCGGGATTCGCCTGGCCCTTGTCGTCGACGTAGAGCTTGGTGATCAGCGGCGCCGCGAAGACCGCGACCGTCGTCCCGACCACGAGCAGTGTGCCCGCCACCGTGACCAGCCGCTGGGTATACGCCTCGCCGCCGTCCTTGTCGTCCTGCGACCGCACGAGCAGCGGCACCACGAGGCTGGACAGCACACCGCCCATCAGCAGCTCGAAGATGATGTTCGGCATCGTGTTGGCGACGTTGAACGAGTCGTTCTCCACCTGGGCGCCGATGGCCGCGACCAGCAGCAGCTTCCACGCGAAGCCGGTGATGCGGCTGATGAGCGAGGCGATCGCCATCCGGCCGCTGGACTTCGCGATCGACGGCGCCTTCGCCGGAGCGGCGACATCCTGCTCGCCCGTCTCCCCCGGCCGCGGTTTGACCAGCGGCGCGTCCTTGATCGCCGGCATGACCTGCGTGGCGAGCTGGTCGTACGGGCGGAGGACGTCGGGGTCGGCGACCGGCCAGCGCGAGCCCATCGGCACGCCGGGCGTGCGCGGGATGAACCGCGTGGCGTCGGGTTCGTCGCGCCGGTCGACCTGCCACGGGCGGACCGGCGGCGGCTGACGGCGCCCGCGATGCGGCGGCGGCGGTGTCTGATGGAGGGCCTGCGGCGGCTGGGACGGCTGGGGTGCTGCCGGGCGGCGCGGCGCCGGGTTCTGCGACGGCTGCGGCAGCGGGGGCCCCGCCGGCGGCGGGACCGGCTGACGCCGGGTCGGCGGAGGCGGCGTCCCCTGCCCAGGGGGCATTTTCCGCGGCGGTGCCTGGTTCGGCGGCGGAGTCTGCGGTGGCCTCAGCCGCCGAGTCTCGTCGTCGGGACGGCCGGCCACCCGCTGGCGGCGGCCGTCCGGCGGCGGCTGCTGGGGAGGCGGCGGCACGGCCCGCCGCGGGCGCTCACCGCGTTCGGGCGGGGGCTGCTGCGGGGGCGGCTGGCGACGCTCCGGACGGCGTGCCGGTCCGTCGGTACGGCGGGGCGGTGGCGGAGTACCTTCGCGCCGGGGACGGCCTGCACGCTCGGGCGGTACACCCGGCTCTCTTTCCAACGTGCGCCCAATCCTCGGTGCTCGACTACGTGATGCCCAGCGGCATCGTTCGACCCAGGGTAATCGGGAACGGCCGGAAACACTTAAACCTGTGCGTCCTCGGTCACACGTGGGGCGGATTCGTTCGCCCGATCGGCCCGGGAGTCCTTGATCCTCCGGTAGATCCGGCGCGACGACAGGAGCAGCAGCGCACCCGCCGCGGTGATGGTGATGATGATGGTGATCGCGCCGTATTCGGTGGAGGTCAGCTCGAACCGCGCGTCGGTGCCGAGCGGGGTCCCGTCCGGCGTGGTCAGGGCCACGTCGACGCTGAACCGGCCCGCTCGCAGCGCCTCCACCGGGAGCAGCTGGTTGATGGCGCCGTTCGCCGGGACGGTCCGCTCCGGGACCGCTTCGGTGGGGCGCAGGCCCACGTTGTTCTTCAGCACGGTGCGGACGTTGATGCCGACCGGAAGGCCGTTGGTGATGTACGCGGGCAGGGGGGACGCGCCGGAGGCCAGCGCGATCGTCTGCTTCGGCCGCTCCACGGTCACCTGGCCGCGGATCGCCTCGAGGTCGCCGCGGGCGTTGCCGGTGACGATCGCGGCGTCCGCGCCACGCCACGAGGTCGACGCGGCCCGGATGAGGGCGAGCCGGACCGGGGCGATCACGTCGGCCGGATTCACCCGTTTGGTGGCATCCATCGTCATCGCCGACGACAGGCCCAGCGTCTCGTTGTCGATCTGGGACATCTTCGCGGTGACGTCGCCGCTGGTCGCGGCCGTCAGATCCTGCGGGTCGTAGTTGACCGACGCCGTCCCGGACGGGCCGTCGGCGAGCTGGTCGGGCAACGGCGCGGGTTTGATCAGGCCGGCGGTGTAGAAGTCGCCCATCCGCCCCAGGAACGTGGTGAGTTCCGTACCGGTGGCGGCCCAGTGCCGCGGCGGAGCGATCAGCAGCCGCGAGCGCGCCGGTGCGTCGGGCTGCCCGCCGAGCCCGGCCCGGAAGGCGATGGCGCCGAGCCCGTTCTGGGTGGAGCCCGAGCCGTTCAGCGCGGACGAGATCAGCGCGTCGATCGGCTGCGCGCGCAGGTCCGTTCCCTCGATCGACACGCCGCCCGAAAGCGGCGAGCCGGACTGGAGCTTGCCCGAATCGGTCAGCAGGGTCTTGACGCCCGCCTTGCCGATCGCTTCGACGGTCTGCGCGTCGAGGGCGCCGCCCGGCCAGACCACCCCGTCCTGCGGTTGGATGCCGAGCACGTTCTTGATCGTCCCCGCGCCGCCGAGCGCGCTCGCCAGGAGCGCGGTGTCGGTGGCGTCGCCCGCGCGGACCTTCGTCAACGCGGTGAGGTCGGCGTCGGCGAACGGGACGGTGACCACGCACCGGCCCGCGACCAGTGCCTTCAGCCTGCCGAGCCAGTTCTTCGCGGTCTCGACGCCCTTGCCGGGAGCGCCGCCCGCGACCTGATAGCCGCGGGTCATCGCGTCGACGGTCGCGACCAGGTCGGGGTCGATGGCCAGGCACAACGACGACGAGACCTTCGTGTCGGCCTCGGCCGCGCGCGCCGCCTCGACCAGCGAGTCCAGCCGTCCGCCGGCGGCCAGCTCATCGGCCAGCCGCTCGTCGGCGAGGGTCAGCGGGCCGCCGAGCGGGGCGGAGACGACGTGCACGGCGCTGTTCGCGATCGGCCACAGCAGGCTGGTGGACGGCGCCGTCGGTGGGCGCGACGCCGGAGCCTTGCCGGGGACGCCGAGCACCGGCATCAGCAGGGTGACCGCCGCCAGCCGCTCCGGGCCGCCGAAATCCGGGGTGCCGTTGACGTTGACCAGCAGCGGGTACACGCCGACCTTCGGGAACTGCAGCTTCGAGGACTGGCCGAGCGGGACGGACAGGTTCAGCGCGCCGCTCTGCCCCGGCTCCAGCCCGTCCGGTTCGAGGTCGACGAACTCGGTCGCCGCGAGATCCTTGAACTTGTCACCGGCGAGGACGTCGCCGATCTGCTGCTCGGTCTGCAGGCGCGTGCCCAGCTGCAGCCGGACGCCCAGTTTGCTGATTCGCCGGTCGCCGATGTTGGTGACGCGGCCGGTGACGGTGAGCGAGGCCGACGTCGAGGTGATCACGCGGGGGTTCAGCTGGTCGAGGTCCACGCGCAGCCGGGGCTGTTCCTGGGCCTGCGCGACCGCGACGGGCAACGCGGAGAAGGCCAGGAACAGGATCGACAGGACAGTGGCGGCAAGCCGCTTCACTCAGGTGCTCCCTCGGCGGTGTGCTGTTGCTGCGCGAAGAGTTCTTTGGCCTTCCGGACGAGCTTGCGTTCGTCGGAGTAGGCGAGTTTGGTCTCCAGCTCGGCGAGCGGGACCCAGGCGACCTCGGTCACCTCGACATCCTCGTCCGAAAGTTCGCCGCCGGTGGATTCCAGGATGAAATGGTGCACCGTCTTGTGCACGCGCCGCCGTTCGGCCACGAACCAGTAGTCGATGGTGCCGAGGGGCTGCAGGACCTGCGCGGAGATGCCCGTCTCCTCCTTCACCTCACGCACAGCTGTCTGCTCCACCGTTTCACCGTCCTCGATGTGGCCCTTCGGCAGCGACCACAGCAGTCTGCCGTGCCGGTCGAGCCGCCCGATCAGCGCGGCGTTCGCCCGTTCGGCGTCGACGACGAGTCCACCGGCCGAGGTTTCGTCGACCGTGGTCAGCCGCCGCCCCCGCCTGCGCCTCCGCCGGCGGCCCGGCTTCGAAGCGCCGGAGCGGCCGGCTGATCCAGACATGCTGCGATGCTAGAGCAAACGGCGGTACAGGTACGCTGGCTCTCCGTGCCCGTGTTGGGCCCGGCCGTAGTAAGTACATCCAAATCGTGGTGGGATTGTCGTGAACAAGGTGGTCGCCGGGCAGGCGATTGCGGGGAAGAGCACTGCGATGCAGAACGCTGTGACAGAGCTGATGCGCATTTCCCCGCTGGCGGACGAGCTCGCGAAGCTCTTCGCGAAGGCGGGGCACAGCCTGTACCTGGTCGGCGGCAGCGTCCGCGACATGATGCTCCGCAGGCTGTCGAACGACCTCGACTTCACCACCGACGCCCGGCCGGACCAGGTGCTCAAGATCGTCAGCGCCTGGGGCGACGCGGTGTGGGACGTCGGCATCGCGTTCGGCACCGTCGGCGTGACCAAACAGGGCATGACCCTGGAGATCACCACGTTCCGCGCCGACAGCTACGACCGCGTCGGCCGCAACCCCGAGGTCACCTTCGGCGACAGCATCGAGGGAGATCTGCTCCGCCGCGACTTCACGGTCAACGCGATGGCGATCGACCTCGCGAACAAGTCGTTCGTCGATCCGTACGACGGCCTCCAGGCACTGCAGGACAAGGTCCTCGACACGCCCGCGACGCCGCAGGAGTCGTTCGCCGACGACCCGCTGCGCATGCTGCGGGCCGCGCGGTTCTCCGCGCAGCTCGGGTTCACCGCGGCGCCGCGGGTGGTCGACGCGATGTCGTCGATGGCCGAGGAGATCGACCGGATCACCGCCGAGCGCGTGCAGGCCGAGCTGTCGAAGCTGCTGCTGGCGGACGACCCCCGGCCCGGTATCGAGCTGCTGGTCGACACGCGCCTCGCCGATCGGGTGCTCCCCGAGGTGCCGGGGATGCGGCTGGCGATCGACGAGCACCACCAGCACAAGGACGTCTACCAGCACTCGCTGACCGTGCTCGCGCAGGCGATCGACCTGGAGAAGACGCACGAGCCGACGTCGGAGCCGGATCTGATCCTGCGGCTCGCGGCGCTCCTGCACGACGTCGGCAAGCCCGCGACGCGCGAGTTCCAGCCCGGTGGCGGCGTGAGCTTCCACCACCACGAGGTCGTCGGCGCGAAGATGGCCCGCAAACGTTTGCGGGCGCTGAAGTTCTCGAAGGAGATCGTCCAGGACGTCAGCCAGCTCGTGTTCCTCCACCTGCGGTTCCACGGCTACGGCAAGGGCGAATGGACGGATTCGGCGGTGCGGCGCTACGTCACCGACGCCGGCGACCTGCTGCCTCGGCTGCACAAGCTGGTGCGCGCCGACTGCACCACGCGCAACCGCAAGAAGGCGGCCGCGCTGCAGGCGACCTACGACGACCTCGAGCGGCGGATCGAAGCGATCCAGGCGCAGGAGGATCTCGACCGGGTCCGGCCGGACCTCAACGGCGAGGAGATCATGCGGATCCTCGGGCTCAAGCCGGGGCCGGACGTCGGCAAGGCGTGGAAGCACCTGAAGGAACTGCGCCTCGACCGCGGTCCGCTGGAGCACGACGAGGCGGTGGCCGAGCTGAAGAAATGGGCCGCGGAGAACGGCATAGGCTGAGATAAACCCCGTTGGTCTCTGGATCCACGCGGCGTAACCGGAGATACTCCTGCCGGTGCTCCGGGCAGGGGGAAAGTCCATGGCGAAGCGGCCGCCCAGTTTTCTGGTGACGTTGCTGCGTCGTGGCGCGCCCGCGCTGGCGACGGCGACGAGCGAGCTATCGGACGAGGTCGGCGACCCGACACCGATGCGCGCGCTCCGCCGCATCCAGCAGATGTCCGGTCCCATCGACACGGCTCATCGCGACAACCTGCTGCTCAGGGCCGCGCGCTACGTCGCGCTCGTCCCGCTGGTCTACCGGCTCTTCGCGGTGCCAGGCGCTTTCGGCGTCTACGTCTCCACCCACGGCATGATCGGCATCGGCCCGGTCGGGCTGGTGGCGCTCGGCTCGGTCGGGCTGTCGCTGTACGGGATCCGGTGGATGCTGCGCTCGGCGCCGTTCCGCCCGCAGCACGCCGCCCGGCTGCTGGCGATCGACCTCGTGTTCACCCTGCTCGCGCCGCTGGCCGTCGGCGCGCTGGTGCCGGCTTCGGTCTTCACCGAGGCGATGGCGGTGCCCGGCAAGCACCTGCTCGGCGAGGTCGCGCTGCTGGCGCTGGCGCTCGGCATGCCCGCCGCCGCGGCGCTCGCCGTCGTCAGCTTCCCGGTGCGGATGCTGGCGTCCCTGTTCGGCACCGGTCACGCCGCGCCCGGCGACGCCATGGCCACCTTCCCCTCGATCCTCGGCGTCCTCTTCACCGCGAGCGGCGCACTCGTGCTGATCGGGCTCGGCACGCGGCTCGCCCTCGCGTACGGCATCCGCAACGGCCGGATCGCCGAACGTGCCCGTCAGCACCGGATGCTGCACGACTCCGTGCTGCAGACCCTCGAAGCGATCGCGCTGGCCAACAAGGGCGACCCGGGCGCGCGTCTCGCCGAGGTGCAGCGGCTGGCGCGGGCGCAGTCGATGGAACTACGGCGGACGATCGAGAACGAGGCTTCGGAACGGTCGGAGGCCGGTTCGCGGCCGCTGGGCGAGAAGCTCGCGTCGCTGGCGGCGGAGATGGCGCGGGACGGTCTGCGCGCCCAGCTCGTGATCGCCGAACTCGACGACGACACGCTTTCCGAGGTCCGGCAGATCGCCATCCGCGACGCCGTCCGCGAGTCGCTGCGCAACACCCTCAAGCACGCCGGGACCGACAAGGTCGTCGTGCGGGTAGAGGAGCAGGAAGGCGGCGTCGCGGTGATCACGCGTGATCACGGCGCCGGGTTCAGCCTCGACACCCGGCCCGCCGGTTTCGGGATCAGCGAGTCCATCACCGCCCGCCTGAACGAGGTCGGCGGGACCGCGCGGGTGGAGTCGGCTCCGGGCAATGGCACCAGAGTCACCCTTTGGGTGCCTTTCTGACGGTAAACAGGAGAACATGAAGAAAACGGACGTCCTGGCCCGAGCGCTCACCGCGTACCGCGACGGTGACCGGGCCGAGGCAGCGGACCTCGCCGAGCGGGCCGGATCCACGCTCGGCATCGAACTGCACCGATACCTGACCGAAGGTGGCGGCGGTGCGGTCTACGACCGGCCCGCCGCGTTCACGGCGTTCATCCGCGGCGGCGGGAACGTCAAGCTCTACCGGCAGCTCAGCGCCATGCTCGCCCGGCGCTACGGCAGCGTCGGTTCCCTGCTCGACCTCGGCTGCGGTGACGGGCTCGCCGTCGTCCCCGCCCTCGAACAGGCGGACCGGCAGCCCGGCCGGATCGATCTGGTCGAGCCGTCGAGCGCGTTGCTCGCGGAAACGCGGAAACATCTCGACGGCACCCACGGCCTGCACACCTGGGACGCCACGGCGCAGGAGTTCCTCGCCCGCGAAGACGACAGGCAGTGGCAGCTGACGCAGTCGACCTTCGCGCTCCAGTCGATCCCGACCGCGGAGCGCACCGAGGTCCTGCGGGCGCTCCGGCCCCGCACCTCCTGTCTGGTGCTGGCCGAATTCGACGTGCCCGAGTACGACGAAGACTCCGCCGAGTACCTGCTTTCCCTGGCCACACGCTACGAACGCGGGATCGCGGAGTACGGCAAGGACGCGTCGCTGGTGGCGCAGGGGTTCCTGCTGCCGGTCCTGCTCGGCCTGGTCGAACCGGGGACGGGCCGGACGAACTGGGAGCAGCCCGCCACCGATTGGGCTTCGCAGCTGAAGGAGGCGGGTTTCACCGGCATCCGGATCGAGCCGCTCGCCGACTATTGGTGGTCTCCCGCGGTGCTGATCACCGCGTCCTGAATTCGGTTACGTTGGGGGCCATGGGGATCCTGCTTTCCGCGCTCGAACTCGCCATCGTCGAGGAGGGCCGCGCGGCCACCGAAGTACTCGCGTCGACAGCGGTCGTCGCCGCGAAACTGGAGGAACTGGGGTATCACCGCGTCTGGATCGCGGAGCATCACGGCTCGCCCGCCATCGCGACGTCCTCGCCGCCGGTGCTGGCCGCGCATCTCGCCGCGGTGACGTCGTCGATCCGGGTCGGTTCCGGCGGGGTGATGGCGCCGAACCACGCCCCGCTCGCGATCGCCGAGCAGTTCGCGACGCTTTCGGCGCTGCACCCCGGCCGCATCGACCTCGGCGTCGGGCGTGGCCCCGGGACCTTCGACGAGAAGATCGTCCGCGCGTTGCGACGGGGCGCGGATCCGGCGACGGACGACGAATATCGCGCCGATGTCGCCGAGTTGCTGCGGCATCTGGCCGGGGAGACCGGGATCCGGGTGCTGCCCGGCGAGGTGGCCACGCCGGAGCCGTGGCTGTTGTGCTCCAGCGCGGCCGGTGCTCTTCTCGCCGCGGAACTCGGTCTGCCGATCGCGGTCGCGCACCACATCCGCCCGCAGAACACGGGCGAGGTCTTGCAGACCTATCGCGAGAACTTCAAGCCGTCCCAGTGGCGCGAAGAGCCGTACGTGATCCTCTGCGTCGAGACCATCTGCGCGGACACCGACGCCGAAGCGGCCTACGTCGCGGGCCCGTGCGCGGTGATCAAGTCGTACCTGCTCAACGGCGAGGGCGGCGACCTCGCCTTCCCGACCAGGGAGCAGGCCGCCGCGCACGAGTTCACCCCGGAATCGAAGGACCTGATCGCGCAGTTCGTCGCCGCGCAGGCACACGGCGGACCGGAGAAGGTCGTGTGGTCGCTGAAGGATCTCGCCGCGGCCACCGGTGCCGACGAGCTGATGCTGACGGCACCGGTGTACGACGCGGCGGCGCGGGCCCGGTCCTACGAGCTGGTCGCGAAGTCCTTCTGACTGGGGCAGTTAAATGTGGCGTGCTCGGACGGGCGGATGGTGGGATGAAGGCTCCCTTCGCCGCGTCTAATGCGGTGAAAGGAGCCTTCGGCCCTGGTCAAGCGCCGGTCCGCCCGCAGCGGCGTGGTCAGACGCGGGAAAGTGCGCCGGTTTCGAGATGCTGGGCGATCGGCCGCGGCAGCACGTACGCCACGGCCCCGCCCGGCGTCCCGTTCCACGGCGCGGTAATCCCGGTGACCACGCGCAGCGGCCGCAGGACACGGTAGAGACGGCGCTCCCGTTCGCGGTCCGCGGCGAGCGACGTCTCGATGAACCGCGCCGATTCGGCGTGCACGAGGTTGCCGGTCTCGTTCCCGAACCGCTGCACCGTGGTGCCCGCCGGCAGGACGACGATCCGCTTGCGGCGGAAGAAGTTCAGCGGCGGCTCGCCCCGCAGCGGCAGGATCGGCCAGTCGGCCGGGTTGTCGGCCTCCTCGCTCGCGCCCGCCGCGGCCCGTGCCGGATACAGCAGCAGGGTGCCGAGGAAGAACCGCGCCGCCTCCTCGATCTTGGCGAACGCCACCGGCTCGTCGGACGGCGGACGGGACACCTCCCAGCCGTTTTCGGTGCGGCGCAAGGTCCACAGCCCCGGCTCCGGGACCGCGTTCGCGCCGATCCGGTAGGCCGTCGGCGCCACGCCGTGCTCGGCCAGCCGCTGGTACAGGACGTCCAGCACCTCGACGGCCCGGATGTCGCGGGTGGGCTCGCCGTCGCGTTCGACCCGGGTGCGGGCGCTTTCGTCCGGCAGGTCCGCGGCGGTCTGCGGCGGCCGAGGCTTGCCGACGATCTCCGCCTCGGCGGTCGCCCGCACCAGCTCGCCGACCAGCGGCGGCCGGAAACCGGCGGCCCGGATGTGCTCGACCAGCTCGGGCTCCGGCGGCACCCCGTACTTGCGCAGGTAGTGCGGGACGGCCGCGGGCCAGATCCAGACGCCGTCGGTGTGGAAGGCGTTCGGCACGTCCGGCGGGCCGTTCGGGGTGAAGATGTCCGGCTGCGGGCCCGGCCGGGTCAGCGCCACGGGTGAACGGAAGAGGTAATCGAGTACGCCGCGCATCAGGTCCGGCGGTACCGGCGGCCGGTTGACGACCGGTCGTTCGCCCTCGTTGTGCGCGTCGACGACCTTCGCGTGCCGGAACACGACGTCCAGCGGGAGCCCCGCCTTGGCCGAAAGCCAGGCCGGGACGTGCTTCGGGTCGCGCGGGAAGATCGCGAGTTCGGTCGCGTACGCGCGCGGAGACGGCTTCCCGCCTTCGTTCGGCGCGAGCCGCCACGTCGGCTCCTGGTCGGCGTCGAAATCGAAGTCGAAATGCGACTCCGAGTCGAGCGTGAACGTGCCCTGGAACCAGGTGCCGGTCTCGGGCTGGTGCATCGCCGCGCGCAGCCGCGCGAACAGCGAGCCGAGCTCCGGCGGGCCCGCGATCGACACCGACACCGGGCCGTTGCCCTCGTCGCCGACCGAGCGGACCTCGAGCTCGGCGTAGTCGCCGACCTGCCGGAACTGGGCGCCGACCCGCTGCCAGCCGGGCGGCAGCACCCGCAGCAGCGTCCGGCCGATGGCGCGCAGCAGCGCGGCCTGGTCACCCGTACCCGCCTCGGGCCGGGCGTCCGGCGTCTCGACGAAGTCGTGCCTGGTCTGCCACAAGGCCGTCAGCCGCGTCGGCGCGGCCGTGGTCGAGAAGTCCGTCAGGCCCAGTTCGGCCGCGCGGGCCGCGTCCTCGCCCGCCCAGCGCAACGTCAGATCGCCGCCGCCGGTGTTCGGCGCGATCTGGAAGTGCTCGTCGTCGAACCGGCCGTACGACTGCAGGCTGAAGGTCGCGCCCGCCTCGCCGTTCAGCACGACCCTGGCCGGACGGCCGTTCCAGTCGCGGTCGAAGCCCTCGGGCGCCGCTTCCCCCGGCGGCGCGATGAGCAGCAGTGTGCCGTCTTCGGTCGACCGCTGGGCCGCGAAGACGGTGTCCCCCCAGACGGCGTACAGGCCATCCGGCCGCTCCGCCGCTTGAACCCGGTAACGCACTATGTGTCCCCTCCCCAAGTACCCCAAACCGGAGGTAAATCTAGTGGGCCGGATAGCGGGCGTACCACCGGTCGTCACCCGGTGCGCTCCCGCCGAACTCCGCGAGCGCGTCGTCCGCCAGTCCTCCGATGACCTCGGCCAGCTCCAGCTTCCCGAGCCAGTCCTTATTGAGCGCTTCCTCGCCGTACATCGCGCCGACGAGGTTTCCGCAGACCGAACCCGTCGAGTCGCTGTCGCCGCTGTGGTTCACCGACGCGAGCAGCGCGACGTTCGGGTCCGTGGTGGCCAAGGCGACGTAAACCGACATGGAGAGCGCGGTTTCGCCGATGTTCCCCTGGCCGAGTGTTTCGAGCTTCTCCGGCGTCGGGACACCTTCCCCGGCCAGGGCGAGCGCCTGGTCCAGCGCGACGCTCTGCTCTTCGTGCCCCTGGTACTTCTCCAGCTCGCCGCGGGCGGTCGCGACGGCGTCGAGCAGCGGTTTCCCGAGCAGCAGTTCGCGCACGATCACCGCGAAGGCACCCGACGAGAGATACCCGCTCGGGTGACCGTGCGTCAGCGCCGCGCTCTCGGCGCCGAGCCGGAACACCTCGGCGAGGTCGTCCGACCACAGCGCGACCGGTGCCGCGCGCATGATCCCGCCGCAGCCCTTCGAGTTGTTCACCGGTTTGTCCATGCCGGCGCGCACGCCCGTCTTGCCGTACGCCTCCAGCTCGCTGAAACAGGTGAGCCCGGGCGCGCGACGGCTGAACAGCTCGCGGTTCGTGATCAGCCAGCCGTCCGGTTCGGTGCTGGTGTCCTGCGGGCCGCGTGCCCGCTCCCACGAGACGCCCTGGGTGTGCAGCCAGCGCTGGTAGGCCATCTGGAGCGACTGCTCGACCGTGGTAGCAGCGGTAGCAAAGGTCCCTTGCTCCCGGCGGGCGGCGGCATGGGCCCTGATCAGGCCTTCGAGGGTGAACAGCGTCATCTGGGTGTCGTCGGTGATCCGCCCGACGCCGCCGTACGCGGGGATGAGGTCGGTGATCCCGGCGGGGCCGGCGATCTCGCGGATGCGGTCGATCGAGTCGAACTCGGTCTTCGCGCCGAGCGCGTCGCCGATCGCCCCGGCGAACAGGCTGCCGCGCAACCGCGACCTGGTCGCCGGATGTTGAAGCCACTCGCGCATTGCTCTACTGATCTCCTCGTGGGTACCGTTTCGCGTCCCAGCGCCGCCGCTCTTCGGGTTCGCGGGGCAGGCCGAAGCGGTTGAAGTAGTAATAGGCGTCGCCGGCCAGATTGTCGATGACGCCGAGGGCGGGATACGCGGCGAGCCAGGCCTCCGGCAGCCCGGGCACGGTGAGCCTGGCGCCCACCATCGCCCCGGTCAGCGCGGCGGTCACCGGGCCGCCGCGAGCGGCCAGTGCCAGTGCCGCTTCGGCGTCGTACCCGCGTTTGGCGGCGGCGAACAGGGCCCGGCCGAGCACCGAAAGCGGCGCCCTGCCGTCCCCGATGCTGTTGAACTGCTCCGCGTCATCGCCGTCAGTGCCGTCGACGTCGTTCCGGAGGTCGAGCACGGTCTTGACCAGCTCGCCGACCTCGCCGCTGTACTCGTCGAAGCCCTCGAGGAAGTTCGCGACCGCGGGCTCGCCGTCGCGGGCCGCGAGCTGGGCGCGGAACACGTTCACCAGCAGTTCGGCGCCGTGGACGACCTCGTGCCCGGCGGCGGAACCGACCAGTTCGCGGACCACCTTCATCGCGTAGAAGGTGCTGTCGGCGGGGCCTTGCACCCCACCGGTCACCGTCGCGGCGAGCGCGGTCGCCAGCATGGCCGAGAATTCGGCGGGCGCCGGTCCGGCGGCCGCGGTGGCCTTGGCGACCCAGCCGTCCGGCCGTCCGCCCGAGGGCAGCGAGGCCGGGATCTCGGGCTTGTCCGGAGTCGGGTCCAGGCCGCGGATCACCGATTCGGTGTGGAACAGCAGCTGCCGGGTCAGGCCGCCGAGCGGCAAGCCGTCGGCGGGATCGGCGCCCGAGCCGAGTGCGTCTCCGAGTGCGAAGCCGACGTATGCGCCGAGAAGCCGCGGGTACGCGAAGCTGCCGACAGGGAGCGTCGGGTCGTAGAACTTCCCGAACGTCCAGGCGGCCGGGCGTGGCTCGCCGTTGTCGTAAAAGTGCGTGACCAGGCCGTTGGCGAACAGGTCTTCGGGCAGTTCGGGCAGCGGACGGCCGTCGTACTTCGCCCGTGAGCGCTCGAACGACAGCGTCGCGGCCCGCGTGTAGCGAGTGAGCTCGTCGCCGCTCAGGGGATAGCCGTTGTCCCTCGCCTGGTCGACGAGGCTCCGCAGGTTCGTGACGGCGGCGCCGCCGTACTCCCCGCTGAAGTAGGCGGGCCGCCCGACGGACTCGGGGCGCTCGGTACCCGCCGGGAGGTCGAGGTCGGCGACCTGCCGCAGCGTCTCCGGGTAGACGTGGAAGGTCTCCGGGCGGCCGGGGTTGACCAGCAGACCGACGCCAGGAGTGTCCTTGGCCCGGCGCAGGAGCACGCGGGGCTGGACCCGCTGCCACACCGTGTACTCCGACGGGACCTGCGCCTCGGAGGTGTAGACGACGAAGCGCGCGCCCGCGTCACCGAAGTCGCGCACCTGCAGGTGGCCGTCCTTCGCCGGGGCCAGCACATCGAGGTCGAGCATCCAGTGGACGAACTCCTCCGGCGTGATCCACTCGACGCGGAGGTAGCCGAGAAGCGTCTCGACGGGGCTTTCCGGTGCCGGGCGGCCGGCGAACCGCGGCCCCGGCCGGTGCTCAGGGTTCGCGCGGACCGCGCCGGTCGGCTCGCCGAAGAGCGTGTGCTGCTCCCAGCGCAGGATCGCCGCCTTCGGCACGGGCAAGCCGGGGACCGCGTCCGGATCGAATTCGGGATCGACGACTTCCGCCCACCGAGTGAACGCGTCCGTATCGTCGCCCGCCGCCGAAACGGCCATGAGCTCCAGGTCGAGGCGGATTTCGCCGCCGTCGTCCGGGACGAAGGCGACCGGGCTAGGGAACAGGCCCGCACCGGGATCGGTGCCGTCGAGCCAGCCGACGGTGTTGTAGGTGACGTTCCAGCCGCCGGTCGCGCGCACGACGTAGTCGCGGCGGACCCGCAGCGCGCCGGTCCCCTCCCCGCCTCGGTCCGTCAGCCATTCCTCGACGCGGCTGACGGCTTCCTCTTCGTTCATCGTCCCCATTTCAGAATCTTCACCAGCGCGGATACCGCTGGGCCCACCCGTCGACCTCGTGCAGCGCCGAGTGGCGGTCGAAGTGCCAGAACGCGTCCGTGGCGATGTTCTCCAGCAGATAGCGCAGTTCCAGCTGCTCGACCCACTTCTGCGGCAGCCCCGGGATACCGGTGCGGGCGCCGAGCAGCGCGCCGGCGATGGCACCGGTGATCGCGCTGCGGCCCGAGTGGTTGACCGCCCGCAGCAGCGCCTGCTCCGGGTAGTTCTCGAAGCCGGACAGTGCCGCGAACGCGCGGCCCAGCACGGAAAGCGTGCCCTTGCCGTCGCCGATCAGCTCCGGGACCCGCAGATCGGGCAGGCCGTGCTTGCCGAAGAACGGCACCGATTCCGCGACCATCGCCTTGAGATCCGTCCACACCGGCCCCCGCTGGTGCGGGTTCTGGTCGCTGAAGATCTCGCGGGAGGTGTTCCAGATCGGGTAGCTGAACGCCTCCGAGGTCAGCGCGGGTTCGAACAGCCAGCTCAGGTAGGTCGCCGCTTCGACGTCGACCTCACCGGGATGGGTGACCGCGACGAGGTCGCGCACCGCCTGCCGGACGCCGCCGCTCATCGCGGTCCCCGGCCCGGCCGCGGTCATCGCCGCCGGCAGCGCCGCGACCAGCGCGTCCGGCCCGCTCATCGGCATCGCGGTCGGCGAAATGGTGGCCAGCGCGTGGTAGGCGTTCAGTTCCGCGTCGTCGGGGGTGCGGCGGACGCGGAGTTCCGGCACCTTCACGAGCCAGCCGTCGGCGTTGTCCAGCGGCGCGCCCTGGGTGTGCAGCCAGCGCATCAGCGAGTTGCGGGCGACCGTGCCGAGCGCCTTTTCGGCGTCGCGGTTCTCCGGCTGCTCGCGATGCGGACTGCGGATCACGGCTTCGGTGTAGAACAGCAGCCGCTGCGTGAGCGGCCCGACGCGACCGGGCAGGTCGAAGGCGACCGTCAGGTCGGAGACGCCTTCGGGGCCGTACGTGTTGTGGATCTCGTCGAGCCGCATCCGGTCGACGGCCGCCCCGAGCGCCTCGCCGAGCGCGAAGCCCACGTACGCGCCCGTGACGCGCTGCCAGCCGTAACGCGAGCTGGAGCGGTCTCGGTCGAAGTACTTGCCGAAGGTGTCCAGACGCGGCTGGATCTGGCCCTCGTTGTCGTAGCTCGGAGCCAGCCCGTTCGCCCGCAGGTCGTTCGGCCGTGCGCGGGGTGGTTCCGGCTGCTTGAGCCGCGCCAGCCAAGACTGGCCGAGGACGGTCTTCTGGCATTCCTCGGCGCTCAGCTCGAAGCCGCGACGGCGTGCCCGTTCGGCGGCGGCCAGCGGCGGCTTCACCGGTTCGGACAGGCCCATCTTCGCGGCGGTTTCGGCGGCGAAGGTCTCCAGTTCGGGTTCCGCTTCCGGGCAGCGTTCGTTGACGTCGACACCCGGGCCCCGGCGAGGGAACCGCTGGGCGGTCTCGGCGAGTTCGGCGCCGCTGACGTCCTCGAACGTCGCGGGACCACCGTTGATCACGAGGTTCGGCGGGCTCTCGTACCCGGCAAGGGTGGCGATGTCTACCTTCCAGTACCCGTGTTCGCGGGACGGGAGGTTCCTGGTCGAGCTGAACACCCGCAGCTCGGCGCGTTCCTCGTTGAAGTAGAACCGCTCCGTCTTGCCCGACGCCAGGTCGAGCGGGACGTAGACCTCGCAGCGCAGCAAGCCGATCAGCAGCTGTTCCCTGGTCAGCCAGCCGACACTGGCGAACGACAGCAGCGTTTCGAGCTTGTTCTCCGGCTTCGGGTAACCACGGCGGACCGGACCGGCCTTGTACTCGGGGTTCTCCCGTTCCTCCCCGGTCTGCACGCCTTCCGCGTTGACCTTGACCCAGCCCGCGACGACCGCCGGCGGGACACCGAGGTCACCGAGACCGGACTTGGCGTACTCGGGGTCGACGACCTCGCGCCAGGCCTCCTGGCCGGGGAACGCGACCGGGACGCTGAGCCCGCCGGGCTGCGGATGCGCCTGGCGCAGCTCGCCGTCCGGCTCGCGCACGATCACCGACGGCGGCGGGAAGATCTCTTTCTCGGCGTGACCCTCGTCGAGGAAGGCGATCGTGTTGTAGGGGACCGACCAGCCCTCGGGGATGCGCAGGACCTTCTCGTGGTGCACGCGCAGGCCGGCGCCGCCCGGTTCGGACACGTCCGGACCGTGGACCGCGCGCAGCCACTCTTCGACCTTGGCTACCGCTTCCGCCGATTCCACCTACTCGATCCTCTCCAGGCTGCCGTCGGACACGTGCTCGGCGATGGTCCTCGGGAGCACGTAGGCCACCGCCCCACCAGGCATGTTCGCCCAGGGGACGGTGACACCGATGATCACGTGGAGCGGGCGTCGCAGCCGGTAGGTCCCACCGACACGCTCCCGTTCCAGCGGCAGGGACGTCGTGGCGAACCGTACCCCTCCGTGGTGAACCAGATTGCCGGTTTCCTCGCCGAACCGCAGTACGACCGTACCGGCGACCATCCGGCTGACGCGCTTGTTGCGGAGCAAGGTGAGGGGAGGCTCACCCGGCGCCGCCCGCACCGGCCAGTCGGCGAGTTCCTTCGCCGTCTCCAGTGGCGTCTCGTGTCCGGCGGTCATTCTGGCCGGATGCAGGAGAAGCGCGCCGAGGAGCTGATGCGACGCGTCTTCGAGCTGGTCGAAGTACTTCGGCGACACGGGGGCGCCGCCCGAGTAGGCCGCGACCTCCCAGCCCTTCTCGGTGAAGTTGAGGCACCAGGCGCCGTCCGCGCGGTCGCCGATGCGGTAGGCCTCCGGCCAGACGCCGTGCTCGCCGAGCCTGCTGACCAGCACCACCAGGAGTTCTTCGTCGGTCAGCGCCGGATTCGGCGACGTCTCCAGCTCCGCGGCGATGTCGCCCTCGGTCTTCTTGACGTCGGAACGGCCCGGTCTCGGCCGGGGCTTGCCGAGCAGATCCGCCTCCGCGGTCCGCCGCACGAGGTGCTCGACGTACGGCGGCTGGAACCGCTGGCCGCGGATGTGCTCGACCAGTTCAGGTTCCGGCGGGATCCCGTATTTCCGCAGGTAATGCGGCACGGACGCGTGCCAGATCCAGGTGCCGTCGGTGTGGTAGCTCTCCGGGACGTCGCCGTCGGCGTCCGGATCGAAGATGTCCTTCCCGAGGCCGCTGCCGGACAGGATCGCCGGTTCACGCTCGAGGTATTGCGCGACCAGCGGTACTTCGGACTCGTCGAGCGCCGGTCTGTCCACCACCGGCGGCTCGCCCTCGGTGTACGCGTCGACGATCCGGGCGTGCCGGAACTCGACGCGCAACGGCAGCTGCGCGCGCAGCCGCCACCAGTCCGGGACGTGCTCGTCCTCGCGCGGGAACGCGGCCAGCTCGTCCGGGTACGCCGAAGCCGGCGGTGCTTCGGTCCACGCCGGCTCGTCGTCGAGGGTGAAGTCGAAGTCGAAGGTGCCGTCGGGCTTCAGCGTGAACCGCGACTGGAGCCAGGTCCCCCGGCCGGTCGCGTACATCCCGGTGCGGAGCCTGCCGAAGAGCTCGTTCAGCTCGGGCGCGGGCTCGACGTTGTGGCCCTCGAGTTCGGTGTGCTCCCCGGCCTGCCGGAAATCGGCGACCGCCGGATGTGCCGCGTCGGTGACACCCGAGCGGATGAGCTTGCCGATCTCGATCAGCAGCCCGCGCTGGTGTTCGGGAGTGAGTTGTTCCACGTGAATCATCGCGCCCGGTTCGGGAAACGGGGTTCGGCCCGGAACGTGGGCGGCTCGCCGGCGGCGCGGCGGGCCAACTCGTCCTCCCACATCTTGAAGGTGCGCTTGCGCAGCGACTGGATCAACGCCGATTCCTGCGGTGCCACGCGACGGTTCTCACGCCTGGCCTGCTGGTAGAGGCCGTCGATGGTCTCGTACAGCGCGAAGATCGGACCGTCGCCCTTGAGGTATCGCTCGCGGGCACGTTCGGTCTCCTGGACGAACTTCTCCTCGGGCACCTTGCTGATGTCCGAACTCGCCATCGCCCACATGACCTCGCGCACGTGCTCCGGTTTTTCGTCGAACTCCCCGGAGCGAAGGTTGAGGAGGTAACCCGTCAGGCCGCCGTCGGGCGTCGATTCGATGCGGTACGTCTTCCCGAAGTAGGTGTAGAAGGACGGTGTCTGGATCACGTGTTCTCCTCAGGCGGCAGGCCCTCGCGCAGGCCGGCCATGAACTTCTCCCGGACCCGGTCCATCAGCGCGGCGTCCAGCAGGGCCTGTTCCGGCGACAACCTCTTCTTGTTGTTCTCGTCCAGTGTCAGGTTGTACGTCGGGAAGTCGCGGCGGACCTCGTACAAGGCGTGTTCGTAGGCCGAGACGGTGTCGATATGCGTCAGATGCAGCCGCAGTTCGGCGACGTGCCCGTTCGGCAGCCGGACGTTCATCTGCAGATCGCGGTACCCGCTGTCCTGCGGGTTGGCGAACCGGTCGTCGAAGCTGACGATTTCGAGGCCCGGGTCGGCGATCACCGCGCCGAGCGCGTTGTAGACATCGGCCAGGGTGTCGAACTGGATCTTCGCACCCACCAGATCCGTCAGCAGGGAAGCGTCACCCTCGTACTTGGCGATCTTCGCCCGGGCTCGATCGTCGTCCTTGGGAGTCTGGCGGCTACCGGCGTGACCGTCGTTCTCGCTCGCGATGCGTTCGGCGATCCGGTTGAGGTCTCCCTGGTTCTGCGGCCAGGCCGCCCGCTCGGCGGCGAGGAACTCGTCGATCTTCGCCGGGTCGCCGATGTGTTCCGGGGAAAAACCGGAGTGGACGCGATGCTCGGGGTCCGACTCGGCCGCGAGCCGGGCCGCCGCCTCGGAGACTTCCCGCTGCTCTTGCGTCAGCGGGGTGTCGCCAGGGCCGGCCTCTTGGACGTCGTCGATCATCTGGTAGCCGCGTTCCTCGACGTCGCGCAGGGCGTCTTCGAGGATCGGGATGGCCTCCGGGTGCAACAGCAGGCTGCCGATGGTCATCGGGTTGTTGAGCAGCGAAGCCCGCAGGTACGCGTTGTCCGGGTGCTCCATCAGCCGGACGAGTTCCGGATGCGCGGGCAGGTGCTCGCGGATGAAGTCCCGCATCGGGCCGACGTCGTGCTTGACGCCGTTCTCGTCCTCGTGGACGGCCCGCTTCTTGTCCGGGTCCAGTCCGTCCACTGCGGCCGCGACCTCGGGATCGTTCAGGAACCGCTCGCCGTCGGCCCGGTCGTTCCGGGCCGGCTCGTCGTGCGCCATGCCGTAGCCCGCGTCCACGATCGGACGGCCGTCCGGCCCGATCCGCGACGGCGGCACGTCGGGCGTGTTTTCCATGGCGTAGGCGATCCGCGGGTCGACAGGCCGCGTCGACGAAGTCTCCGTCGGCGTGGTGTGCCCGTCGGTGTGCTGCGCGGCCGGGCCCTCCGGGACACCGACGTGCATCAGCTTCATGCTCAGCGGCGGATGCGGCAGGTTCATCAGCGCGCCCGACTGCGGGTCGAGGAACGCGACGCCGTCACGCGTGTTCGCCACCATCGCGACGTGGCCGCGCTCGACGCCGTTTTCGTCGAGGTACTTCACCGCGATGACCGCGTGGTGATCGGTCGGCATGCCGCGCATCTCGCGGATGACGGTGTCGTAATCGGCGCGGTCGGAGAACCGCCCGCCGAACCGCTCTTCGACGTGTTCCAGCGTGCCGCGGCTGTCCATCTCGTGCGGGAGCAGCGGGCCGGCGGTCGAGTCGATGCCGTTCAGCTGGTCCATGTACGCGCCCGGCGTGCGCGTGCAGTTGGAGCGGTAGCCGTTCGCCAGCGCGTCGGGGTCGTTGAAATGCGGGTTGACCTCGCCGAGCCGCGGGTGCCGGTCGGCGACATACGCGGCCTGCTGCTCGGGGCTCGCCGAACCGGCGTGGATCGCCGGTTCGCTCGGCGGGTTGGTCGCGACCGCCATCGACGAGTAGTCCCGCTCGGGCGTGGGCAGCTCGGCCGTGTCATCGGTGGCGGAGTGGTCCTGAGCCTGCTCGCCGTATTCGGATCCCTTGTCGGCGTCCGCGACCCCGTGCTCCGCCGGGTTTTCGGCGGTGAGATGCGGGGTCTGCGGCTCGTCGAAGCCGCCGAGGCGCGCCATCGACTGTGCCTGGGCGAGACGCGCGAGTTCGGGCGCCTCCGCGGCGTGCCGGGCCCGCCGCTCGTCCATCTTCTGCTTGGCGGTCTCGGGGTCGAGGTAGCGCGGGTCGCCGGGAGTGACCTCTTCGGCGTGGATGACCCACTTCGGCCGGTCGACCAGCGGCGGAGTCTTGAACTCCTTGCTGTGCACGTAAAGCTGCGTGGCCGGCTTGTTGATGGCCTCGTGCTCGCCGGGGTTTTCGGCGAGTGACGAGACGTCCTTGCCCGTCTTCGAGACGATGTGGATCTCGACGTCTTGGCCGAATTTCGACTTCGTGTCCGGCGACGTCTTGATGGTCGAGCTGGTCATCGTCGGCTCGGGGACGGTCTGACCGGGCTCGTAGTGCGCGGCCATCATCCCGGCCGCCTGCATGTCACCCTTGGTGTCGATGCCGCGGATGGCCTCGCCGTGGAAGTCCGGCAGCTCGTTGAGCGCGCCGACGATCGCCCGGGTGCTGCGCTGGGCGTTTTCGAAGTCGGGGTGCGACTCGCCTCGCCGGTTCGCTTCGTTGATCGCGTAGGCGTGTTCCCGCGAGTACGAGTAGATCGCTTCGGCCGCTTCGGGCGAGACACGGTCCTTCAGCGGGCTGGCTTCGAGACGCCTCAACGCCTTTTCGCGGGCCTGCTCGGCGAGGTCGGCGTTGTCGTAGCGGTCCCGGAGGCTCTTGTGATCCTCAGGCGTGCCACGGAAGTTCTCGTCGCCGAGGTAGCTCTCGTCGAGCCGCGCCGGCGTCTCTTCCGGGCCCTTGAGCCGCTCGGCGATGTCGACTTCGGTCTTGTCGGTGTGCGGCTCGGTGTGCGCTGTCTCCGGTACTTCCGCCTGGTGGACGTGCGGAGCGTCGCCGCCGCCCATCGGCATCGCCTTGATCGACGTCGGATCGTCGGGCAGCGTCGCGAGCCGCCCGGTCATCGGGTCGGCGAAGACCACGCCGTGCGGCGTGTTCACCGCGGCGACGATGCGCGTCTCGATCCGGTCCTTGGCCCGCGGCGAGCCTTCCGGCGCGTTCGGATCGGCGGCGGCGTGATGCTCGAACGCCACCGCGGTCCGGGCGCCGATCGGACGTTCGCCCAGCTCACGGGCGACGTCGGCGAAGCCGTTCCGATCCGACCACTGCCCGCCGAGCCGGTCGCTGACGTGCTGCAGCGGCGAACCACCCGTCGACGGCGCGGCGACGGCGTCGCCACCGTCCATCCGGTTCTCGAACGCGACCAGCGCCTCGGCCGAGTTCGTCTGGTAGCCGTCCTTCCACGATTCGGGCGCGTAGTAGTTGCGGGTGTTGGCTTCGCCGATCGCGGGCAGCTCGTCCATGATCAACCGGACCTGCTGGTGCGGTGTCTCGGTCGAACCGGCGTGGATGACCGGCGTCCCGCCCTCTTCGAGTGGCTTCGCCAGCTCGGACCAGCCACCGTCGGGAGCGTGCTCCCTCGGCGGCTTCGGGGTTTCGCGGACCGGGGCGTCCGCGGCGTCGACCCAGCCACCCTTGCCGTCGGCCAGCTTGGTTTCGAACGCGTCGAAGCCTTGGTGCTGGAAGAGCTCCGGGTGATCGCGGCGCAGCTGGGCTTCCTGCTCGGCCGCCTCCGCCTCCAGCCGCTCCTGCTCGGCGTTGTTGTAGTCGCGCCGCTCGGCGACCTTCTGGTGGACCTCGTCCGGACTCAGATGGCCGTCTTCACCGGCGACGACCTCTTCGCATTCGACGATCCACTTCGGCAGGTCGTTCGGCGAGCCGTCGTCCAGCCGCTTCTTGTAGCCGGGGTGCTCGGGATGGCCCGGGCCCATCTTGACGTCGGTGACGCGCAGCTGCGTCGCCGACTTCATCAGCACTTCGCGTTCGTCCTTTTTGGACGCGAGGTCTTCGATGTGACGCCCGGTCTTCGACTGGATGCGCATCTCGACTTCGCCGGGGAAGTTGCTGCGCGGATGGTCGGGCGTGACCCTCGACGTGCTCAGCATCTGCGGGTCGACGATGACCTGACCCTTGGCGTGCGCTTCGAGGAAGCCCCGGATCGCGCTCTCGTTGCCGCCGAAGTTCACCCGCCGCGAGACGAGGCCTTCGTAGGCGGGCATCTCGTTGAGGCCGGAGGTGATCGCCTCGATATGCGGCCGGAGCGCGTCCAGCTCCGCGCCGCCGTGGCGCTGGGCGTGCGTGATCCGCTCGGCCATGTCGGTCCGCGTGTAGCTGTGCACCGCGTAGGCGCCCTGATCCGACATTTCCTTGACGCGCGGGTCTTCGTGGGCGTCGCGTTTGGCGAGACCCTCACGGCGGACCTGTTCGCTCCGCGCTTCCCCGGTGTCCTTGTCGAAACCGCGCTTGTCGATCTGCGTCTCGGCGAGCGCGCGGTAGGCGGCGGGATCGTCCGTGTGGAAGTCGGGGTCGGTCAGGTACGGCTCGTCGACAGTGGTCCTGTCGTCGGGCGTGACGTCCTGGGGCGCCTCGGTGTCGTGAGGAGTGTCGGTGTCCTTGGGGGCGTCGGTGTCCTTGGGAGTCTCGACTTCCTTCGGCGTCTCGGTGTCCTTGGGAGCGTGAGTGTCCTTCGGCGCCTCGACGTCCTTCGGAAGCTCGGCGTCCTTGGGCAGGGCCGCGCCGCGGTCCTGAGGCGGCTGCTGCTGCGCGTGCTCCACCGGTCGCGCCGGGGGTTGCTGCTGCTGCGGCGGCCGGGTGCGGTCCTGGGGTGGTCCCGCGTACCCGTCCTGACCAGGACGCGGTGCCGGGACCTGCGGCGGACGTTGCGGACCACCGAAACGCGGCGGCTCGGCGCCGGGCGGCATGGGGCGGCCGGGGTGATGGCCGGGCGGCGGAGGCGGCGGCATGGGGCCGCGGTTCCCGGGGAACGGGCCGTTGCCCGGATGCTGGGGCCGCGGCGGAGGCGGCGGATAGCCCGCCGGGCCGCGGTTTCCCGGCGGCGGGCCGGGCGGAGGCGTCTGCGGACGCGGCGGGACCCCGCCGTGCTGGCCGGGACCCGGCCGTCCCTGATAACCCTGGGGCGGCCGAGGCGGACCCTGCGGACCCGGCGGCGGTTGCTGAGGACGCTGCCGCGGCCCGCGGTCCTGCGGATGACCACCCTGGCCGGGGTGCTGCTGTGGCGGCTGCGGTCCGGTCGGGCGCGGGCCCATCGGGCCGGGCTGCCCCTGCGGTCCGCGAGGCGGCATGGGGCCACCGCCACCACCGGGAGGAGGCGGCGGAGGAGGCGCGAAACCACCCGGAGGCGGCGGCTGCATCGGTTGCTGGCCCTGGAAGGGCATCGGGGCGGGCGGCTGGTCGAAGCGCGGCTGCTGAGGTCCGCCGTTGCCGGTGAGGCCCGCGGCCTGGACGCCGTCGTTCGGCCGGAAGGGCCGGGAGGGATCGTGACCGCCGGGCGGCGGGAAACCGCCGGGAGCGGGGCCGTTGCCGGGCGGATTGCCGCCGGGCGCCATGCCGTAACCACCCGACGGAGCGGATGAGCCCGTGTTCGACGCCATGCCGTAGCCGCCCGAATTCGACGGCGCACCCGTCGAGGCGGGGGCACCGGAGGAAGCGGCGGGCGGCATCGCGCTCGACTGCGAAGGACTCGGCGAGGGACCAGGCGCCGGTCCCTGCGAAGGACCGGGCGAGGGACTGGACGTCGGCCCCTGCGAAGGACCGGGTGCCGGACTCCCCGCCGAGCTTGGGCTCGAAGCCGGTGTCTGCGACGGGCTGGGTGCCGAGCTCGCAGCCGGTGTCTGCGCCGGGCTCGCCGCCGGTGCCTGGTGCTGAGCCGCGGGCGCCTGCTGTTGATTCGCCGCCGCGGCCTGCTGCTGACCGGATCCGGCACCGTTGTCCGCCGCGGCCGCCGGAGCATTCTGATGGGGCTGTGCCGCACGCTCACCGGTGCTCGCCGGCGCGTCCGCCGGACGTTCCGGAGCCTGCGTCGACGACTGGCTGACCCGATCGCTGTCCGCCGTCCGCTGCGGTCCGCTCTCGGAACTCGACGTGGGCCGCTGCGAATCCTGGTTCCCGCCGTCCGAACGCGACTGTGGCGCCTCACTGTCCGAAGTGGACCGTGCGGCCGGCTCCGGCGAGGAAGAGTCCGGCCGTGACGAGGAATCCGAAGTGCTCGGAGTGCGCGAAGGTGTCCCGGAATCCCCATCCGGCGTCGAAGGACCGTCGACGTCCGGGGTGGCGCTCGGCGCGTTCGCGGCCTTGATGTCGCCGATCTGGCTCTTGGCCCCGTCGACACCGCCGCCGACGGCTCCGCCGGACGCGCCCATCAGGACGTCCTTGGTCGAAAGCTTGTCCAGGTCGCCGGTGACGGCGGCCTGCCCGACCGTGCTGGCGACCCCCTCGGCCGCGCCGCGGACAGCACCCCGTGCCGCGCTGTCGACGATCTGGCCGCCGACGCTGTCGGAAAGTCCCTTGGTGGCGCCCTTGCCGATACTGCTGCTGCCCGCGCCGACCACGCCGTCGACGGCGCCGCTGATCGCGGAATCCTTGGTCTTGCTGAAATCCCAGCTGTCGCGGTCGCCCTTGGCCATCTGCAGGCCCTGGATCCCCGCGTCCATGGCGAGGTTCATCGCCGTGTTCTGCAGGACCTCCTTGCCGATCTTCTTCAGGCCCTCCTTGAGAAGTTTCTCGAGGAGCTCCTTCGCGACCTTCTTGAAGCCTTCCTGCGCCAGCTTCTGCATCAGCTGGCGGAAGATCATCTGGACGGTCATGCGGGTGGCGATCTGGGCGGGCGCGATCCCGGCCGTCGAACCGCCGAACGTCACCGCCGCGGCCGCGATCATCGCGACGATCTGGGCGGCGAGGATCACCAGCGAGATGATGATCATGTACTTCGTGTACTCGACGTCCAGCGCGGTCGCGTTGCACGAGTCGCCGAGCGCCTTCGAAGAATCGGCGAGCGACTTGAAGTACGCCTCGTCGCCCTCGACGAACTTCTTCCAGGCCTCGGCGAACTTCTCCGCGCCCTCACCGGTCCAGCCGCCGAGGACCTCGGTGGCGCCCTTGGTCGCGGTGTCGGCGATCGGCTGGATCGCCTTCGAGGCGTTGTGCCAGGCGTCGCGCAGTTCGCGGAGCTTGTCCTCGTCGCCTTCGGGCCAGCTTTCCCCGACGACGATCGGCAAGAGCCACTTGACCGCGTCGGGCATCTCCATACCCACGGCGCTAGACCTTCTTGTCCAGCGTCGACTTGATCTCTTCCTCGGCGTTCGTGAAGGCGGTCATCGACCGTTCGACGTTGTGCTGCATGCCCCGCAGCGCCTCGACGATGTTCGCGAACCCCTCGGACGAGCCCTTCGCGCCCGGCTCGTAGTCCTTCGCGAACTCCTTGCCCGCGTCGTCGCCGCCCCAGCACTGGCCGAGCGAGTTCATCGCGGCCAGCAGTTCCTTGCCCGCGTCGTCCAGCTGGTCCGCGGCGATCCCCAGTTTGGCCGCGGCCGTCTTCACCGCGTCCGGATCCGCCGTGAACCCGGCACCGCCCCCACCGTTCGGCATCAGACCCCCCTGGTCAGCCAGCTCGAAGGCGGCTCTTCCTCATCGTCGTCCTGCTGGCGCACCCGTTTCGGAACCGGTTTCGGCGTCGGAGGCGCGGGCGGCGGCGGAGGCGGAGGCGGCGGGGTTTCGTCCTTGATCATCAGCGGGGCATCGAAATCTTCGTCGGACTTCGCCGGTGCCTCTTCTTCCTCCTCCGCGAGGAAGTCCGGGATCACCGGCATCAGGCCCTGCAACGAAGGAGCGCCTTCGATGAGGTCCGAAAGATCCGGCAGCCCTTCGGTGATCGGGGCCATCAGGTCGGCGACCTGCTGCTTGACCTGCAGCGATCCCTGCCGGACCAGGGTCAGCACGGTGTTGGCCAGCTGCGCGGGGTTGGTGCGCTCGAAGGCGTTCGGCTGGAACTCGAGTTTGGCGAGGGTGCCGGTCGCGTCGATGGTGGCGCGGACGAGGCCGTCCTGCGAGACCACCGTCGCCGACGTCTGCGAAGCGGCTTCCTGCGCGTCGCGGAGCTGGGCCGTCTGGCGCTCGAACTGTTCGAGCAGCGTGTCGACCTGGTCCTTCATGGCGGCATTGCGCGCTTCGAGGCGTGCGCTGTCGTCGCCGGCCGTCGTCACTTGAGCCCCCGCGAGTACTTGATCCCGGGCATACGCCACCCGGGGTCGGTAAGCGTCACCCTAATGCCAACCTCCGTGCCGAATCACCGGATCCGGCGTTTTCGCACCGCGAGCAAATGGCAGGCGGCTCCCGCCAGGTAGAGGGCGGTCGCCGTGACGAGCAGACCCGGCGAGCGGCCGTCGTCCGGGATCACCGCCGCGGCCAGCGAGACCGCGACGACCTGGGTGACGTTGAAAAGCGTGTCGTAGAGCGCGAAGACCCGCCCCCTCGCTTCGTCGGCGACGTCGAGCTGGACCGAGGAATCGACGCAGAGTTTCAGCACCTGCCCGGCCCCGGTCACCAGGAACGCCGCGAGCAACGCGGTGGGGATCGTCATCGGCAGGCCTAGCGCGGACTGCGCGACCGCCGCCAGCACCAGCGCCCCCACCACGACGCGGACCCTGCCGAACAGCTTGATCAACCGGGCGGTCAGCAGTCCGGCGACCAGGATCCCGGCGCCGGCGAACGCCGCCATCTGGCCGAGCCCCGTCATCCCGGCGGCGAAGTGGTTGCGCATCAGCAGCACGGTCACCAGTAAGGAGATCCCGTACGACGCGCGATGGGCGAACAGCGCGACGAACCCGGCCGTGACGCTGGGCGTGCGCCAGGCCGCCTTCGCGCCGTCGGCCAGGCCGCGAGCGACGGCGAGGGCCGGGTTCGACGGCTCGTCGACCGTCGAGGGCCCGAGCAGGCCGCGGGTGAACCCAGAGGCGAGGACGGCGGCGCCGATCCCGCCCAGCGCGGCGACGGCGGTGACCCAGGCGGACCCGGCGTCGTCGGCGCCGGTCAGCGCCCGGAGGCCGATCGCGCAGCCGCCACCGACGACGGCGAGCACCGAGCCCCAGGTCGCGGCGAAGGCGTTCGCGGCGACCACGGCCTTCTCGTCGACGACGTGCGGAAGCGACGCGGACAGCCCCGAACCGATGAACCGGGAGATGCCTTCGGACGCCAGTGCCAGGGAGAACAGCCCGATCCCGGCCGCGCCCGTGCCCACGGCGACGGCCGTCGCGAGGATGGTGACCGACCGCAGAAGGCTCGCGAAGATCAAGACCTTCCGGCGGTCCCAGCGGTCGAGCAGGGCGCCCGCGAACGGTCCGACGAGCGAATAGGGCAGCAGCAACGCCGCGAACCCGCCCGCCATGGCGAGCGCGTCGGCGGCGCGTTCGGGGTTGAAGAGGACCGCGCCCGCCAGCCCGGCCTGGTACATGCCGTTGCCCCAGTGCGCGGAGAGCCGCGTGAACAGCAGACGGCGGAAGTCACGGTCGCGAACGAAGGTTGCGGGAGGCGCCGGGGCGCTGATCGTCACAAGCCCGCAGCTTATTAGGCGGCCGGTGCGCTTTAGGGTCGCCTCTCGGCGGCTATGCGCAGTGTGGCTCCAGCCGGACGGTATTCCACAAAGGCGGTTCTTCAGTGAGCCCGGGGGACACGGAAAGCGCACCGACCGATGTGTCCAACGGTGCTCGTGATGCTGTTGTTCCCAGAGCCGGACGATTTGTCCTCACTCGAAGTGGGATCATGGCGGACGTGCCAGCGGACGCCGAGGTCGAACCGGGAACGCTCCTGGTCGCCGCCCCCACGATGTTCGATCCCAATTTCCGGCGAACCGTCGTGTTCGTCATCGATCACCGGGACGAGGGAACGCTCGGCGTCGTGCTCAACCGGCCGAGTGACGTGCCGGTCTACGACGTGCTGCCCAACTGGGGCGGGCACGTCGCCGAACCGCAGTCGGTGTTCGTCGGCGGCCCGGTCGAGAAGAAGACCGCGTTGTGCCTGGCCGCGCTGCGGACCGGCGAGACGGCGTCGAGCGTGCCCGGCGTGATCGCCGTCCGCGGCCCGGTCGCGCTGGTCGACCTCGACACCGATCCCGAGGTCCTGGTGCCGAAGGTCCGCGGTGTGCGGGTCTTCGCCGGATACGCGGGCTGGGATTCCGGCCAGCTGGCGAACGAGATCGAACGCGACGACTGGGTGATCGTCCCGGCGCTGCCCAGCGACGTCCTCGCCTCGCCGAACCACGACCTCTGGGGCCAGGTGCTGCGGCGTCAGGGCATCCCGCTGGCGCTGCTGGCCACCCATCCGGGAGACCTTCAGCGCAACTAGGCGGTGTCCTGGTACGGGCCTTCGTTGTCGCCTACGCCGGGCCACCGAGACCCGCCGTCAACCGCGATGAAAAGGGCTCATTCCACGGCGGTTCCGCGGGCCTTGAGAGTGTCCTCGGCGCCGGGGACGGCCATGATGGACCCGGCGATGTCGTGGATCACGCGGAGGTTGGGCAGCAGGGCGAGGTCGTCCAGTGAGGTGATGTCGAAGAGGTCGTCCTCGCCGTCCCAGAACGGCGAGCACTGGTGATAGATGTCCAAGCCGCCGTCCGTGATCAGTTCGTCCACGGCGGCCAGTTGGTCGGGAGTGAACTCCAAATCGGTGAAGTACTGGCGGGCTTCCTCGAGGACGGTGTTCAGCAGGTCCTGTTCGTACAGGTACTCCCACAGGTCGCCGGTGGCGCCCTTGGCGTGGAGAATTTCGGCGATCTGGAAACGGGGCTGGATGAGCTTGTCCTGGTACATGAGCTTGTCGATGACCAGCAGCTTGAAGTTGAAGTCGCGGAACATGGCCCATGATCTACCAGACCGCTCCGACAATCCGGGCAGTCGCAACGTAACTAGGCGGTGGCGGTGTCGGCCTTCTTGAAGACACCGCAGGTGCCGCACGCGCAGCCACTGCAGCCGGCCGGACGCTCCGGTTCGGGCTCCGGCACCGTCGCGGCGGCGCGGTTGCCGAGCACTCCCCCGGCCACGACCAGCGCGATCATCCCGATCACGCCCACGAACGAGGCGAGCAGCAGCCCGAACGTCGTCGGCATGACCAGCGCGGCGATCCCCGCGAGCACGGCGATCACGCCGCCTGCCAGCGTCGGGAGCCCGGCGACCTTGTTGCCGAGCCGGAAGGCGTCCTCACTGCGCATGGTGGCGGCGGTGCGCACGCCGGCGCCGCGGTCACGCGGCAGCTTCTCGCGCAGGCCGAGGAACCCACCCCAGCCGACGAGGACACCCAGCACGATCGGGACCAGCGCTATGACGAACACTCCACGAGGATAAGCGTGACGTCCCGGCAACCTGCCGGATACCCTGATCGACTGTGCTACAGGCCATGTCACGCCGAGCTTTCGTCGCCGCCCTGATCGGGGCCGTTCCCCTCACCCTGATGGCCGCACCGGCCGCCGAAGCGGGTCACCGTCCGCTTCGCCTGATCGGGGAACAGATCGTCCCGAACGCCCTGCCCTACGAGGGCACCGTCGTCGGCGGCCTGTCCAGCATCGACTTCGACCCCCGCACCGGCGAGTACGCGCTGATCTGCGACGACCGCTCCGCCCTCAACCCGGCGCGGTTCTACACGGCGAAGTTCTCCCTCGACGCCAAGGGCCTCGGCCCGGTGACCTTCACCGGCACCAAGCCGCTCCTGCGGCCCGACGGCACGCCGTATCCGCCGCTCGCGAAGAACGACCCCGCGCAGCCGCCGAACATGCAGACCATCGACCCCGAAGAGCTGCGCGTCGACCCCTGGACCGGCCGGTACGTCTGGTCGCAGGAGGGCGAGCGGTCGGCCGCGGCGCGGATCGACCCGTCGATCCGCGAGGCGGAGCGCGACGGCTCCTACGTCCGTGACCTGCCGATTCCCGCCAACGAGAAGATGGCCGAGACGGCGGGCCCGCGGCAGAACCTCGCTCTCGAAGGCATCACGTTCGCGGGCTTCGGGTCGCTGGTCGCCAGCGCCGTCGAAGGCCCGCTGCTCCAGGACGGCCCGGAGGCGAACACCACGTCGGGCGCCCTTTCGCGGATCACCGTGCAGTCGCGGTTCGGGCCCGTCCTCGCGCAGTACGCGTACCCGCAGGAAAAGGTCTTCGCGTCGCCGAACCCACCCGGCGCGTTCGCGACCACCGGCATCTCGTCGTTGCTGGCCGTCGACCAGGCCGATCCGACGCGCTACCTGGTGATGGAGCGGTCGTTCGTCACCGGCGTCGGCAACAAGATCCGCGTCTACGAGATCGACACCAAGGGCGCCACGAACATCCTGAAAACGCCCTCGCTGGGCGACGCGACGAAGGTCAAGCCGGTCAAGAAGCGCCTGCTCGCGGACCTCGCGGATTTCAAACTGTCCACGGTGGACAACGTCGAGGGGATGACCTGGGGGCCGCGCCTCCCGAACGGGGAGCGCAGTCTGGTCCTGGTCAGCGACAACAACTTCTCCGCGACCCAGGTGACCCAGTTCATCGCTCTGGCGGTCCCCTCGGAACGGCTTTGACCAGGGCGTTAAACTGGACTCATGAACACGGCTCGGCTGCTCCTTAGCCTGCCGCGCTGAACTCGGCCGAACGGCCGGGACCAGCGCGGCGACCCCTCATGCCCTCCGGGCTGAGGGGTCGAGTTGTTTCTGGAGTGGCTTGACGTGGATGAGCACGGAGGATTTCGGCGATGAACCAGGCGAGCGAAGGCGCCGACGCGGCCCCTCAGCACCGCTACACCGCGGAGCTGGCGGGCCAGATCGAGCAGCGTTGGCAGGACTACTGGTCCGACCACGGCACCTACCACGCACCCAACCCGGTGGGCCCGCTCGCGGACGAGAGCGGAGAGGTCCCGTCGGACAAGCTGTTCGTCCAGGACATGTTCCCGTACCCGTCGGGCGCCGGGCTGCACGTCGGGCACCCGCTGGGCTTCATCGCGACCGACGTCTTCGCGCGGTACCACCGCATGATCGGCCGGAACGTGCTGCACACGATGGGCTTCGACGCCTTCGGCCTGCCCGCCGAGCAGTACGCGGTGCAGACCGGGCAGCACCCGCGCAAGACGACCGAAGAGAACATGGAGACCTACCTGCGCCAGATCCGGCGCCTGGGGCTGGGTCACGACGAGCGTCGCCGGATTTCGACGATCGACCCGGACTACTACAAGTGGACCCAGTGGATCTTCCTGCAGATCTTCAACTCGTACTACGACGAGAAGGCGGGCAAGGCCCGGCCCATCGTCGAGCTGGAGACCGAGTACGCGCAGGACAAGCGCCGGACGCCCGACGGCCGCAACTGGTGTGAGCTGACCCGTGCCGAACAGCTGGAGATCATCGACACGCACCGGCTGGTCTACTTCTCCGAGGCGCCGGTGAACTGGTGCCCCGGGCTGGGCACGGTGCTGTCGAACGAAGAGGTCACCGCCGACGGCCGCAGTGAACGCGGCAACTTCCCGGTGTTCCGGCGCAACCTGCGTCAGTGGATGATGCGGATCACCGCCTACGCCGACCGCCTGGTCGACGACCTGGACCTGCTGGACTGGCCGGAGAAGGTCAAGTCCATGCAGCGCAACTGGATCGGCCGCTCGCACGGCGCGCGGGTCTCGTTCGAGTCCGGCGACAAGAAGATCGAGGTCTTCACCACCCGTCCGGACACCCTGTTCGGCGCCACGTACCTGGTGGTCGCGCCCGAGCACCCGCTGGTCGACGAACTGACCGCCGCCACGTGGCCGGAAGGCGTCGACGCGAGCTGGACCGGCGACGCCGCCACCCCGGCCGAAGCGATCGCCGAGTACCGCGCCGCCGCCTCGCGGAAGTCCGAATTGGACCGTCAGGAGAACAAGGAGAAGACCGGCGTCTTCACCGGCTCCTACGCGGTGAATCCGGCCGACGGCAAGGAGATCCCGGTCTTCGTCGCCGACTACGTGCTGATGGGCTACGGCACGGGCGCGATCATGGCCGTCCCCGGCCAGGACACCCGTGACTGGGAGTTCGCCGAAAAGTTCGGCCTGGAGATCATCCGTACGGTCCAGCCGACGGAAGGCTTCGACGGCAAGGCGTTCACCGGCGACGGACCCGCGATCAACTCCGGCTTCTTGGACGGCATGGGTGTCGACGAGGCCAAGAAGACGATGATCGGCTGGCTGGAGGAGAACGAGCACGGCCGCGGCACCGTCCAGTACAAGCTGCGCGACTGGCTGTTCTCGCGTCAGCGCTACTGGGGCGAGCCGTTCCCGGTGGTCTACGACGAGGACGGCCACGTCCACGCGCTGCCGGAGAGCATGCTGCCGGTCGAGCTGCCCGAGGTCGCCGACTACTCGCCGGTGACGTTCGACCCGGAGGACAAGGACAGCACGCCGTCCTCGCCGCTGGCCCGCGCCACCGACTGGGTCGAGGTCGAACTGGACCTGGGTGAGGGCAAGAAGACCTACCGCCGCGACATCAACACCATGCCGAACTGGGCGGGCTCCTGCTGGTACCAGCTGCGGTACCTGGACCCGACCAACCCGGACGTGTTCGTCGCGCCGGAGAACGAGTCCTATTGGGTCGGCCCGCGTCCCGCCGAACACGGCGTCGACGACCCCGGCGGCACGGACCTGTACGTCGGCGGTGTCGAGCACGCGGTGCTGCACCTGCTGTACTCGCGGTTCTGGCACAAGGTGCTGTTCGACCTGGGCCACGTGTCGTCCAAGGAGCCGTACCGGAAGCTGTTCAACCAGGGCTACGTGCAGGCGTACGCGTACACCGATTCCCGCGGTGTGCACGTCCAGGCCGACCAGGTCGTGGAGCGGGACGGCAAGTTCTTCTTCGGCGAAGAAGAGGTCAAGCAGGAATACGGCAAGATGGGCAAGAGCCTGAAGAATGTCGTGACGCCTGACCAGATGGCCGCCGACTACGGCGCCGACACCTTCCGCTTCTACGAGATGTCGATGGGCCCACTGGACGTCTCGCGGCCGTGGGCGACCAAGGACGTCGTCGGCGCGCAACGGTTCCTGCAGCGGCTGTGGCGCCTGGTCGTCAACGAGGACACCGGCGAGCTGCGAGTGTCCACTGTGGACGCGACCGATGACGATCGCAAGCAGCTGCACAAGACGATCGCCGGGGTCCGCGAGGATTACGCGGAACTGCGGTTCAACACGGCCGGCGCGAAGCTGATCGAGCTGAACAACCACGTCACCAAGACCTACGGTTCGGCCGAAGCCACGCCGCGGGAACTGGTGGAGCCCCTGGTGCTGATGCTGGCGCCGCTGGCCCCGCATCTGGCCGAGGAGTTGTGGAAGCGCCTGGGCCACGCGGATTCCCTGGTGCACGGGCCGTTCCCGGTCGTCGACGAGAAGTACCTGGTCGAAGACTCCGTGGAGTACCCGATCCAGGTCAACGGCAAGGTGCGCTCGCGCGTCACCGTGCCCGCCGACGCGGGCAAGGACGCGGTGCAGGCGGCCGCGCTGGCCGACGAGAAGGTCGCCGCGCTGGTCGGCGACGGCACCCCGCGCAAGGTGATCGTCGTGCCCGGACGGTTGGTCAACATCGTGCTGTAGCGCCGTGGCCGATAGCCGCCAGCGTCGAGGGTCATGAGGCGATTCGATGGAGTTGTTCAAGGACAACGAAATCGAACGGAGAACACCCCATGACCCTCGACGGCAAGGTGGCTTTGGTGACCGGCGGCAGCCGCGGGATCGGTGCCGCCACGGCGATCCGGCTCGCCGAGGACGGCGCCGACGTCACGCTCACCTATCAGAACAACGCCGAGCTCGCGGCCGGTGTCGTCGACAAGATCAAGGCACTCGGACGCCGTGCGCTGGCGATCCAGGCCGACAGCGCCGACGCCGCGGCCCTGGCTTCCGCGGTCGACACGGCGGTCGCCGAGTTCGGCAGGCTCGACGTCCTGGTGAACAACGCGGGCGTCGGTTTCGTCGGCCCTATCGACCAGACGAGCATCGAGGACATCGACCGCGTGCTCGCGGTCAACGTCCGCGGTGTCTACGTGGCCACGCAGGCCGCGGCCCGGCACCTCGGTGAAGGCGGTCGCGTGATCACCATCGGCAGCTGTGTCTCGGACCGCGTGCCCGGCCCCGGGATGTCGCTGTACGCGGTGAGCAAGACCGCGCTGCTGGGCCTGACCAAGGGCCTCGCCAGGGAACTGGGGCCGCGCGGCATCACCGTGAACATCGTCCACCCCGGCCCGACCGACACCGACATGAACCCGGCCGACGGCCCGTACGCCGCCGACCAGCGGAGCTCGACGGTGTTCGACCGCTACGGCTCGCCGTCGGAGGTCGCCGCCACCGTGTCGTTCCTGGCGCGGCCGGAAAGCAAGTACGTGACCGCGGCGACCGTCTCGGTCGACGGCGGCCACGCGGCCTAGTTACTCGGTGGACAGGCCGATCTCGCGCGCGAGATCGGCCAGCATCGCGTCGAAGAGGACGTCCGGTTTCGAGAACGGGATCGGATAGTTGCCGAAGACCTCGAGCGTGACGTGCCCGTAGAGCCGGGCCCAGAACTGGATCATCAGGTACGTCACGCCGAGGTCGAGCTTTTCGAGCGGGAACGTCGCCCCGGACTCCTTCAGCACGGCGAGCAATTCCTCTTGGAACGACGTGAGATCGTCGCGCAGTTCGACGGGGACCACGTCGTTCGACGGCGTCACCAGATCGTGCATCGCGAGCACCCGGCCCGCCGCCGCGAGGAAGATCCGCCCGAACGGCTCGTCCAGCCTGCTCAACGTGTCGTCCCCCGCCGGCGACGCGAAGACCAGCGTGAACTCCTTGGTGTGCGTGAGCGCCCAGCGCCGGAATCCCTTGCAGATGGCGAAAAGCTGCAGCGCGCCCTCATCCGGCAGCTGCGCGATGTCCTCGGCGAGCTCGGCCGCCAGATCCGCGACGACGTCCGCGCGAAGATGCTCGACCAGATCGTCGCGGGACCCGTAGTAGCGGTACAACGCCGGCGCCGTGATGCCGAGCTCGCGCGCGATCGCCCGCAGGGTCACGGCCTCCGGCCCCTGCTCGACCAGGAGCGCCCGCGCCGTCCGGCGGATGTCCTGATCGGTCGCGGCCCGCTCGCGACCCCTGCGGCCGGTGTTGGTCATCCGCGCATTCTAGGTGGTCAGTGCCGGAATCGTGGCGGCTGGACTCATCCTGAAGCGGGCTGGCTTCCGCGTCGGCAACTCGTAGCGTTCCAGCTTGATGAAACGCGTACTCCTGTTACTCGCGCCCGCCTTGATCTGCGCGGCTTGCGTTCCCCGGCCCGGGCCGGCTGCCGACCCGCCTCCGCCACCCCGGCGCTTCATCCTGAAGGAAACCCCCAGCGCCGAACCGCCCGCCACCTTCCAGGGTGGGTTGGTCCACAACGCGTGCGCGGTCCTCAGCCCCGAGGTGCTGGCCGCCGCGGGAATGGCGTTGAAGGACGGTTTCCTCCAGGGCGGCGACCGCCTGAGCACCACCGACGGAGACCGCGCCGACCTCGCCGGAAAGGGGTCGTGGGTGAGTACGTGCGGCGGCAGCGTGAGCGTTTCAAGTGCGCCTGAGCTGTCCGGAACGAGCGTGAGCCTGCACGTCCTGCACTCGCGATTTTCGCACCGGATGGATTGGCACGACGCCGTACTGGCGGTCGGTGCGCGTCGAGGATCACCAGACGACGTCAGGGTGAGCATCCAGACCGACTACAACATCCTGGAGCTCGGCCTTACCGGCTTCACCAAACTCCCCGATCCCGAAGCCGCCTTGACCGCACTGCTCGACGGCGTCCGCCGGAACGTCGCCCAAGGGCCGCGGTCCATGCCCGTGCACACTTACCCCGCGCCTTACAGCCTCGTCGCCGACCCTTGCGCCGCCTTCCCGGCGGAGGTCTTCACCACGATCACCGAACGGCCGACCGACGGCCTGCAGCGCGATTTGTTCAGCCTCAGCGAGACCCCCGGCTCGAAGTACAACAGCGTCGAGATGCGCTGCGATCGCGCCGGCCAGGTCGCCCTTTCGGAGGGAATCGCACCGAGCGTCACCGTCAGCCAGACGGTGCTGTCCGTGCCGGACTTCGCCGTCGCCGCTGTTCGCGAGCAGTGCGCCTTCAGCCGGGGCGAGGCGCTACCCAGGCCGATCGGCGAGGCGAGCTGCATCGTTCCCGGCGCCGACGGCGGCCAGATCCTTTTCCGGAGCGGCCGTTCGATGGTGCGGATCAGCCTCGTCGCCGCGAAGACCGATCCGGTCACCATTCGGGAGAACCTGGCCAAAGGTGCGGAGGCCGTCTATTCGCGGCTTACGCCCTCCCCTTGAGGTTCTTCAAGACTTCCGCAGCCACGTCCCGGCCGAGTTTGCAGCCGTCTTTTCCTTGCTGGGTGGCTTTGTCTCCGAGGGACAGGGAAACCGAATAAGCGAGCTGATCGGAGACGCCGACCACGACGGCGCAACCGTCGTCATCCTGGATGTTGGTGTAGCCGATCGCCGGATAGCCGTCGATGGGATCGAGCTCGACCCAGCGAGCTGCTTTCGGTTTCACGTTCTTGTAGGGAAGACTGATTCCTTGATCGGATTTCGTCTGGTAACTGATCTGGAATCCCGCGCCGCTGCCGGATGCAGAGCTCCAGTCGCAGGCGGTGCCGAGGGCGTCGGTCTTGGGTTTACCAGGGCTCGGTTCGCCGATGAAGGTCTCGATCTGCTGAGGAGTGAGTGCGCTGTCGCAAGGGCTTCCGTCGAGGACCTTCGCCGGTAGTGGGTTCTGCACAGCGGGTGCTCCGCTGTTCGGGACACCCGCTGCGCTCGACGACGCGGCAGGTGTGCCTGGCGTCGGGGTGCCGGGCGTGGTGCGATTGCCATCGCAGGCTGACAGGAGCAGGGTGCCGGTGGCCACCAAGGCGAAGGCGGCCAGTTGGTGTCGTGAGCTCAATCGATTGTCCCGCTTTTCTTGGTCGCGTCGGCTGCTTGCCGGTCGGCTTCCTCGGTCAGTCCCAGTGCTTTTTCCAGCCGGAGGATCAGCTCCGTATAGTACTTGTCCTGGAATCGCAGATGTCCCTCATAGAACCGCCCTGTTTCGTTGACGCCGTTCGGGCCGTCGACCGCATGCTTGCTTGCTTGTTCATTGCCTGGTGGTACGACCTGTGACAACTTTCTTGCGTCTCGAAATTGCTCGCGGATGAAATTTCGCTGGTCTTGGCACTTCTTGAGCACGGCCCGCATCTCGTCACCGCTCATGCTGAAGCCCTGGCCACCGGCCGGTGCCGCTCCACCGCCCACGACCGTGTCACTGTTCTGGAACCAGACGTCCCCGAAGAACGAAGTCATCGAGATCTCCCCTTACCTCAGTCCGTGCAGGGTCGCGTAGAGGACGTCGACCAGGACATCCCTCCGCCCCGGTTCGAAGCTGACCAGCGGTTCGCCGTCCTCGCCCGGCAGCACGTAGGTGAGGACGCGTCCGGTGTGGGCGATGTCGACCACGGTCAGCGGAGTGCTCCTGGTGCCGTTGTTGACCGCGTAGAGCTGGTGCACGCCGGTTCGTTTCGCCGCCATCAGCTCCCGTGCCGAGGACAAGGGGTCGTACTCGGGCTCGTCGGTCGGGTCCTCGAGCTCGTACGAATCCTCGTAGACCGGCTGGCCCGAGAAGCGGGATTTCGAGATCTTCACCGGGGCGATCCGAGCCGGTTCGACGGGCGGCAGCATGTCGACCAGCGATTCGGCGCCGTAGCCGGGGTCGATGACGTCGATACGGACCTTCTCGTCCTGGCGGATCACCCGGACCGCGTCCCGGCCGGACGCGGACACGAGGATGTTCCCGGTCTCGCCCGCCTCGATGTCGCCCAGCCAGGCGGTGAACCGGAGCGGGCCGTTGGCCAGCACGCGGAGAAGGTCGCGGAACTCCCTGGTCAGAGTGCCGCCAGTGGCCAGCTTCAGCTCGGTGAGGGTGTCGAGCACCGCGTCGTCGAGCTTCTTCTTGGTGTCCTCGGCGAGCCAGAGGTGGTCCGGGCCGAGCACCGCGGGCGGAGTGCCGTGGCGCTCCCATTCCCATGCGGTGAGCAGCACGGTCTTCGGCAGGTACAAGGGTGCTTCGAACACGGTCAGAGGCCGATCACCGGCGGGACCGGCTTTGTCTCAGTGCCGCCGAAGACGCTGTCGGGATCGGCTTCCTGCAGGTACGAGGCACGCTTGTGCTCCTCGTCCTCTCCGCCCTTTCCTTTGCCCGCACCGGCGCCCATCGGGCCCATTCCGGGTGCGCCCGGCCTGCCCGCGCCTCCGGCGGGACCTCCGGGCATCCCGGGGCGGGCGGCTTGGCCGGGCTGACCGGGAGTCATCGCCCCGCTTCCGCGACCGGCTCCAGGCGCGGCGCCGCTCCCCGGACCACCGGACGAGCCCGAGCCCGAGCCGGGGCCGAAACCACCGCCTACACCAGGCCCGAATCCCGGTCCGAAACCACTTCCGCCACCCCCAGGGCCGAAGTTGGTCCCGCCGCCGGTGCCGGGGCCGAAGGACGGCGGCTGGTAACCCGGATAGGACGAAGGCTGCGGAGGCGTGTACCCCGCCGCCCGCGTTCCGTCGTCGTACTGACCTGGGCGGAAGCCCGGATCGGACGGCTGCGGGCGAGGGACCTCGTACGGCCGGTGGTTCGGCGTCTCGGGGCCGCCTCCTGGCGGAGGCCCCGACGACGGAATCGGCGGCTGCACCCCACCCGGCGGCGGCCGGTACCCGTCGCCACCGGAATCCGAGCGCCCGTCGAACCCGCGCACCTTGCCGCCGTCGCCAGGACCGGGCCGGCTGTCGTCGACCTTGAAGTCTCCGCCGTCGAACGCGCCGAGCTGCCCGTAGTCGATGGTCCGGCCGGCGTTGTTCGAGGTGGACTGGTCGTTGTAGGCGTTGTACCGCTCGAGATTCGCCTGCGCCTTTTGGTTGTACTGGTTGACCTTTTCTTCGGTGTCGGTGTCCCACGGCGTCACGTCGTCGTAGGTGCCCGTGGTCGGCGGGTCTGCGGCGACTTCGCGGTCCAGCGAGTTCTTCAGCGACACGAACTGATCGAGCTGCGTCTGCGTCAGCCCGGAATTGCGCTCCAGGCTCGATGACGCCGACGTGGAAGAGTCGGCGAGCGGCTGAAGCTTCGCCCGCGCCGCGTCCGCCGCGCCACCGGTCCAAGCGGACTCCAGCGCCGTCATCACGTCACGGGTCCCGTCGTGCAGCTGGGTCTGGTTCCGCGCTTGCTCACCGCCGACCCTGCGCGCTTCTTCCAACGAGCTCGTTCCAGGACCGTTCACCACGGCTTCGAGCAGCTGCTTGGGCGTGAGTCCGCCTTGATTGACCGCGCCCGAGCCGTCACTCGCGTTCGACCCGACGATGCCGCCGACGATCGCGCCGACCGGCCCGCCCACGACGAAACCGGCCACCGCGCCGACACCGGTCTTGCCGAGCAGGCCTGCGGCCGCCTCCCACACGTCCCCGAACAAACCCATCGAAGCCCTCCCCGGCCCAATCGGTCGAATTCTTGCGCTCACGCACAATACCGTGCCGATCACACCTGGTAGACGGGTTTCAGCCGAGAAGGCGAGCCTGGAGCCTGGTGAGCGGCCGGAGCACCAGGAAGATCGGCATGGACATCCCGGCCGCGACGAAGAAGTGCACGATCCACGCTCCCGCCAGCGTCGGCCCGCCCCACGTGCCCTCGGGGTCGCTCCCGGTCCAGAAGAGCCCGTAGGTCGCGATGCGTCCGACGAGGTAGAACAGCAGCAAAGCGAGCAGGAACGCGACCGCGCTCGGCCCGAAGGCCGCCACGAACCGCGGCCGCGACCCGGTCTCGTGCCCGAGCCAGCGCCGCGCGAGCCCGTGCTGGGCCTTCGCGCCACCCAGGTAACCCGGAAGTGCGAGAAGCGCGTAGACCGCGCGTTTCCAGTCCGAAATCGTCATGCCGGGCACGCTAAGGCTCGCTGACCTGCGGGAACACCGGGCCAGCCGTCGCATCCGGTAGGGAAAACCGGGGGCCGCTGTGGTGATCCACACGACCGGGGTGCGGATCTACGCCAAACGTTCCCCGATGTCAGACGGGTATGCCACACTCGGTCGCCGAACGGCTACGACGTGAACAGGGGAGGTTCGCGTGTCGAACCCTGAGCAGCTCTTCGCTGATTTCGAGGCCAAACTGGCCGACGCCCAGCGGAAGGCGAATCAGATGCGCACCGAGATCGAAAGCGTCTCGGTGTCCGAACGCAGCAAGGACGGCCAGATCTCGGTCAAGGTCAACCACGCGGGAAACCTCGTCGGCCTGGAGATCGGCCCGTCCGTGCGGGACAACCCCGCGCTCGCGCAGGAGATCCTCCGCGTCGTCCAGAGCGCGCAGAGCAAACTCGCGGGCGCGATGCAGACCGGCGTGCCGTCCATCGCGGGCACCGAGACGATGAACGAGCTGGTCAACCAGCTGCACACCGAGTACCCGGAACCCGAACCGACGGGTTATGTCGAGGGCGGTCACCAGGAGGCGGACGAGGACGCCCGCTTCGTCGCCGAAGACGAACTCGACGCGCCTCCGCCTCCTCCCGCTCCGAAGCCGCCCGCTCCTCCGGCCGCACCCGCGCCGCCGCGCGCCGCGCGTAGGCAGCAGACGGACCATGAGGACGACTACTTCACCGGTGGCGACTTCCTGCGCTGAGCGGGTTCTTGAGGGAGGGAAACATGGGACAGCCGCAAGGCAAGCAGGGCTTCAACGTCGATCCGGTCCGGATCGACGAGCACGCCAAGCAGGTCGAAAAGACGTTGGAACTGCTTCAGACCGCATTGAGCGCTGACCAGACGAACCGGATCAAGTCCGAGGACTTCGGTCTGATCGGTGATCTCGTTCAGCTGGACGCGTGGTGCAACACCGCTGCAGACAAGGCGGTTGAAGCTCTCAAAGCCGCTGTCGACGCCGGGAATCACCACGTGGACACAGTCCGAGCCTGGGCTCAGGCGCGCCGGGTCGACGATGAATCCGCCAAGGATCTGGTCAACCGCGCGGGGCAGGTGAAGCATGGCTGAGCCGGGCTCGAACCAGATCATCCAGGACGCCACGAAGGAAACGGACTCGGAGAAGTATGTCGTCGACAGTGCACTGGAAGGCGCGGGCGCGATCCAGGACACCATCGGCGGCGTCGAAAAGCTCGTCCACGGTGACTGGACGGAAGGCCTGCTCAGTCTGGGTAGTGCGGGCGTCGACATCGGCATGATCGCCGCTGGCGGAAATCCGTTCGAATCTCTTCTGAGTTGGGGGTTCGGGTGGGTTATCGAGCACGTCGACTTCCTGAAGGAACCGCTCGACTACGTCACCGGTGACCAGGACGCGCTGGACCTCGAAGCGCAGAAGTGGACCACTATCAGCAAAGAAGTCCAGAAGATGGCAGAGGAGCTCACGAACGAGGTCCGTAAGAACTGCATGGACTGGACTGGTCAGGTGGCGGATCGGTACCGCGACTATGTCCAAGAGCAACTGGACACCTATCGTGCGCTTTCCGACGCTGCGAGCAACGCCGGTGCCGTCGTCGAGATTTGCAAGACGATCCTGGATGTCGTCCGCACGCTCATCAGGGATCTCATCACAGACACCCTCGCCAAGATCATCTTCATTCTGCTCAGGTATCCCCCGCCTGGATATCCCGGAGCCCTCGCTGGTGAAGGCGTGCCGTTTGCCGTGAAGCAGGCGAGGAAGGCAATGGGGCAGGTTCAGCGCCTGATGAAGGCATTCTCGAATGCCAAGAGCATCCTCAAACTCCTGGGTGAGGCTCTGGAGTCCATCGCAAAGGGGTTCGGCAAGTACGCGAAGGGCGTTGGTCAGGGGCTCAGCCACATGGCCAAGGAAGTTGTCCCGGGTCTCGGTGGTGCGGCGATCAAGGAAGCCGTGAAAGGCGTACTCGACGTCGGCGTCGGCAGCGACAACAACCAGAGCGATCTGGACAAGCGGCGTGACAAGACGAATACCACCATCGAGCCAAAGGACAGCGGAGTAGTCGGCAGCGGTGGCGGAAGGACGCCTGCTTCGTCGGTTCGTAAGGACGGCGTCGAGCCGGTCTTCGACCAGCCTGGTGAGCAGCGGATCTCCGGATCCTTGTAATGAAGAGCGTAAGCCGGACGAAAGCGACCGGCGCGGGCGTGTTGGCCACGGCGGTGGCAGTCGCGTTGGTGATCGGCCCCTATCTCTTCTTCGTCTGCCTGACGATGTTCCGATTGGCGGGAACGCCGGAGACCAACGCCGGGCAGACGGCGGTCGGCAACGCTTCTGCAATGATCAAGACCTGCGATCGTCGAGGTCCCGTTTCCTCCGAGGGCTTCGGCTACTTCTGGGAGTGTGACGCTGAGGTCACAGTGAACGGCCACTCGCTCGGCGTCGTCAAGTTCGATCCCGACGAACTGACGCCGGCCGATGGGACGAATGTGATCGGCGTTCAACGAAGCGGTGACCACTGGCAACGCGATGTCGCACATCCTTATCGTCTGCTGCACGTGGCGGGCCTCGTGATCCTGGTGGTCGACGTCTTCGCTGTGCTAGCGGCTTTGATCCCGCTGCTCATCTCTGTCCTGTGGATGTTCGCCCGATTCCGGCGTCGAAAAGATCCAGAGGCCGTTGACGCGCGGGAGGACGGGCAACAGGTCACTATTCGGCTCAAAGCTCCGCCGAAGCCGAAGCGACGCTCGCCAACCGGAGTCACCATGCTTGGCTTCGGCGGCCTTTTCTCGCTGGTCATCGGCGTGTGGATGTTTTACCTCCACGGACGGCTGAGCGGGGACCTTTGGGGAACCGTCGCTGCTCTGTCGATAGCGCTGCTCGGAATTGTGCTTTCGGCCGCTGCGGCTTGGTGGGCTTTCGCGCCGGAGAAACCTGGAGACGTACAGACGATCGAAATCACTGAAGCGGGGATCAGGCAGCGAGACGACTCGTCGGAAACATTGGTGCTGCCGTGGGAGGACCTTCGTTCTGTGGTCTTCGACGAACGCGGCCAGCCCGGTCGGATCAGCGCCCACTTGACGTTGGTCGACGAGACGTCAAGGGAGAAGCTTCTCAAGGAGTACAGACGGCCCTCGAAGCACGGCGTCCTCCTGACTCCCGAAATCACGATGGAAGAGGCGGAGTCCGCGTCGGAAGCCATCGAAGGTTTCCGACCTGGTCTGGTGCACTGGCGGTCACGCGAACTTGCGCGTAGTGGTTTCGGTCCCGGCAAGGATTCCGTACCCCGTTTGGTGAAATGGAAGGATGGAGCGTCAGCCCTGCGCGGGTTGGATGTCGACACCGCTCGAGCGGAAGATCCGATCAAGGTCCGGTCAGGCCGGATGCCAGGAGTGAGAATTCTCGGTTTCGCCGGCCTTTACGCTTTGATCGTTGTGCTGTTCTTCCTGCGCCGATTCGCCGATGCCGTGCCCTTGTGGCTGTCGCCTGTGGTCGTGCTCGCGACCGTGGCCTGGGCGATTGTTCTCTACAGGACTCGATTCCGAGGAACGCCCGGCGCTTTCGAAGTGGACGAGGATTCTCTGACCTGGTTCGAGCGGGACAAGCCAGCGAGGTATGTCGTACCGCGTGAGATCCCACCGGTCGATGTGCTTCTCACTGAGCTCCAGCAAATCCGTTTCGAGCACGTTTCGTCGGAACGCGGCCGCAAGTACGTCAGGATTTCGGTACGCCACGACGATGTTCGGTCGGTTCTCGCGGAGAAGATCACGACAGCCGCCGCCTCGCGTCTGGTTGAGACGCTGAAGGCACGATCGGCCTTCACTGGCAGTGTCGTGCTCGATGAGCGAGCGAGGACTTCGACCTGATCCGGGCGGGTCGAAGCCGGGGCGCCGCCGGCGCCGATCACTCGGGGGGCTACGTGATCGACGCCGGCGACCCGATGCCCCTTTCCCGACGGGAGCCGGGATCGGGGCAACGTCACCGCTTGGACGCGGCAACGCATCTCAAGAGCGGGCGTGATCGCCGAAGTGACGCCCGGGGGAAGGTTATCCCCCGAAAGAGTGACGGCGTTCCGCTGCTCGCCTGATTGTCGCACTACGCGCCGAGAAAGTTACAAAGTTCTTCACATCTTTGCCTGGAGAAGGGTCATGACCGGACAACTGCTGGTCATGGCATGGTCTCTTCCATGACTTCTCAGGTGCTGATCATCGGGTCCGCCAATGCCGATCTCGTCGTCCCGGTCGACCGGCGGCCAGGTGGTGGCGAAACCGTACTCGGTGGCGACACGGTCTTGTCGCCGGGTGGCAAGGGTGCCAACACCGCGGTCGCCGCGGCCCGGCTCGGGGCGGACGTCGCGTTGCTCGGGGCCGTCGGCGACGACCCGTACGGCGAGTTGCTCAAGCGGTCGCTCGCCGAGTCCGGGGTGGACACCGGCCCGCTGCGCACGAGTGAGCGCCCGACGGGCATCGCGTACATCACGGTCACGCCGGACGGCGAGAACTCGATCCTGGTCTCGCCCGGCGCCAATTCCGCCCTGCGGCCCGAGGACGTCGACCTCGAAGGTGCCGAGATCGTGGTGCTGTCGCTGGAGATCCCGCTTGAAACCGTCGAGCACGCCGTCGCGGAAGCCGTGGAACACGGCGTGAAGACAGTGCTGAACCTGTCGCCTGCCGCCGAGCTTTCCGCGAAGACGCTTCAGGGGCTCGACGTGCTGTTGGTCAACGAGCACGAGGCCGCGTTCCTGCTCGGTGGCGAGGCGGACTTCCCCAAGCTGCTCGACCTCGGTCCGAAGGCCGCTGTCGTGACGCTCGGCGCGAAGGGGGCTGCGGTGGTGACGGCGGACGGGGTGGCGGAGGTGTCGTCGCCGAAGGTCGAGGCCGTCGACACGACGGGCGCCGGTGACGCTTTCGCGGGGGCGCTCGCCACTTCGCTTGTGAAGGGCGAGAAGCTGGCCGATGCGGCGCGTAGGGCGGTGAAGGTGGCGGCGATCACCGTGACCCGGCAGGGCGCGCAGCCTTCGTATCCGACCGCGTCCGAACTGGATTGATCCCTTCTTCTGTGTTCTGCTGAGTCAGATCACGCCGCCTATGAGATATGGTCTAGACCATGCCGTCTGAGTCACTGTCCGGGGTCGCCGTCAGTCCCGGCCGCGCGAGCGGTCCTGTCGTCCGGGTCGCCGAGCCGCTCGGCGAACCCGCGAGCACGCCGGCACCGGCCGATCCCGCCGCCGAGGCCGCCCGGATCGCCCCGGCCGCGCAGATCGTGGCGGGCAGGCTCGAGAAGCTCTCCGAGACGGCGGCCGGTGAGGCCGCGACGATCCTCATCACCACCGCGGCGATGGCCGCCGACCCGGCGCTCGTCTCCTCGGCGGAGCAGCTCGTCAAGGAGCAGAACCTGCCCGCGCCGCGCGCGGTGCACCAGGCGGCGGGCAAGTTCGCCGACGCGCTCGCGGCCGCCGGCGGCTACATGGCCGAGCGGGCTCGCGACGTCCTCGACGTGCGTGACAGGCTCATCGCCGAACTGCTCGGCATCGCGCCTCCCGGCGTTCCCGACCTGGCGTCGCCGAGTGTGCTCGTCGCCCGCGACCTCGCGCCCGCCGACACCGCCGGCCTCGACCCGGAGAAGGTGCTCGCGCTCGTCACCGAAGAGGGCGGCCCCACCAGCCACACCGCGATCCTCGCCCGCGCGCTCGGCATTCCCGCCGTCGTCGCGGTCCGCGGGATCCTCGCGCTCGACGCGCAAGCGCTTGCGGTGGACGGTGACACCGGTGTCGTCGAGGTCGCGGACCCGAACGCCGAGGTCGTCACGGCCGCCAAGACCGGCGCGATCGAGTGGGACGGCACCGGCGCGACCTCCGACGGCCACCGGGTGAAGGTGCTCGGCAACGTCGGTTCCGCCACCGACGCCCAGGCCGCCGCCGAGGCGGGGGCGGAAGGCGTCGGCCTCTTCCGCACCGAGTTCTGCTACCTCGACGCCTCTTCCGAGCCGAGTGTCGAAGAGCAGCGCAAGGCCTACACCGCCGTGCTCACGCCGTTCCGCGGCAAGCCGGTCATCGTCCGCACCCTCGACGCGGGCGCCGACAAACCTCTCGCGTTCCTGGAGCCCGAAGACGAGCCCAACCCGGCGCTCGGCGTACGCGGGCTTCGCGTCGCCTTCGACCGGCCCGAGATCCTTGACCGTCAGCTCGAGGCCATCGCGGGCGCCGCGCAGGACTCGGGCGCCGAGGTTTCGGTGATGGCCCCGATGGTCGCCACCGCCGCCGAGGCCGCCTGGTTCGCCGAGCGCGTCCGTGCCGCCGGAATCGCCCGCGCGGGCGTGATGATCGAGATCCCCGCCGCCGCGCTGACCGCCCGCGAGATCCTCGACGCGGTCGACTTCGTCTCCGTCGGCACCAACGATCTCGCGCAGTACACCTTCGCCGCGGATCGCCAGCTCGGCGCCGTCGCCAAGCTCAACGATCCGTGGCAGCCCGGTCTGCTGCGCCTGCTCAAGGTCATCGGCCAGGCCGCGAAGGACACCGGCAAGCCCGCGGGTGTCTGCGGTGAGGCCGCCGCCGACCCGAGGCTCGCGCTCGTCCTGGCCGGGCTCGGCCTGACCAGCCTTTCGATGAACGCGCCCGCCGTGCGCGCGGTCGGCGCGAGCCTGGCTGCCACGACGCTGGCCGAATGCGAGGCGCTGGCCGAGGCCGCTTTGGCCACGTCGGACCCGGTGTCCGCGAGGCAGGCCGCCTCAAAGCGGTAGCAAAGGTCCCCCGCTCCCCGAAAAGGATCCGGGGGCATGTCGAAATCCGGTCCACCGCTTCGACGCCTAGGTGAAGACACCGAAGCGACGAAAGGACCGGACCATGACGACCACCATGACTCCGACGCGGGCGGGACGCCGGGAATGGGTCGGGCTGGCCGTGCTGGCCCTGCCCACCTTCCTGGTCTCCCTCGACGTGTTCGTGCTGATCCTCGCGCTGCCGAAGCTCAGCCAGAGCCTCGGCGCCGACAGCACCCAGCAACTGTGGATCATGGACGTCTACGGCTTCATGATCGCCGGGTTCATGGTCACCATGGGCACCCTCGGCGACCGCATCGGCCGCCGGAAACTGCTGCTCGTCGGCGCCACGGCGTTCGGGCTCGCCTCGGTGCTGGCCGCGTTCTCGACCAGCGCGCTGATGCTCATCGCCGCCCGCGCGGTCCTCGGGATCGCCGGTGCGACGCTGGCGCCGTCGACGCTCGCCCTGATCAGCAACCTGTTCCTCGACAGCCGCCAGCGTTCGCTCGCGATCGGCATCTGGGCCGGCTGCTTCACCGTCGGCGCGATCGTCGGGCCGATGGTCGGCGGTGTGCTGCTGGAGCACTTCTGGTGGGGTTCGGTGTTCCTGCTCGGCGTCCCCGCGATGGTCCTGCTGCTCGTCGTCGGCCCGAAGCTCCTGCCCGAGTACCGCAACGAGAACGCCGGCCGTCTCGACCTCGCGAGTGTCGCGCTTTCGCTGGTCACGATCCTGCCCGCGGTCTACGGCATCAAGGAGCTCGCCCGCGAGGGTGTGCACGTGGTCCCGGTGGCCTCGCTGCTGATCGGTCTCGGCTTCGGCGTGGTGTTCGTGCGGCGCCAGCGCATCCTTCAAGACCCGCTGATCGACCTGGAGCTGTTCCGCGGCCGGGCGTTCACGACGGCGTTGGGCGGGATGTGCGCGTTCTCGATGCTCGGCGGCACGACCATGCTCTTCGTCGCGCAGTTCTTCCAGATCGTGCTGTCGCTTTCGCCGGTCGGCGCCGCGCTGGCGCTGCTGCCGGGCATGCTCGCGTCGACCGTCAGCTTCCTGGCCGCCCCGGTCCTCGCCCGCCGCGTTCGTCCCGCGACCCTGATCGCCACCGGCCTGGTGGGCGCGATCGCCGGATTCCTGCTGCTGACGCAGGTCGAGGCGGGTGCCGGACCGGTGATCCCCTCGATCGCCTTCGCCATCACCTGCCTGTGCGGCGGGCCGCTGATCACCCTGGGCACGGATCTGGTGGTCGGTTCCGTGCCGCCGGAGAAGGCCGGTTCGGCGGCCTCGCTTTCGCAGACCGGCAACGAATTCGGCTACGCGCTGGGCATCGCGACCGTCGGGACGCTGGGCAACGCCGTCACCCGGTCACGGCTCGCCGACGCGGTCCCCGCGCACGACGCGTTCGCCAGCGGGATGCACGCGGTGTCCGGGCTGGCCGCGCTGGTGCTGGCGGCGGTCGCGTACTTCGTGGTCCGGCACCTGCGCCACATCTAGCCGAAGAAGCCTCGCCGCGGGTACTTGATGATCAACGACCCCCCGTGCACGCGCCCGGTGATGACGAACCGGGGTGTGCCGGGGCGGCCGTTCGAGCGGGTCCGGTCGTCGAGGTTGCCGAACTTGATGTCGGTGATCGAGTTGGTGTCGACGGCGCCGTCCTCGGGGATGGTGATCTCCACCGGCCCCCATTTGGCCTGCAGTTCGATGTGCACCACCGGATGCGGGATATCGGCCTGGGAGAAGTCCAGTTTCGTGGCGCCGTACTTGTTCCGGATCACCATCGACTCGGGGACCAGCCAGTTCCCGTTGCGCTGCAACGCCGAGTACTTGCCGTTGAGCTCCATGACCTGCCCGGACGGCTGCGCGTAGGCGTGCTGCCGCGGCGGCGCCCACGGGTTCTGCTGCTGCCGAGGCACCATCCCGGCCTCGGGATGCACCAGGCCGGGCAGATCCGTGAGCACCGCGTTCAGCTCACCGCGGGTCTTCGAGGCGAGGGCGCGGTCGGTCCGTTCGGTGAACTCGTCGAGGTTCAGCATTCCGAGGCCGATCGCCTTCTGCAGGACCTCGACGACGTGCTCGCGCTCCGCGTCGGAGACCCGGATGTCCCGTCCGGTCAACGGCTTGGTTTCGGTCGCCGGCTGCTCTTCCTCGCCCATGCCAGGAATGGTAGAACCGATTCTCACGCGCGAGATCGGGGAAATACCCTGAACAGACCCGCATTTCTGCCCTGTGCCGCCCTGCTGGCGGCTGTCCTGTCGCTGGCCGGATGTTCCGAAGTGACCTCGCAACCGGCGCCGGCTCCCGAGCCGACCCGGCCGCCACCGTCGAAACTCGAAGGCGAACCGGTGGACTACAGCGGTTTCCGCCTGGTCATGGCGACTTCGCCGCCGTCGGTACTCGATCCCGCCACTGGCGTCACCACCCCGCTTCCGGGTGCTCCGGCCGGCGACCGCGTCAACGACGTCATCCGGGTCGGCAAGTTCCCGGTCGTGCTGTCGGCGGGTCGCTGCGGGCCGTCCTGCCTGGAGCCGTCCGAAGTGCTCGTCTACGGCGATCCCAAGAACCAGCCGTGGAAACTCGGCAAGGCGCGCAGTGCCGCCCCGGCCGCCGACGAGAGCGGCGTCTGGCTGATCCGCGACGACGGCAACGACCTGTGCCGCCTCCAATACGTCTCCTTGCTCGGCGTCGAGCGCGGGCGCGGCCGTCCGGCGAGCTGCACGATGGCGGTGCGTCAGGAAGTGCCGCAGGGCCTGCTGATCACCGTCAACACCGGGACGGCCACCGCCGAGGACGTGCTGATCGACCCCGCCACCGGCCGCGCCGTGCGCCAGTTCCCCCGGGTGCTGGCGATCACCAAGGACCGGATGCTGCTGGCCGAGCTGACCGAGTTCTCCGTGCTCGACCTGCGGAACAACCAGCGCACGCCGGTCAAGCGGCCGGTGGCCAACGGCACGCCGGGCCCGGTGGTGCCGAGCCGCGACGGCTACAAGATGGCCGTACTGTTCGGCGACCCGGCGTGGGCCGGGACGGCCACGCAGACCGCCGACGTCTGGGTGCTCGCCCTCGACACGCTGACCTGGACACACGCGCCCTCGACGCCGGTCGCGACCGAGCTCAAGCGGGTCGCGGTCGAATGGACCGAGGACGACAGCCTGGTGCTCGCCACCGACGTCGTCGCGAGCTGGCGGCTCGACCGGCCACAGTGGACGGTCGTCAAGACCCCGTTGCCCGCCGAGCGGAACCGGTCGGTGGTGACGATCGCCCAGGGCTGACTATTCGGCGTCCAGCCCGTGCTCGATGGCGTAGCGGGCCAGTTCGACGCGGTTGTGGAGCTGGAGTTTGCGCAGCGTGGACTGGACGTGGTTCTCCACCGTCCGATGCGAGAGCACGAGTTTCTCGGCGATTTGCCGCGCCGTCATCCCCTTTGCGACCAGGCGCAGGACGTCGGTCTCGCGTTCGGTCAGCCGCGGCGGTGCGGGTCCGTCGTCCGGGGCGTCGGCCATACGGCGGTACTCGCCGAGGACGAGCCCGGCCAGTCCGGCGGTGAACACCGGGTCGCCCGCCGCGGTCCGCTTGACCGCGTCCACCAGTTCGCTCGCGGAAGCCGATTTCACCAGGTACCCCGACGCGCCGGCCTTGACCGCCTCGAGGACGTCGCTGTGCTCGCCGCTCGCGGACAGCACGAGCACCTTCGTCGACGGCAGTTCCGTGGTGATCTCACGGGTGGCGTCGACGCCCGACGTCTCGCCGAGGTTGAGGTCCATCAGCACGACGTCCGGCCGGACCGTGCGCGCGATCCGCACCGCGGCGGGCGCGTCCGGCGCGGTGGCCTTCACGTCGAACCCGTGCTCGGCCAGGTCGCGTGCGACGCCGTCCCGCCACATCGGATGGTCGTCGACCACCATCACCGAGACCTGAGGCGCTTCGGTCATCGCTTTCCCCTCGCCGCCACTGGAACCTTGACCTCCCATTCCGTGCCCTGGCCGGGCGCGGTGTCCAGGGCGACGCATCCGCCCAGATCCCGCACCCGCCCCTTGATGGACTCCGCGATACCCAGACGTCCCTCGGCCGCCGCGCGTTCCAGGACGCCGTCCGCGATCCCGGGGCCGTCGTCGCGGACGCTGACCACGACCTCGGTGCCGAGATCCTCCAGCAGCACCCACGCGTGCGCGTCCTCGCCCGCGTGCTTCTCGACGTTCGACAACGCCTCGCGTGCCACGGCCACCAGCTCCGCGGTCACGTGTTCGGGCAATCGGACCTCGCCCGCGGGCGTCGAGACCTGCACGGTCGGCGTCGCGAGCAGCTGCAGCGCGGACCGGAGGTCGGTGGTCCCGTTCTCGCTCGGACGCGTCGGCTCGGTGGTGACCAGCGCCCGTAGCGCGATCTCCTGCTCGCCTGCCAGTTTCGCCAGCTCGGCGGCCTCCCCGCCGAATTCGGCGCCGCGTTTGCGCACCCGCGCGAGCACCTGGAGGACGCTGTCGTGGATCGAGCGGGCGAGCCGCTCCCGTTCGGCCGTCGCGGCCTCCATGCGCAACGCCCTGGTCAGCACGTCCGCCGACCGGCGGGCCATGGTCGCGGCGAGCCCGATCACGAATCCGCTCGCGGTCAGCAGGAAGCCGTCCCTCGCGACGTCGACGTCGAACCGCCAGCGCACCAGCCCGGTGACCACCGAGACCACCAGCCCGGCGAGCACCCCGCCGAGCGCGCCGAACCGCGTCCCGGCGGCCGCGGGCGGGACCGCCGCCCACACCGTCGTGATGAGCGGGGTGTTGGCGTCGAACTGCGCGGTGGACAGGATCCACGCCGAGGTGACCATGAGGACGACGGTCAGCGCGAGATCGACGCCGACCAGCCACGGCCAGCGGCTCGACGGCCGCGCGTAGAACATGCTGCTCAGCACCGTCCACGCCGTCATCACGCCGAACGACGTCCACGCCAGCCACTGATTCGCGTAGCCGTCGTAATGGACGATGAACGAGCCGAGCGCGAAGAGCAGCGTCGTCACGCGAAGCACGATCACCCCGCGCCACAACGGAGTGGCCGGGTCCCGCGTGCCGAGCGCCGAAACGGCGCGCCAGAGCGGGGGCTCGGTCATGACTTGGCTTCGGACTCTTCCCCGGGATCGTTCGGCTGCGCCGCCTGATCCCGCAGGACGTCGATTTCGGCCGGATCGGGATCGTGTTCGTGCAGCAGCGACCGGATACCGGCGTTGAGCACCGCGAGCAGCGGCACCGACAGCAGCGCGCCGGCGATCCCGGCGGCGACGAGACCGGCGGTGATCGCGAGCACCACGGCGAGCGGGTGCAGCTTCACCGCGCGGCCGAGCAGGATCGGCTGCAGCACGTGGCTCTCCAGCTGCATGACGCCGATGACGATGGCCAGCACGATCAGCGCGCCGACGACGCCCTTCGTCACCAGTGCGATCAGCACCGCGACCGCGCCCGCGATCACCGCGCCGATGATCGGGATGAAGGCGCCGAGGAACACCAGCGTCGCCAGCGGGATCACCAGCGGCACGCCGACGATCGCCAGGCCGACGCCGATCCCGACCGCGTCGACGACGGCCACCGCAGCCGTGGCGCGCACGTAGCTGACCAGCGACGCGAAGCCACGCCGCCCCGCGACGTCGACCCTGTTCCGCACCCGGCCCGGCACCCCGCGGACGAGGAACGTCCAGATCTGGTCGCCGCCGGAGAGGAAGAAGATGAGGATGAACAGCGTCAGGATGAAGCCGGTGACGATCTCGCCGACCGTGCCCGCGGTGGTGAGCGCGGTGGTGGTGATCGACGCCTGGTTGTTCTGCAGGAAGCTGATCGCCTGGTTGATGAACTCCTGGATCTGCTCCTGGCGCAGGTGCAGCGGCCCGTCGATGAGCCAGACCTTGATCTGGTTGAGGCTCTCCGTCAGCTGCTTCTGCAGTTCCGGCAGGCCGGAGGAGAACTGCGCGACGACGAACGTCAGGAGCCCGCCGAGTACCGCGAGGCCGGCGATCAGCACTATCCCGGCCGCCAGCCCGCGCGGGAACCTCAGCGCCGTCAGCTTGGAGACCGCCGGCGCGAGCAGCGCGGCGAGCAGCAGCGCGATCGACAGCGGGATCACGACCACCGACAGGTAGCCGATCAGGAACACGATGACGTAGAGCGCGGCGATCACCACGATGAAGCGCCACGACAACGCCGCACCGATCCGCAGGCCGCGGGGCACGAGGTTGGTGACGTCTTCGGAGGACTCGGAGAGGAACGGGTTCGCCGGGTCGAATTCCGGCTGTTTGCGCTGGGGCTCGCTCACGCGCCCACCGTATCGGTCCGGGGCGACGTTTCCTGAACATTCCGGGCAACGCGCACGGGTCGAATTCGCCCGATGCGACGCTTGACACATCGCCTGTCGATGGACTCCGGAGTAACCGGGCCCCGCCAGCCGTGATCACTGATCGTGATTTCAGGCTACACCGTGTGTTCTTCACACGATCGTGCCATCAAGGCCTTTCAAACTCGCGCGAGCCTTCCGCACTTTGCTTACCTCGGTCCCGCAACGACGAACCGAAGCGACAGGAGACCGAGTGACGAACGCGGCGAAGAACGAGGGGCGGGGCGCGGCGCGCTTCGGCCGTCTCGCTTCGCGTGCGCTGTTCGTGCTCGGCGGTGCCATCGCCGGTTCCGCCGCGGCGTGGGCCGTTTCCGGCGCCTCCGCTTCCGCGGACATCGCCCCGGTGGTCTCCGCTCCCGAAACCAGCGTCACCCCGGTCACCGACGCCGCCACGGCGGGTCTGACCGACGTTTCCGGTGGCGCCTCGAAGTTCTCCGGCGCTGTCGCCGGAGCGGTGTGCGGCGAGCAGCCCCAGGAAGCCACCACGTGGTCGATGCCGGGCCAGACCGGGCCCGCTCCCGCGAAGCACCACTGCGGCGACCTCCGCGCGGACCAGCACGAGGTCTCCACCCGCGTCAGCGACGCGGTCACCGACTTCGCGGACGACTCGGTGGTCACCCCGGTCAAGCGGACCCTCGGCGCCGTCGAGCACATCGTGCGCAAGCCGCAGGACACCCGGCAGGTGCTGGACGAGACGTTCGCCCCGTCGCCCGACTTCGGCCGTAAGGTCTGGGACCTCCTCGACCCGAACGGACACGGCGACCTCGTCCCGGAACTCCCGGTCGGCGAATCCCCGGTGAAGCCCGAGTCCCCGCTCGACACCATCGGCGCCGGTGAGCAGGTCACCGATTTCGCTCAGCTGGCGACGACGCAGTTCCCCGCTTCCTCCGAGACCGTCCTCCCGATGCCGGCCTTCGCACAGTCGCACGATGCCTTCGATCAGGTCGAGGACGTTCCTTCGCGTGACGGTCACCGCGGTGACCTCCCGCGCCCGATCACGCCGGCGCCGCTTCCCGCCGCGCCTTCCTTCCCGACTGTCCCCGGCGGCTCCGCCCCCGGTGGTCACCTCGACGGCCTGACCCACGGCGTTCCCGCCTGGGTCGCCGCCGCCGTCGAGCGTTCCCTGACCGGCTACGCGCTGGCAGGCACGCGGTACATGCCGCTCACCCCGGGCTCGCAGCCCGGCGTCACTCCCGACTGAACACCTCCCTCCGCGGGGTAGCCGACGCGCCTCACGCCTCCCGATCCCGGGCTTGGCTTCGCGTCCGCTCCTGATCCCCGCGAAACGGCGGTGCGCTTTGTCGCGCCCGCAAATCGCTCCACCCCCTCTGGTGCCGATTCGAAGGCACCTCTCTGAACCCGAAAGGGAACCCGAAATGAAGGAGAAAAACCCCATGCAATCCTGGGCAAAGCGCGGACTCCAGACCGCGTTGGTCACGGGTGGGTTGTTGATGCTGGGCACCGGCATCGCCTCGGCTGACGAACAGGTCAACCCCGACACCCCGGCCTCCCCGCTCGACGCGAACGTCACCGTTCCGGTCGAGATCGACAACAACGCCGTCGGCACGCCCCTCGGCCAGGCCGACCTCCCCGGCTACAAGGGTGAGATCAGCACCAAGGCCGTCACCAAGCCCGTCTCGGACGCGCTGGACTCGGCTTCCTCGCCGGGCGGCAGCACCGACGGCGTCGGCGGCGGGCTCCCGTCCCTGCCGACCACGGGCGCCGTCCCCGCGCCGCTGGCCGCCAAGGACTCGGCCCGTCAGGTCAGCGGTGGGATGACCGAGGGTGGCTTCACCACCACGGACGACATCCTCAAGGGCAACAAGGTCGTCGGTGACGTCGTCGTCCCGATCCAGATCGTCGACAACGCCATCGGCGTGATCGGCGACGCCGAGGTCGAGGGTGGCTCGCACGACCAGACCTGGTCGCACAACCAGGACGTCGAGACCACCGGTGAGGACTCCAGCCTCGCCGGGAACGTCGTGTCCCTCGACTGGGCGCTGCCCGTGCAGATCGCCGGCAACGGCGGCGGGCTCGCCGGCGGCACCGGCCGCGTGGTCGGCGGTTCCGCCAGCCAGAGCACCACCGAGACCGGCAACATCACCACCGACGGCGAGGGCTCCGCCCTGTCCGGCAACGTGGTGGCCGGCCAGTTCGCCACCCCGGTCCAGGTCACCGGCAACGCCGCGTCCTGGATCATCGGCAACGCCAACAGCTCCGGCTACGAGGCCGAGACCGACGCCACCTCCGGCGGCTGGGTCGAGACCGACGGTGACGACTCCGCCCTCGGCGGCAACGTCGGCGCGGTGCCGATCGCCCTCCCGGTGAAGGTGAACGACAACGCCGCCGCCGCGTGGGGTTCGCTCGCGAACTCCAACAGCAGCTCGTCGGCGGACGCCACCGCCGGTGACACCACCCCCGGCTGGAGCAACGTCCCCAGCTACGTGCAGACCTCCGGCGAGGACTCGGCCGTCGCGGGTAACGCGATCGTGCCGCAGACCGCGGACGTCGCGAACGTCGGCGGCGTGGCCGCCAGCTGGATCGGCCTCGCCAACACCGGCAAGGACGGCGGCACCAGCCACTCGAGCGTCGTCGACGCCGGTGGCTTCGTCAGCAGCGAGGGCGAAGGCTCCGCGGGCGGCGGCAACATCGTCGACCCGGCCGTGGCCGCGCCCGTCGAGGTGACCTGCATCGCGGGCACCTACATCGGCAACGTGTCCTCGACCTCGTGCGAGAACACCGTCGACGCGAACGCCGGCAACGGCAGCCACACCACCGGTGACGACTCCACCCTCGCGGGCAACATCGTCAACACCCAGGCCGCGCTGGCCCCCGAGGTCTACGGCGTCGGTGGCTCGCACATCGGCCAGGCCGTCGCCGAGGCGACCGAGACCAAGACCGTGACCGCCGGCGGCTACGACGGCAGCACGGGCGACGACTCCTCGGGCTCGGGCAACATCGTCCAGGTCCCGGCCGCGGTTCCGGCCGAGGTCTTCGGCGTGGGCGGCTCGTTCATCGGCCAGGGCACCGGCACCGCCGACGAGACCAAGGTCGTCTCGGGTGGCGGCGGCGGCAACACCGCCGACGACAACGGCTTCCTCAGCTCCAACCTGGGCACCGTGCCGGTTTCGCTGCCGGTGCAGGCGTTCGGGATCGGTGGCGCGTTCATCGGCCAGGGCCACGGTGGCGCCGACGGCGACACCACCTCCAACGCGGGCGGCGACGTCCACGCGACCGGTGACGGTGGCGCGGGCGCGGGCAACCTGGTCTACGGCCCGGTCTCCCTGCCGGTCCAGGCGCACAACTTCGCCGCGGTGCTCGGCGGGATCGCGTCCGGCAAGGGCACGAACCTCACCGACTCGAACGCGGGCGGCGACGCCACCGCCAACGGTGAAGAGGGCGCGCTGGCGGGCAACATCGTCCAGACGCCGGTCGGCGGCGTGGTCCCGGTGACCGGGCACGGCATCGCCGGTGCGGGCATCGCCGAGGGCTCCAGCGTCAGCGACGTCGTGTCGGAGGCCGGTGGCGACGCCACCACCAACGGCGACAACGGCGCGGTCGCGGGCAACATCATCGGCGCGCAGGCGCTGCCGACGGTTCCGGTCACGCACGACGCGATCGCGGCCGCGGGCATCGCCAACTCCGAGGGTTCCGACACCGTCGACGCCCTTTCGGGCGGGGACGTCGAGACCTCCGGCCTCGACGGATCGCTCTCGGGCAACATCCTCGACATCCCGGCCGCGGCCGACCCCGAGGTGTTCGGTGACGCCATCGCCGCCGCCGGCGGTGTGTCCACCACGGACGCGGAGAGCATGATCACCGGCCAGGCCGGTGGCGACAGCATCACCGACGGCAGTGGAGAGGCCCTCTCGGGCTTCAACTTCCACCACCCGCTGGTCTTCGTGATCCCGCTGAACGAGCTCGAGATCCCGGTGCTGGCCATCGCGGACGAGAACTCGACCGACTCCACCGAGATCAACGACGAGCAGTACACCCGCGCCTTCACCGACTCGGTCGGTTCGGAGATGCCGATCGACGCGCTGCCCGCGCTGCCGTTCGGTGCCCCCGCGGTGCCGTCGCTGAACGGTGCCGGCACCCTGCCGACCACCCCGGCGATCGGTGGCGCTCGCGCCGACGTTCCCCAGGTGGGCACCCTCCCGGTGCAGGTGGCCGGTCTGACCGCGCTGAAGCAGCTGACCGCCGTCCCGACGGCTCTGCCGAAGTCGGAACTGCCCGAGCTGCCCGGCACCCCGGCCCTGCCCGGTGTCCCGGCCCTGCCGAACACCCCAGGTCTGCCCGGTGACGCCGCTCGTGCGGACGCCCCCAAGCTCGCCCAGCTGCCGGCCCTCCCGGCGCTGAACGGGCTTCCCACCGCGGGCACCCTGCCGACCGCCGGCAACCTGCCGGTGCAGCTGCCGACCGCGGGCTCGCTGCCCACCGCGGGCAACCTGCCGGTGCAGCTCCCCACCGCCGGCTCCCTGCCGGCCGCGGGCGAACTGCCGGTGCAGCTCCCCACCGCGGGCACCCTGCCCGCCGTGAACAGCACCCCGGCGCTGCCGACCGCGCAGGTCCCGGCTCTGGCGAACGTCGACTCGTCGCCGATGAGCATGTTCCAGCGTTTCCTCGGCACCCTGACCGGCAAGAAGTTCCACACCATGTGAACCTGCCAGTCGGCTGACGCCACTGAATGAACCGAAGCGGGCCCGGAGTGACTTACTCCGGGCCCGCTTTGTGTTCCGTCCAGGGAGGGCTGAAGGACGCTTTCACCGCATGTGACGTGGTGAAAGAGCCCTTCGCCTCATCGCATGCGGTGAAAGTCCCCTTCAGCTCCCCGGGGTGAAAAGCGCGTCCTGGGCGGCACCCATCGCGGTCAGCACCGCGCCTTCCAGCACCGCGCCCCCGCCGACGGTCCCCGCCCGCACCTCGGTCCGGAGCGGTGAGATCTCCGCGAGCCGTCGGCTCACCCGGGCGGCCAACGCTTCGCCGCCGGCGCGCCCGATCTCCCCGCCCAGTACGAGACAGCCCGGGTCCAGCACCGCGGTGACCGTGGCGGCGCCGATCGCGATCCGCTCCGCGACGACCTCCAGGAAGTCCTCGACGTCCGCGTCGATCGCGTATCCGATAGCCGCTTCGGCCGCTTCGGCGTTGTCCGCCGACGAAGCCGGGATGCCGTGCTCGCGGGCCAGCTCGCAGATCGCGGCGCTGCCCGCCAGGGTGTGGAAGCCGCCGTCGCAGTCGGTCGCGGTCGGGAGCCGTCCGGGTCCCAGCACCGGCAGGAACCCGATCTCGCCCGCGCCGCCCGACGCGCCCCGCCGCAGCGAGCCGTCGAGGACGACGGCCGCGCCCACCCCGAAACCCAGCCACAGCAGCACGAAGGTGTCCCGATCGCGCGCGGCGCCGAGCCGCTGTTCGGCGGCGGCCGCGAGGTTGACCTCGTTCTCCAGCAGTACCGGGACACCCAGCCGCCGCCGGAGTTCGCCGACGAGTTTCCCGTGCCACGCGGGCAGTCCCCCGGCGTTCCGCAGGCCGCCGGTCGCCGGGTCGACGAGACCGGGTGCGCCGACGGCGATCGTGTGCAGCGTGGTCGCGCCCGCTTCGGCGGTGGTCGCCTCCAGCAGGGCGATCGCCCGCGCGACGGCCACGTCGGTGTCGACGTCCGGATCGATCGGCAGCGACGCCTCCGCGCGGGTCCGGCCCAGCAGGTCCGCGACCGAAACGGCCATGCCGTGGGTGCGGATGTCGAGCCCGGCGAGGTACGCGCGGTCGGCGACGATGCCGTACAGCTTCGCGTTCGGGCCGCGGCGTTCCGCGCCGGCCTCGCCGACGATCTCGATCAACCCGGCGTCCTGCAGGCGTTCGACGAGGTCCGCCACCGTCGGCCGGGAAAGCCCGGTCAACGTCTTGAGCTGGGCGGCGGTCAGCGAGCCTTCGCGATGGAGCAGGTCGAGGGCGAGGCGGTCGTTGATGGCACGTGCCGTGCTCGGGGAGGCGGACGGGGTCCGGATGACACTCACCGGCAGATCCTCCCAGAATTAATTATCAGGTTCCCTTCCTGATAGTTTACGCTGACGCCGTCGAGTCGTCTCATGGACCTTGGGGGCCCAGTGACCAACACAGTGGAAACCGTCGGCGGGCCGACGCGGCGGGTGCGGCAGGCGCGGGTCGCCATCGCCGCCGTCTTCGCCGTGCACGGCGCGGTGACCGGCAGTTTCGCCACCCGGATCCCGTGGATCCAGGAACACGCGGGGATCAGCGCGGGCCAGCTCGGCCTCGCGCTCGCCTTCCCCGCCATCGGGGCCTCGCTCACCATGCCGCTCGCCGCGCGGATCGGGCACCGCCTCGGCGGCAGGCTGGGCCTCCGGCTGCTGCTGGCGTACTGGACGCTGGCGCTGATCCTGCCGTCCCTGGCGGGAAACCTCTTCACCCTGTGTCTCGCACTGTTCGTCATGGGCACCGCGGCCGGCACCTCGGACGTGCTGATGAACGCCCTCGGCGTCGATGTCGAGGAGAAGATGGGCAAGTCGGTCATGTCGGGGCTGCACGGCATGTGGACCACGGGCGCGCTCGTCGGTTCCGCCGCGGGCACGCTCGCCGCGCATTCCGGACTGGACGCGCGGATCCACTTCGTGATCGCGTCGGCCGTGCTCACCGTCGCCGGCGCGCTCATCTGCCAGGGCGTCTTCGACGTCCGGAGCGCGCCCGACGAGCACCCGCCGCCGAGGTTCGCGTTGCCGCCGAAGTCGGCCGTGATCATCGGTGCCGTCGCGTTCTGCGCCGTCTTCGCCGAGGGGGCGAGTCTCGACTGGTCCGCCGTCTACCTGCGTGACGTCCTCGGCACCTCGCCGGGGATCGCGGCCGCGTCGACCACCGCGTTCACCTGCACGATGGCGGTCGCACGCCTCTCGGGTGACGCGCTGGTGCGGCGCTTCGGCTCGGTCAAGACCGTCCGCGCGGGCGGGATGTTCGCGACCGCGGGTGGCCTGCTGGTCGTCTTCGCCGTCCATCCGGTGATGGCGATGGCCGGTTTCGCGTTGATCGGTCTCGGCGTCTCCGTCGTCGTTCCGCTCGCCTTCGCGGCGGCCGGACGCAGCGGGCCGACGCCGAGCCAGTCGATCGCGGGCGTCGCGACCATCACCTATTCGTCGGGTCTCGTCGCACCGTCGCTCATCGGCGGGATCGCCGACCTGACGTCGCTGACGGTGTCCTTCGCGGTGGTCACGCTGCTGGCGCTCGGTTTGGTGGCGGGCGCCGGCGTCCTGCGCTCTCGCTAGCCGAACTGGAGAGAGCGCTTGGCGAGGCCGTGCCAATAACCGTCGATCACGGTCTCGCCCTTCCCTTCGGAAGAGCTCGCGCCGAGCGACACGAACAGCGGCGCGAAGTGCTCGATCCTGGGGTGCGCGATGGCCGCGGCGGGAGCCTTGTGCTGGAAGTCCAGCAACGCGTCGAGGTCGCCCTCGCGCAGGGTTTCCGCGCCCCAGTGGTCGAATTCGCTCGACCACGACGGCGGTGTCCCGTCGGTGCCGTCGGTCTGGCTCATCGCGCTCAGGTTGTGGGTGAAGAAACCGCTGCCGATGATCAGCACGCCCTCGTCGCGCAGCGGCGCGAGCTTCCGGCCGAGGTCGAACAGTTCACGCGGGTCCAGCGACGGCATCGACACCTGGAGCACCGGGATGTCGGCGTCCGGGTACATCTCCACGAGCGGGACGTACGCGCCGTGATCGAGGCCGCGGTCGGGAGCGTCGTGGACCGGCGTCTGGGACGAGCGCAGGAGTTTGCGCACCTTGTCCGCCAGCTCGGGCGCGCCGGGTGCGGCGTATTCCACCTGGTAGTAGCGCTCCGGGAAACCCCAGAAGTCGTAGACCAGCGGCACCGTGGTGGTGGCGCCGAGGGTCAGCGGTGCCTCTTCCCAGTGCGCGGAGACGACGAGGATCGCCTTCGGCTTTTCGAGGTCCGCCGACCAGCCGGCGAGCTGGCGGGTCCAGGTGGCGTCGTCGGCGAGCGGCGGCGCGCCGTGGCTGAGGTAGAGCACCGGCGTCATGTCAGCTCCAGGTGTTTGAACTTTCAACTACCAGGATAGACGACGCCGGCCGCCTCCGCCTTATTCCCGCGCGAGGTTCGCCGCCATCCGTTCCAGCACGCCGACCGTCGCCCGGTACTCGTCGTCGCTGATGCCTTCGGTCGCGCGCGAGCGGAACTCGCCGACCTTGGCCTTCAGTCGGGCATGTGCCGCCCGGCCGGCTTCGGTCAGGCCGTCCTCGTCGATCCAGCCGCGAGTGCGCAGGTCCGCGATCGTTTCCTTGACGCCCCCGAACGGCTTCAGCGCTTCGCTGTCGGCGCTGTTCAGGACCTGCCAGTGGCGGCGGGTCAGCGAGTCGGCGGCGAGAACCCGGTCCAGTGATGATTCGAGAGCCTGGTGAAGGTGGATGAACCAGAATCCGATGGGCTTCATGGATACTCCTCAGGGAGACGACAACTACATGTAAAAGTACATGCAATCGATGAGGACGGGCAATGACGGACGCCGTGGCCGACGTGGAACGCGCGATGATCGCCATCCGGCGGAGCCAGGCGAGGCGATCGCTGTCGAAACTCGCCCGCGACCGTGCCGAAACGATGCCGGACCAGGCGATACAGGGGCTCCTCGACGCGGTCGAAGCGGCCGAGGAGAGCGGCGAACCGGGCACCGTCACCAGCCTCGCGGCGGCGTTGACCATCGACCAGCCGCGGGCGAGCCGCCTGGTCGCCCGCGCGGTCGAGGGCGGTTTCCTCCGGCGTGAAGCCGATCAGCGCGACGGCCGTCGCGCCGTCCTCGTGCTCACCGAGACCGGCCGCGCCGAAGTGACGCGTATGCACGAATTCCGCCGTTCTGTCTTCGCCGAGGCGATGGCGGACTGGCCGGACGGCGACCGTCGCGAATTCGCGCGGCTGCTGACGGCGTTCGTCCGGAACTACGGCGCGCTCGGCGTGAAGTAGTTGACGAGGTTGCCGTCGGGGTCGCGGAACAGCAGCGACCGGTTCCCCCACGGCATCGTGGTCGGCTCCTGCACGATCTCGGCCAGCTCCGCCAGCCGCTCGTACTCGCGGTCGACGTCCTCGACCCGGAACTCGAGGATCGCGGTCCGGTTCGCTTCGGGCACCGCGGCGCCGGCACCGAACAGGGTCATCGTCTCGGCGCTACCGATCGCCAAGGTGCACGACGGGCCGACGAGTTCGGCGAACTGCTCGGAGCGCCACCGCGCGTCGAGGCCGGTCGCCTTCTCGTAGAAGCCGGCGAGGCGGGCGACGTCGTGGGTGATCACGCGGACGGAAACGAACTGCACGATGGATCCTTTCGAGTGCCGGAAAGCGGGACACCGGCCACGCTAGGCGCGATACCGGACAGGATCCGCCCGGTATTCTTCCCGCTGTGACCAGGCCCATCGCCCGTGTGCTCGCGCTGCTGGAGATCCTCCAGAGCGGCGGGACGCGCACCGTCGCCGAGCTCGCCGGGCGGCTCGACGTGGACGAACGCACCGTCCGCCGCTACGCCGAACACCTCGTCGACCTGGACATCCCGGTCCGCTCGGTGCGCGGCCGGTACGGCGGCTACCGGCTGGCCCCCGGCTACCGCATGCCGCCGCTGATGCTCACCGACGAGGAGGCGCTGGCCGTCCTGCTCGGCCTGGTCGCGGGACGGCGTGCGGGGCTGATCACCACGTCGGTCGTGGCCGTCGAGAGCGCGGTCGCGAAGGTCCGGCGAGTGCTGCCCGAAGCGCTGGGCCGCCGGTTGGATGCGCTGCTGGAGACCGCCGACTTCACCTCGCCCGCCCGGAAAGCCCTGTCGGCCGAGGCCGAGGTGCTGCTCACCGTCGCGGAGGCCGCGCGGGACCGGCGTCCGGTCGGGCTCGCGTATCTCGCCGGTCACGGTGGTGCGAGCGAACGCGTCGTCCATCCCTACGGCGTCGTGGCGCACTCCGGGCGGTGGTATCTGACCGGCTTCGACTCGGCCAGCGGTGAGGTGCGCACCTTCCGCGTCGACCGGATCAAGTCGGCCGAGCCGCGGGCCGGGACCTTCGAGACGCCTGACGGCTTCGACCCGGCAGAGCGAGTGCTGACCGCGCTGGCCGAGACGCCGCATCGGCACGACGTCTCCGTGCGGATCGAGGCGACCCCCGAGGAGATCCGCGCAGTCTTCCCACCGTCCGTGGCCACCCTCGAAACCGATGGCGATCAGGTGCGCGCCCGCATCCGGGCACAACGGCTGGACTGGATCCCGGCACTGCTCGCCGCGCTCGACCGGCCGTTCGTCATCGAACGGCCGGCCGAGCTCCGGGGACTCGTCAGCGCGCTGGCCGCCCGGCTGGCCGAGCGGGCGCGCTGACCGGTCACTTACCGCAGAACACCGTCCGCACGAGCTTGGTCAGCGCCGCCGGGTACGACGGCAGCGGGTCCTTCGCGGGAACGCCCTCGGTGATCGACGCGGTCAGCGTCTTGCTGCCGTCGGGCGAGCTGTACATCAGCGCCGCGTAACCGTTGTTGCTGCCGTTGTGGTTGACGACGACGCCGCAGCCCGGGCCCAAATCCTGTGAGAACTGCCCGAGACCGTAGAAGCCGTAGAGGCTTTCGCTGCCGGGGTGCGTCTTGCGCATCTCGGCCATCAGCCAGGCCGGAAGGAGTTTTCCGCTCTGCAGCGCGGAAAAGTACGTCTGGAGATCCTTGGTCGTCGAGATCATGTCGCCCGCGCTGGAGATCCAGGACGGGTTCTGGTGGGTGACGTCGATCGTCTTCTGCTGCCCGGCGTCGTCGTAGCGGTAGTAGGCGTGGGCGTACGGCTTCGGCATCCCCGCCCACGAGCCCGGCGACAAGGTGTCACGCAGCTTGAGCGGCCGCAGGATCCGCCGGTCCAGCTCGTCGGTGAAGGGACGGCCGGTGAGCTTCTCGACCAGCAGCCTGGCCACCACGTAGTTGGTGTTGGAGTAGCTCCAGCCCGCGCCCGGCTCGAAGACCGGAAGCTTGGACAGCGCCAGCCGCACGAGCTCCTCCGGCTGGTAGGTGTGGAACCGCAGGTCCACCCATTCCTTGCCCGCCCAAGGGATTCCCGGCGTGACCGTGCCGTCCGGGTGGTACTGGCCGGTGTGGTTGAACAGCCCGCTGGTGTGCTGCAGCAGCATCCGCACGGTGATCCGCGAGTCCAGCCCGAACTCGGGAAGGATACCGGCGACCGGGGTGTCGAGGCCGATCCGGCCCTCGGCCACCAGCTGCAGCACCAGGGTCGCGGTGAAGTTCTTGGACGTGCTGCCGACGCGGAAGTGGCCGTTCGTCGGCGGTTTCGCGGTCCCGCCCAGCTCGCGGACTCCGGCGCTGCCGGTCCATTCGCCCCGCTCGTCACGGACGCGTAGCTGCATCCCGCCGAATCCGGCGTCGACGAATTCTTGGAGGACCTGTCGCAGTTCCGGGCGATCCTGCGCGGCGGAAGCGGCCGGCGCGGCCACGCCCGTCAGCAGCGCGGCGGCCAGCGCGGTGAGACCGAGGCGGCGGAAGGTCTTCAGTGTCTTGGTCATGGCGACCACGTTCGCGGACCGCGCTGACACGGGACGGTCACGGCGCTGACATCAGTTCGCGACGCGGGCCTCGATGCCGTCGAGGAGGAAGCCGAGGCCCATCCGGAAGGTCTCGTCGGCGTCCAGATGGACGGCTTCGCGCACCACCGTGGCCAGCGCGGGGAGCTTGCCGGAGGCGAAGGACCGCATCAGATAGGGCCCGAGCGTGGCCTGCCAGCGCTGCGTGTCCATACCGGTGGCGCGTTCCGCGCGCCGCTCGGCGATCTCCCGGCGTACCGCGCCGATCGTGTACGCGTTGACCGCCGAGACCACCGGCATCGCGGAGTCGACACCGAGGTCGCCCAGTGCCGCCATCACGGCCTCCGAGGTGGCCAGCGCGTGCGGCCCGAGCTGGGGCCTCCCGCCCAGCAGGTCGGCGAGCCATTCGTGCCGGTGAACGGCGTGCCGCATCGCGTCGGCTAGTGACCCCAGCACCTCCCGCCAGCCGTCCCCGGTGGGCCGGATCTCGGCGTGGGCGGCGTCGACCATCAGGTCGAGCAGCTCCTCTTTGCTTTCGATGTAGCCGTAGAGCCGCATCGGGCCGACGTCCAGCGCGGTGGCGATCTTGCGCAGGGACACCGCGTCCAGGCCGTCCGCGTCGGCGAGCCGGATCGCCGCCCGCACGATCAGGTCTCGGCTCAGCGGGGCCAGCGCGGGCCGACTCGGCGGCTCCGGCCGCTCCCAAACCACCATGGCGGTGACAATACATCGCATCGTTCGATACAGTGTATTGATCAATACACTGTATCGAGGAGTGCGATCATGACCATCGCCATCGTCGGAGCGGGCCTCGGCGGCCTGGCTCTCGCCCGTGTTCTGCACGTCCACGGCATCGACGCCGTCGTGTACGAACGGGAAACCTCACGCGACGCACGCGGTCAGGGCGGCATGCTCGACATCCATGCCGGCACCGGGCAGCGGGCGCTGCGCGAAGCCGGCCTGTTCGACGGGTTTTCCGCGATCGCCCGCGGTGAGGGCCAGGACATGCGGCTGCTGGAACCGGACGGCACCCTGCTGTTGCAGGAGGACACGCCGGACGACGCGTCGTTCGAGCGCCCCGAGGTCGACCGGGCCGATCTGCGCGACCTGTTGCTGGACTCGCTTCCCGAGCACACGGTGCGCTGGGGGCACGCTTTCGCCTCCGCCGGAGACGGCGTCCTTCACTTCGTCGATGGGCGCAGCGCGACCTACGACCTGCTGGTCGGCGCCGACGGTGCCAACTCCCGCGTCCGCGCCCTGCTCACCGACGCCCGGCCCGCGCATCTCGGGCAGAACCTGGTCGAGATGCGCATCCCCGACATCGACCGCACCCATCCCGGCCTGGCGGCGATGGTCGGGCGCGGCACCTACTGGGTGCTCGGCGACGGGAAATCCCTCGCGGCGCAGCGCAACGGCGACGGCACCGTTCGCGTCGGCCTCAGCTTCTACAACACCGCCGAGGACTGGTTCGCCACCAGCGGCATGCCGCTCGACGATCCGGCCGCCGCCCGGAGGTGGCTGATCGGGCGGCTCGACGGCTGGGACGCGCGGTTCACCGCGCTGATCGAGGCCTGCGACGACGTGGTCGTGCCGCGGTCCATCACCGCGCTCCCGATCGGCCTGACCTGGCCGTCGGCGCCGGACGTCACCCTGCTCGGCGACGCCGCGCACCTGATGCCGGCGGTGGGTGAGGGCGCCAACATGGCCCTGCTCGACGGCGCCCTGCTCGGACTCGCGCTGGCCGCGCGGCCGGACGACTTCCCCGCCGCCGTCAAGGAGTACGAACGCGAGATGTTCGACCGCGCCGGCGCCGCCGCCCGTATGTCCGAGCGGGTCCACGAACTCCTGAGGGCTCCGGACGCCTCCCGGAAAATGCTCGCGTTCTTCCAGCCGGGCTGACGCTAAGGTGGCTATGAACGAAAATCCAATTCGTTCATAGCCACACAGGAGCCCGAGATGCCGACCCCGTTCAGCGCCGAGGATCGCGTGCGGATCACCGAGCTTCTCCTGGACGCCGGAAGGGGCTTGTTCGCCGCGCAGGGCCTGCGCAAGACCTCACTGGACGACCTCGTCGCCCCCGCCGGGATCGCCAAAAGCAGCTTCTACGCCTTCTTCGACTCCAAGGAGGCCCTGTACCTGGAGCTGATGCTTCGGCAGGCCCCCGAGCTGCACGAACGGCTGGCGGCGGTGGTGAACGAGACCGAAAACGCGCGCGCCGCCCTCGGTGGTTTCCTGCGGGCCACGGTCCGGATCCTGGCGGAGAACCCGCTCTACCGTCGGCTGATCACCCATCCCGAGGAGATGCGGGCGGTGGCCCGGCGGATGGGTCCCGACGAGATGGCCCGGGCGGAGCAGGTGCTGCCGCTGACCGGATTCCTGGCGGCGGCGAGAGCCAAGGGTCAGCTCGTCGACGCCGACGACGACGTGCTGACCGGGGTGCTCCAGGCCGTGTTGCTGCTGCCCATGCACCGTGAGGACATCGGCGAGCAACGCTACCCCGCCGTTCTCGACCGGCTCATCGACATCGTCGCGGCGGGACTGATCAAGGAGTGACCATGCGCGAAGGTGTCCTGGCAGGTGGTGCCCCGTATTTCGAGTTCGGGACCGGAAGCCCGCTCGTGGTCTTCCGCACGGTGCTGCCCGATTCGGCCAACCCCACCGGCGTCGCCCGGTGGGCGGAAGTGCGGTCCCTCAAACCGCTGGCCGCGCGGTTCACCGTGCTGACGGTCGGCCGACGGCCGGGGCTGCGGCCCGGCGTCACCATGGCCGAGCTCGCCGCCCACCACGCGGAGGAGCTGCGGGAGCGGTTCGACCGCCCTGTCGACGTGCTCGGCGTGTCCACGGCCGGTTGCCTGGCGCTGCAGTTCGCCGCCGACCACCCCGGCCTGGTGAATCGGCTGGTGGTCGGCGCCGCGGGCGCGCGCCTCGGCTCGACCGGCCGCCGCGTCCAGCGCGAATACGCGGATCTGCTGGCCGCCGGACGGCACCGGGCCGCGGCCAGGGCGCTGGCGCCCACGGTCGCGGAATCCCGGCCGGGGCGGGCGTTGCTGGCCGGTCTGCTGGCGCTGACCTCCGGGCCCCCGGCGGACCCGAGCGGCATGGTGGCCATGCTGCGGGCCGAAGACGCGTTCGACATCGAAGACCGGCTCGGCGAGATCACCGCGCCCACCTTGGTGATCGCCGGTTCGCGGGACGCCCTCTATCCGCTCGAACTCGCCGAGCTGGTGGCCGACAAGGCACGCCGCGGCGATCTCAAGGTCTACCCGGGACGACGGCACCACACCGTGATGAGCGATCGCCGCTTCACCAAGGACGTCTTCGAGTTCCTGCTCTAGTCGTGTGAGAGGTCGACGAAGCGGCTGTAGTGCAGCTGGTGCGCCACGGTGATCGTCGCCGTCGGCCCGGCACGGTGCTTCGCGATGATCAGGTCCGCCTCGCCCGCCCGCGGGTCGTCCCGCTCCCAGGCGTCGGGGCGGTTGACCAGGATGACGAGGTCGGCGTCCTGCTCCAGCGAGCCGGACTCACGGAGGTCGGACAGCATCGGGCGTTTGTCGGTCCGCTGCTCGGGACCACGGTTCAGCTGGCTGATCGCGATCACCGGGACCTCGATCTCCTTCGCCAGAAGCTTCATCTGCCGCGAGAACTCCGAGACCTCTTGCTGCCGCGACTCGACGCGCTTGCCCGAGGTCATCAGCTGGAGATAGTCGAGGACGACGAGCTTGAGGTCGTTGCGCTGCTTGAGCCGCCGGGCCTTCGCGCGGATCTCCATCATCGTCATGTTCGGCGAGTCGTCGACGAACAGCGGCGCCTCGGAGACCTCGCTCATCCGGCGCGCGAGCCGCGTCCAGTCGTCGTCGGACATCTTGCCACCGCGCATATCCGCCAGGCGGATCCGAGCCTCGGCCGAGAGCATGCGCATGACGATCTCGGTCCTGCTCATTTCCAGCGAGAAGATGACGCTGGTCAGACCGTGTTTGATGGACGCCGAACGCGCGAAGTCCAGCCCGAGCGTCGAGTTGTGGGTCGGGACCATCGATCGCCCGGCCAGGTACAGATGGTCCGGCGCGTCGACTTCCACACACCGCACCGGGACGGACGCCACCGGACGGACGTCCACGATGTAGCGCAGGTGGGGCCGGACGCGGACGTTGGTGAGCCGTTCCTTCTGCAGCAGGTGCTTGCGCTGCAGCCAGAAGACCCGATCCTGGGTGGTGAAGCCGAGAATGTACGCCGTGGAGGTCTCTTCGCTGCGCCCCTTGACCTTCTTGGTCGTGAGCGAGCAGCGATACCCGAGGCTGACGATCAGTTCCCGGGTCTGCTCGGCGAGCACCCTGTTCGTCACCGCGAACTGGACCGCGCCTGAATGGGTGACGGTGCCGTCGGTGTCGAGCAGACCGGCCAGCAGTGCGCGGCGTTGCTCGACGGACGCCCGCAGGTAGTCCACCGGGATGTGCTTGTTCCCGAGCACGCCCAACGTACGGAGGATCGCCTGCACACTGCCGTGTTCGTTGCGGCAGGCCTGGCACAGGCGGAAGCCGGACGACGGGCGCCCGCAGTCGGGGCAGGCCGGCGCGGGCACCGGGGAGCTCTGGAAGCGCACCTTGCCGCCGCAGGAACGGCCGCACGTCCGCACCTGGGAGGTCCGGGGAAGGAACGGTTCTCCGCATACCTCGCAGCGCCGGTACTCCACCGGATCCGGGGGGACCAGCCGCAGGGTGTACGACAGTTCACCGTGGCGCTCCACCAGGAGCCCCGCTTCCCCTTCCAGGTAGAGGATGATCTCCGGGTCCGCCGTGGTGAAGCGCGCGCCGGCCGAGTGGCCGTCGCCCAGCCAGGCGCCGAGCGCGTAGGGGTGGAGCGGGAGTTCGCGTTCGGGCAGCCGCAGCGGAGCCGTGGTCGCGATCGAGTGGTTGGCACGTCCGTCCGCCGTCTCGCACCGCAGGGTGGCCGCCAGCTCTTCCGTCGTCCGCACCGCCGGGCCGGCGGTCGAACGGCGGGACGACCTCGTGTCGGTCAGCCACTGGTGTTCGGCGTCCGCGAGGAGCACCGTGCCGTCTGAGAACTCGACTTCGTAGCAGGGACGGCCCGTCATGACCTCGGTCGCCGCGACCACGGTCGTGGGGTGGCCGTTCGCGCCGATCAGCCTGTCGCCGGGCTGGACCTCGCCCATGGTCGTCCAGCCGTCGGGAGTGGCCAGCGGGGTGTCCAGCGCGAGCGCCTTCCCGACACCGGGCCGCGCCGCGACGATGATCATCTGGCCGGGGTGCAGACCGTTCGTCAGATCGTCGAAATCGGCGAACCCGGTCGGGATGCCCTGCGACTGCCCGCCGCGCGACGCGATCGCGTCGATCTCGTCCATGGTCGGCTGGAGCAGCTCTTCCAGCGCGACGTAGTCCTCGCTGGTGCGCCGCTCGGTGACGTCGTAGATCGCGGCCTGCGCGCGGTCGACGACCTCGTCGATGTTCGCGCCGTCGGCCGCGGCCGCGCCGTAGCCGTACTGCACGATCCGCGTGCCCGCCTCGACCAGGCGCCGCAGCACCGCCTTCTCGGAGACGATCTCGGCGTAGTACCCGGCGTTCGCCGCCGTCGGCACCGTCGCGATCAGGGTGTGCAGGTACGGGGCGCCGCCGACGCGGCCCAGCTCGCCGCGGCGTTCCAGCTCGGCGGAGACGGTGATCGGGTCGGCGGGCTCGCCGCGTCCGTAGAGGTCGAGGATGACGTCGTAGATCGCCTGATGCGCGGGCCGGTAGAAGTCGTCGGGGCCGAGGGCTTCGATGACGTCGGCGACGGCGTCCTTCGACAGCAGCATGCCGCCGAGCACGGATTGCTCGGCCGCGATGTCCTGCGGAGGCTGGCGGTCGTATTCGCCGCCACGCGGACCGGGGTCGCCGGGACCCGGGTCGGACTCCGAGTACATCGGATTGCGGTCGTCGGTCAGCGCCACCGCTGCTGCCACCTCCTCAAGACATCGAACACGCGTTCGATTATGCCAGAATTTCCCCGGTCGGTCCGCCCGCGCCCGCCTGCCCCTCCCGCGGCTCTCGGCGCTCCCCTGTGCTCCCCGCTCGGACCGGACGGCCACCACGGTGTGTACCGGCCCGGCGGGCACGCTAGGCCCCCTGAAAGGACCAGCGCAATTTCGCCTGGGGACCGCCCTGTGGATAACCTGGGGATGACTGCGGGCATCCCTTCACAGGTGGCCCAAACCCTGTGTACAACTTGTGGGCAACGCTGGGATGGTCTGACAAAAGCACTGGTCAGCGCCTGTGGAGACACTGTGGAGAACTTTATTCGACTCGCGACGGCGTGTCGGGCGAAACTCGTCGTTCGGCGTGTCGCACGCGGGCGCACAGGGGTGCCCTGTGGATGAATGCCACCGAGGGTAGAGGGGTGACCCGACGGGCTGAACGGGCCGGAATTCAGGACGCGAACAACCTGCCCTGTGCGCTCCGTAGTCGTTCTCCGAGAACCTGCTGGTCGGCGGGTGTGAAGGCGATCTGCGGCTCGCCACTCCCCGGTACCTCTTCGGTCAGCCACCGGCCCTCGGTCGTATCGATGTAGTTCACCGGGCGTTCGATCCGCTGCCGCGCGCCGCTCCGGCCGCGGGCCGCGACGTAGAGGCTTCCGCTCCCCAAACGGCGTAACGCGAGGATGCGGCGAAGCTCGTCGGCCTCCTGGCTTCCGGTGCTCTGCCGTCCGCTGCGAAGCACCTCGAAGCCCTCGTCCTGCGCCGTCGACGACGAGCGCGGAGCTTCGACCTGACTCTTCGGGACGGCGATCGGCCGCCCGCGTCCCGGCGCGAGCTTCGGGATCTGGTCGAGGAACTCGGTGAGCAGCTCTTCGGGCCGCACGGAAGCCAGCGCGACGCCGTCGTGCTCGCTGTGCCGGGCGAGCACGAACCCCTCGCCGCCGGCGCTCCCCGCGAGCAGGCTGAAGCTCAACGCCTTCCCCTCGAACCCGCCGTCGACCCAGCCGTAGTACTCCAGCGCCGGCCTGGCGATCGCTTCGATCGTCGCTTTGAACCCGGGGTGCAGGCCCCTCGCGCCGAAGAGGCCCTGGCTCGCCAGCTCCTCGTTGGCCCGCTCGTCCTCGGCCCGCTGCGCGTCCTCGTCGTACCAGGTCGGGGTTTCCGACAGGATCGTGTGCGGTTCGCCGCCTCGGCGGCGGATCAGCGTGATGAGGGTGCCGGTCGTGATCGTGACCTGTTTGTCCAGCACCGGAACTGCCCCCTAGTCGTTCTGTTCGTCCAGCCCGGGACAAGACAAGCCGGGCGCGGCCCCAATCTTGGCACGCGCCCGGCCCGCTCGTGACGACTAGTCCTTCATCGGTGAACCCGCGACCTCGATCGAGAGGGCTTCACTCCGGTGGCCGCATCCCGCCATAGCCCAGCTCCGCCCCCGACTTACTCGCCGATCACCGGCGGTGCGGTGAGTTCGTCGGTTCCGAAGATCTCGTTGGGGTCGTCGCCGACGAGGAATTTGGAGCTGCGCTCCTCGTCTTCGCCGCCCTTCCCCTTGGCGCCACCGGCTCCCATACCGCCCATGCCGCCCATCATGCCGCCCGCACCGCGACCGGCTCCGGCACCGGAACCGGCGCCACCGGCACCGGCACCCGCGCCCATCCCGGCGCCGCCCATCGCGCCCGCGTTGCCGGGCAGGGCCGCGCCGCTCCCGCCACCGGGGCCGAAGCCGCCACCAGGACCGAAGCCACCGTCCGGGCCGAAACCGCCGGCGCCGGGGATGTCGGTGCCGCCGAAGCCGCTCCCGCCACCGCCTCCGCCGCCACCCGGGCCGAAGCCACCGGCGCCGGGGATCTTCGGCGGGGTGTAGCCGGACGCGTTGGTCCCGTCGTCCCAGGACGGCGGCTTGTAGTTGCTGCCGGGGATGTTCGGGTTGTACTGCCCGCCGGGAATGTTCGAACCGGGCATGTTCGACCCGGGGAGATTGCTGCCCGGCAGGTTCGAGCCCGGCGTGCCGATGCCCGGCATGTTCGAGCCGGGGATGTTCGGGCTGGGAACGTTCGGCATCCCGCCGGGCGGCATCGAGCCGGGCGGCGTCGAGATGCCCGGCATGCCGTTGTTGCCGTTCCGGTCGCCCTGGCCGTTCCCGTTCCCGTTGCCGTCCTTGTCCTTGCCTTTGTCCTTGCCGCCGCCGTTGACGTCGACGTTCGTGTTCTGCCCCTCCATCTTGTTGTAGGTGGGCAGCTTCTTGCCGTTCTCGGAACTGGCCTTGAAGTACTCGTTGAACGCGTCGACGTTCGCTTGACCCTTTTGGTTGTAGTCCCGGATCGCGCGGTCGGTGTCGGTGGTCCACGGGGTGATGGAGTTGAGCAGGTTGTTCTTCGGCGGATCCTTCGGGACCTGCTGCACCTTCGCCTTCACCGTGGTGAAGGCGGTGTTCTGCTCGCCGAGGTACTTGTCGGAGTCCACCAGCTTCTTGCCGGAGTCCTCCATCCACGTCCGCAGCGGATGCGCGCCGGACTGCTGCGCGGCTTCGGCGCTCTTACCGGTCCAGGCGGCGTCCATCTCCTTCGACAGGTTGTCGATGGTGGTCAGCCTGTCCTGGTAGCCGGCCTTGAGCCGGGTCGCCGCGGCCTGGCCCTCCTGGATCGACCCGGTACCCGGACCGGTGACGATCTTCTCCCAGATGTTGTAGCAGTCGATCTTGCGATCGCCGCCGGACGCTTCGAAGTCGCCGGATTTCGTGGTCGCCAGGTTGTAGGCCGAGTACCCGGCGATGATCGGCAGCAGGAACACGAGTCAGCCCTCCTTCAACGTCTCGATCATCGCTTCCCCCACTTTGAGCGCGACCGGGCACGGATCACTCGCGCCGGGTCCGTTGTCGTACTGCACCAGGATGTTCACGGCGAGCTGGTCGGTCACTCCGACGAAGAGGCCGCATTTGCCCTGCTTGCGGCCGTCGAGCGCCGCCGCGTACACCGCCGGATAGCCGGCGACCTCGGTCGGCTCGAAGTACTCGTCGTTGGCCTTCGTGTCGTAGACGTCGCTCAGGCCGTTCTTGTTCGCGAGCACCGGGCTGATCTCGATCTGGTTCAGCCGGTCGTCGGCGGCGAAGATCGAGCAGCCGGGTCCGACGCTCGTGGTCCGCCGCTCGCCTTCACCGAGGCCGAGCTCGGATCGCTTCGCCGCGGAAAGCGCGGAACAGGCGTCGCTCTCGATCGACGAGGTCTTCAACGGGTTCGACACCTTGGGCGCGGAGCCGGACGAGCCGCTCGACGCGCTGGAGGAACCGGCCCCGGTCGTGAAGGACGGCTCCGACGAGGCGGTGCCGTTCTTGGTGCCCGAACAGCCGGCGACCAGCGCGCCCGCGGCCAGGAGGAGAACGAGGGAACGTCGCATCACACGGCCTTGTGCTTGTTGAGCGAAGCCTGCGTTTCGGCCTCGTTCGTGGCGATCTTCTGCTTGGCGGCGGTCAGCTGGTCGATGTAGTTCTTGACGTATTCCTGCATCTTCTGGTTCTGCTCCAGGAACGCCTTGCCCGACGGGTTCGCCAGCTTCTCCCAGTCGCCGCTCGCGAACTCCTTGCCGGGCGCCTTGACGTTCGCCATCAGGTTCGCGTCGTTGAAGTCCTTCTTGAGCTCGACCTGCAGGTCCGTCCACTTCTTGATGATGCCGTCGATCTTGTCCTTGTCGAAGGTGAACCCGCCGCCACCGCCGCCCGACTTCGTCGTGTCGGGATTGGCGGGCGCGGACACCGTGACCTTTTCCTGCCGGTTCTGCTCGGCGTTGCTGTCGTAAGCCATGCGTCCAGATCTCCCCGTGCCTCGACGTCGAGTCTCGATAATGCCTTGATCCCCAGTCAAGCTTAAGACGTGGCCCGGCGGGGTGGGGTTCCCCGTAAAACAAAGGGCGGGACACCTCCGAATGGAGACGTCCCGCCCTGTTACCGAAGCGGTGTTACTTGGCCTTGACCTCGAGCCGCACGTCGACGCGGACGTCGGGGTGCAGACGGGCGCCGACCGAGTGCTTGCCCACGGTCTTGATGTGGTCCTTCAGCTCGATGACGCGCTTGTCGAGCAGCGGGCCACCCGCGGCCTTGATCGCGTCCACGATCTCGGCGGTGGTGATCGAACCGAAGAGCTTCTTCGAGCCCTCGGCCGCCTTGCCGCTCAGCTGGATGGCGCCGAGGCCCTCCAGGGTCGCCTTGATCTCCTTGGCGTGGTCGAGGTCGCGGATGCGACGGCTCTCCTGCGCCCGCTTGATCGTGCGCACGTTCTTCTCCGCGCCCTTGGTGGCCACGATGGCGTAGCCGCGGGGGAGCAGGTAGTTGCGCGCGTAGCCGTCCTTGACCTCGACGATGTCGCCGGGCCCACCGAGGTTGGCGACGTCGGTGGTGAGAATGATCTTCGCCATTGACGTGCCTCCTTAGCGTGCGGTCGAGGTGTAGGGCAGCAGCGCCATTTCGCGGGAGTTCTTGACCGCGATGGCGATGTCACGCTGGTGCTGGCTGCAGTTGCCGGTCACTCGACGGGCACGGATCTTCCCGCGGTCGGAGATGTACTTCCGAAGCAGGTTGGTGTCCTTGTAGTCGATGTTCTCCGGGCGGCCCTTCTTCTCGGCCTTGCAGAACACGCAGACCTTCTTCTTGGGCTTGCGGATGGGTGGCTTGGCCACGGTATTTCTCCTGGATTTCTACGTAGTGGTTGTCTCGCGGCGTCTCGCGGAGCTTTCGCCCGCGGCGGAGCGCCTGATCAGAAGGGCGGCTCGTCGGAGAAACCGCCGCCACCGCCGCCACCGGCGGGCGGGGCGGAACCCCACGGGTCGTCGGCGGGCGGGCCGGACTGGCCGCCACCGCCGCCACCACCGAAGCCGCCGCCACCGCCACCGGTGCCACGGCTGACCTTGTTCACCTTGGCGGTGGCGTAGCGCAGCGAGGGGCCGATCTCGTCGACCTCGAGCTCGACGACGGTGCGCTTCTCGCCTTCCTTGGTCTCGAAAGACCGCTGCTTGAGGCGCCCCTGCACGACGACCCGCGCGCCCCGCGTCAGCGACTCGGCGACGTTCTCGGCCGCCTGGCGCCAGATGTTGCAGCGCAGGAACAGGGCCTCGCCGTCCTTCCACTCGCCGGACTGACGGTCCAGCGTGCGCGGGGTGGACGCGACGGTGAAGTTCGCGACCGCCGCACCGGAAGGGGTGAAGCGCAGCTCCGGGTCGGACGTGAGGTTGCCGATCACCGTGATGACGGTGTCTCCAGCCATCGGGAAAGTCCTTCGGCTCAGGCCTTGGCGGCGGCGGTCGCGGCGCGCTTGATCTCGCGGCGCATGACCTTGGTGCGGAGCACGGTCTCCTGCAGCGAGAGCTGACGGTCCAGCTCCTTGACCGCTTCCGAAGTCGAGTTCAGGTCGAGGAGCGCGTAGATGCCCTCGGCGTGCTTCTTGATCTCGTAGGACAGCCGGCGACGGCCCCAGACGTCGACCTTCTCGACGCTTCCGCCCGAAGTGCGGATCACGTTGAGGAAGTTGTCCAGGGTCGGGGCCACCGTACGCTCGTCGAGCGTGGGGTCCAGGATGACCATTACCTCGTAATGGCGTGACACAACCACTCACCTCCTATGGGCTCGCGGCCACGGACTGTCCGTGGCAGGAGGGTTTGTCCAGGTAAGCGTACCTGGCGGTCAGGAGACGCGGCGCAGGACCCAGGTGCGGACCAGCGCGGCGGTCACGCCGGCGAGCACGAGCACCGCCAGGAGCATCGGCAGCTGGACGTCGCCGCCGGGCATGCCGTCGGTCGCGAGCGCTTCGGCGTTGCCCGCGTTACGGACGTCGGGGCCCTGCCCGGCCTGGCCGTCGGTGCCGTACTGCGGGGCACCCTCGCCCGGCAGCGGGCTGTTGGCCGGGTAGCGCACGCCCGGCGCCACCGCGACACCCGGCTGCGCGACCGGCAGGTTGCCGTAGTCGCGCGGCGGGGCGTAGCCGGTGCCGTTGCTGCCGCCGGGCAGCAGGCTCGGCGAGGACGGGAGGCCGTTGGTGCCGCCGCCGTTGCCGCCCTGCTGCGGGCCGGTGGTGCCCGGGGTCGGCAGGGTGGGCGCGACGTAGTTCGTGGCGACGGTGGTCAGGCCGCAGCTGCCGGTGACCTTGTGCTCGATGGAGTCGAGGGTCTTCTCGGGGTTGAGCCCGAGGCCCCACGATTTGGTGTCCTTGACCGCCTGTCGCACGGCCGTGCCGATCGCCTTGGCCTCGATCGAACCGCCCGCCGCGTTCGGGACCGTGCCGAGCTCGATCTTGTTGACCTTCGCGATGTCGTTCGCGGCGACGTCGTAGAGGGCCAGCGTGCCCGCTTCCTTCGCGCCCGCTCGCACCAGTTCCTTGACCGAGGTGCCGGTGATCGCGACGGTGTCGCCCATCCCGCCGTTCACGGTGCCACTGCACGCGTTCGCCAGCGTGGTGCCCGCCGCGGAGGCGGTGCCCGCCGTCAGGAGCGCGCCACCGGTGACCATGGTCGCGAGTGCGGTGACGGTGAGCGCCTTGCGGGTGGTCTGCCAGATGGTGGTCTTCCGCACGAGCGCGATCCTCCGGGTGGTGGGGGCGTGTGGCAGTGCATGAGGAATCACTGCAACGGGGACAACGAGGGAGTGATCTGAAAGATACTAGGCGGTAGGACTAACTTGTAGCGGCCATTCGGCGTAGGACCCAGGTGCGGACAAGGCCCGCGCTGACTCCGGAGAGTGCCAAAACGGCGATGAGCAGCGGCAGTTTCCCGTCCTGAGTGAACCCGTCGCTCACGCTTGGTAGCGCTTCGGCCTGTCCCGCATTCTGGACGTCCGGGTTCCCACCCTGGTTTTCGGTCGCGACGCCGAACTGCGGCGCGTAACCCGGGATCTGGCCGCCGTACCGGAGGCCGGGCGACGGGCTGAAGAGACCGGCCGTCGCCATCGGGATGGAGCTGTAGTCGCGCATCGGGGCGTAGCCCGTGTTGATGCTCCACGGCAGACCGCCGAAGTTCGGGGTGAAGGTGCCGGGCAGCAGCGGGCTGTTCGCCGCGGGGATGCCCGCCGGCGCGCCGCCCTGCGCGGGAGCACCCGGTCCACCCGTCTGCGGGCCGCCGCTGCCGGGGGTCCCGGGAGCGGGTTTCCCTGGCTGGGGCTGGGTTCCCGGGGCTGGCTTGCCGCCGCCGGTCAAGGCTTGGGTGGTACCGGAGACGGCGCCGTTCAGCGCTTCCGCGGCGGGAGCGCCGACGACCGGCACCGGCGCGACGACCGTGTTCACGATCGTCACCGTCACCTTGCAGACCGTGCCGAGCAGCGCGTTGATCGTGCCCGTGAGCACGCCGGAGACCGAACCGGCCTGGCCGAGGTTGAGCGGAATGCCGAGCAGCGGCGTGGTGCCGAGGATCTTGTCGCCTGGCTTCGCGGTCACCGATCCGCCGCAGGGGGCGGTCTTGGTCTCGGCGGCGGCGGCCTGGCCGGGCATGGCGAGGGCGGCCGAGCCCGCGAGAATGAAGGCCGACGCACCCAGGGCGGTCGCCCTCCGTGTCCGTTCGCGCATGCCTTCGACTCCTCCGTCGTCGGGGTCACCTACCGGCATAACGACGCTAATGGAGACGAGTAACGCCCGCTCACTCGAAGAGGTCAGGCATTCGAGTGGAAGCGGGCGTCACCGGGAGTCACTGACGGTGAAGATCAGGCGGGCTTGCCCCGCAGCCAGGCGCGGACCAGAGCCGCGGCGACGACGGCCAGCGCCAGCACCGCGAGCAGCAGCGGCAGCTTGGCCGGGGTGACCGGCGCCTGGACGGCCTGCGCGTTGCCGGTGTCCTTCTCGTCGACGGTGGGCGGCGGCACCTGGCCGGGGATGATCTCGGTGATCACCGGCGCCTGCACGAAGTTTCCGGGAAGCAGCGCAGCGTTGCTGATCAGGCCGGCGATCGAGTCGCCGCCGATGCCGGTGGAGGAACCGGGGGCGGTTTCGACCGGGAGTTCACTGCCCGGACCACCGGGCTGACCCGGCCCCGGCTTCGGGGGCTCCGGCTTGGGCGGTTCGGGCTTGGGCGGCTTGGGCACTTCCGGAAGCGGCAGCTCTTCGGCGACGCCCTGGGTCAGGTTCCCGACCGCGTTCACCGCACCCTGCGCGGGCTTGCAGACGCCCTGCGCGACGAGATCTCCGGCCTGGTTGTCGGTGAGCCCGGTCGCCTTGACCACGTCGCCGACCGGCAAGGAAAGGAGCGGCTTCCGGCCCTCGGCGGTCTTGGCCTTCGAATCCAGGCCGACCGTCAGCGTTTCGGACGAGCCGAGCGGGGCACCCGCGTCGAGAACGAGGCCGTCGGCGGATTTCCCGTTCTGCAGCGTCGATCCGCAATCACCGGAAAGGGTCGGGCTCGGTTCCTCGGCGGCCGTCGCGGTCATCGGGAACGCAAGACCGGCCGTGACCGAAAGCGCGAATCCCCAAGCCGTGATCCGCCCGGCAGTCTTCCCCATCGAGTTCGTCCTCCGCCCCTCAAAGACCCAACGCGGTTTAACGGAACGCGCTCACGCTACCTCACGAGCGTGACCGACTGGGCCGCGCCGGTGAGAAATGCCCAAGGGTAGTTTGCAGGCATGAAAATCGGTGCCCATGTCCGCGACGACGATCCCCTCTCCGCGGTCGCCGAGCGCGAGGCCGAGGTCCTTCAGTTCTTCCTTTCCGACCCGCAGGGCTGGAAGGCTCCCAAACCCCACCCGCACGGCGAAGCGATCAAGGAATCGCCGGTCGAGGTGTTCATCCACTCGCCGTATCTGATCAATGTGGCGTCGATGAACAACCGCATCCGCATCCCGTCGCGGAAGAACGTCACGCAACACGCGAACGGCGCCGCCGAAATCGGCGCGAAAGGGCTCGTCGTGCACGGCGGCCACGTCGGTGCGGGCGAAGACGTCGAAGAAGGTCTCGTCAACTGGCGCAAGCTTTTCGAGCGGGAGCAGGAAAAGGGCGGTTTCGCCGTGCCGATCCTGATCGAGAACACCGCGGGCGGCGACAACGCGATGACCCGCGACCTCGACACGATCGCCCGGCTCTGGGACAAGGTCGGCGAATTCGGCGCGGGTTTCTGTTTCGACACCTGCCACGCGTACGCGGCGGGCTGGGATCTGACCGAGGCGGTCAAGAAGGTCAAGGCCATCACCGGCCGGATCGACCTGGTGCACCTCAACAACTCGCGCGACGAGTTCGGTTCCACGCGGGACCGGCACGCCAACGTGGTCGGCGGCGACGGCACGATCGATCCCGAGGTGCTGGCCGCGGTCGCGGCCGAGGCGGGTGCGCCCGTGGTCGTCGAGACCCCGGCCGACGGGCAGGCCGCGGACATCGCCTACGTCCGGGAACGCGTCGCCTCCGCCTGACGTCGCGTTGGGGGGGGGGGGGGGGGGGGGGGGGGGGGGGGGGGGGGGGGGGGGGCGCGCCCCCCCCCCCCCCCCCCCCCCCCCCCCCAACCGGACCGGTGCTACCCGCGCGGGAGATCGTTCCCTCTCCAGCGGGAGGGCCGGGCACGCCGGGCACGGAAGGCTCGATTCCAGCCGGGACACACCCGGTTTCTGGAGGGAAGTCATGAAGCTCAAGGCCAAGATCGCCGCCGTCGCAGTGCTCGCCGTCGCCGCGGGAACGCTGGGGGCGACACAGGCGACGGCGGCGCAGGCCCCGCCGTCCGGCTCGGTCGTCCTCGGGTCGGCAGGCGGTCCGCTGACGTTTCCGGGCTACGAAGGCGATCCGGTCCGGTTCGACTTCGCCGCCTTCGGCGATCCCGGGAAGTCCTCCGGCCGGTTCCACGTGAATCATCTGACCAAGGACGGAAAGCCCTTCGCCGATTTCGACGGCAAGGTCGACTGCGTCTCGCGCGACGGCGACCTCGCGATCCTGACCGGCGTGATCGAACGTGCCGACATCCCCGGGCTCCCGGTGAACCTGGTCGGGCGCCGGGTCGGCTTCTCGGTGCGGGACGTGCCGGGCGGTCACGACCGGATCGGCTGGAGCTGGGCCGTCGGGGGCCTCGAGCAGGACGTTCTGCGTTGCACGGCCCCGATCCCGTTCTTCGAAACGAGCACGGGCGGCTACCTCGTGCGCTGAATCGGCTTGACCCTCACGCCACGGGAGGGTCGAACCTTGTCCGCATGAAGAATCGGACCGTGTACCGGGCGGAGGACGGCGAGCACGTCGGCTACGTCGTCCCCGCGCCGGAAACCCGTTGGCAGGCACTGACCGTTTTCGGCTACCCGCTCGGCGGGCCCGCCGCCTTCGACGACTCCGTCGCGTTGCTGGAAGCCGAGGGGCTGGCCATCCTCGCCGAGCGCTGGTCGGTCAGGCACGGCGAAGACTGGTTCACCTGCCGGCTGGTCGAAACCTCGCCGGAAGCCGTCGTCGTGCGGATCGAAGACTTCGGGGCCGAGGACTTCGGCAAGCACATCAGGCTGGAGCGTCCTGGGCCTGAGGTGCTGAAGCGCGGTTGACCGTGCGCGCGTCGGGGGCGCCGTCGAGGAAACCGCCGATCGGATCGTCGTCACCGGCGAGGCGGACGAGGTCTTTGCGCGGCTGGTGGATGTCGCGGATCACCAGCGCGCAAAGGCCGAGTACCGCGAGGTCGCGGACCACGACGGCGCCGAGGAACCATTCTTGGGGCAGGCCCTTGTTGTCGACGCCGAGGTAGTACATCATCCGCGGCGCCCAGACCAGCGCGTCGAGGATCATCCAGCCGAGCAGCAGCCGCCAGCGCGGGATCGCGAGCACCGCCAGCGGAACCAGCCACAGCGAGTACTGCGGGCTCCACACCTTGTTGGTCAGCAGGAACGCGGCGACCACGAGGAAGGCCAGCTGGCCGAGCCGCGGACGGCGCGGCGCCTTCAGCGCGACGTACCCGATGCCGGCGCAGGCGGCGAGGAACAGCACCGCGACGACGGCGTTGAGCACGACCGGCGTCTCGCCCGTGGCGAGCTTCCCGTCGAACCCGGCCCAGCCGGACAGGTGGGAGATCACGTTGTAGAGCGAGTCCGGGTCCATCGGGCGCGCCGTGTTGAGCCGGAAGAACTCCCACCAGCCGGTCGGCGCGGCGAGCGCGAACGGGACGTTGACCACCACGAACGTCGCCACCGCGAGTCCGGCGGCGAGCGCCCACTGCTTGACCTTGCCCGCGCGCAGGCACAGGAAGAACAACGGGATCAGCAGGAGCAGCGGATACAGCTTCGCCGCCGCGCCCAGGCCGAGCAGGAATCCCGCGACTTCGGGCCGTCGCCGCGCCCACGCGAGCAGCGCGGTCGCGGTGAACGCGGTCGCGATGGCGTCGAAGTTGGTGAAGACGTGTACCAGCACCAGCGGCGAGATCGCGACCAGCGCGGCGTCCCACGGACGGCGTTTCAGCGACCGGCCGGTCGCCCACACCGTGACGAGCCAGGCCAGCGCCAGCCAGAGCGCCGAAATGTTGAAGTACACGGCCACCGGGAGGGCGCTGGGCAGCCAGCCCGCTTCCGCGACCGAGAGCCAGGCTTCGGTGAGCTTCGCGTTGATCCACTGGAACAGCCCGGTCGCCACCGGGTACTCCATGTACCGCGTGGTCTCCTTCGCCGTTCCCGCGTCTTCGGTCCACGAAGTCACGTACGGGAAGGTGTCGGAATGGTTCAGCCGCTCGGAACTGTAGAGCGGGATGATGTCCGAGTAACACATCGCGACGAACGGGCGGCCCGCCCGCCAGTCGAGCTGGTGGGCGCCGGAGTCGTCGGTGTACTGCTGGATGCACGACGCCTTGCCGAACCACGAGAGCAGCAACGCGAGGCAGGCCAGCAGCAGCCCGACCCGCTGCGGCGACCAGAACCAGTGCCGCCCCACGGCCGCGTGCTCGCCGAGCGGGCCGCCGATCGGCCGGGTGGCCGCGGCCACGAGCGGTTCGTTCCAGCTCGGGATGACCCGCTCGCCGGGGGTGAGGGAGAGCGGAGCCTCGGGCTGGGTCGTCTGGTCGGACACGTGGCGGATGTTAGCGCCTATCCGGGTGACCACCCGGTGATGTCGCCGCTCTCGTAGAACCTGGCCAGCACCCCTGCGGCCGCGCCGAACGCCACGACGTCGTCGCCCATCTCGTCGAGATCGACCTGGATCCGTTGCCAGTGCGGCAAAGGCAGGAGTTCCCGCAGTCGCGCGGCGACGGTGTCGCGGTACACCTCGGGTTCCGCGCGCACCGCGCGTCCGGTCAGCACGACCCGTTCGAGGTCGAGGACCTGGACGAGGTCGGCGAGCCCGATCGCGAGCAGGCCCGCCGCCTCTTCCGTGGTCGCCGCAGCGTTGTGCAGCACCTCCACGCAGCCGCGGCGGCCGCACGCGCAGCGTGGTCCGTCGAAGGCGAGCGTCGTATGCCCGAACTCGCCGGCGTTGGTCCGCGGCCCCCGGTACAGCCTGCCGTCGATCAGCAGGCCGACGCCGATCCCGGTGCCGACGAGCACGACGGCGGTCGCGGCCTGGTCGCCCTCCGGCCAGTGCTGGGCGAAGGCGGCGGCGTTGGTGTTCTTGTCGAGCCGCACGGGCAGCCCGGTGCGGTCCGCCAGCAGGTCGCGCAGGGGGACGTGGTGCCAGCCCGGCATGTTCGTGGCGTCTCGGACCACTCCTTCGAGGTGGTCGAGCGGGCCGACGCTGCCGACGCCGAGGCCGAGGACACGTTCCCGTTCGACACCGTCGAGCAGCGCTTCGGTCGCTTCGCCGAGGGCGGAAACTGCCTGGTCTGGGGTGAATCCGGCGGTCAGCGGCCCTCCTCGCGACGCGATGATCTTCCCGGTCAGGCCGGTCAGGACGACCCGGAAGGAGTCCCGGTCGAGCTGGGCGCCGAGCGCGTACCGGGCGTCCGCGCGGACGCGCAGCAGAGTGCGTGGTTTGCCGACTCCGGCCGCGGGCTGGCGTTCTTCGTCCACCAGGCCGGCTTCGAGCAGTTCGGGGACGATCTTCGAGACGGCCTGCTGGGTGAGCCGGGTGCGTTCGGCGAGTTCGACGCGGCTGAGGCCGCCCGCGCGCAGGACATGCGTGAGCAGCAGTGTCCGATTGTGCTGGCGCAGGCCGCGCAGATTGACCCCGGTCTCCGGCATAGCGCGCATCCTGCCATGACTGGCTGATTACGCAACACTGTTGTTTAATGGGGTCATGGCTGACTTGCGAGTGGGGATCTTCGGATACGGCACCGGCGGACGCGTCTTCCACGCGCCGCTGATCGACGCGACACCGGGGCTGACCCCGGCCGCCATCGTCACCTCGAATCCGGACCGGGTCGGGCAGGCCCGCGCCGACCATCCCACCGCCGACGTCTTGCCCGACGCGGACGCGTTGTTCGCGAAGGCAGGCGAGCTGGATTTGGTCGTCGTCAGCACGCCCAACCGCACGCACGTTCCGCTCGCGCTCCGGGCGATCGAGGCCGGCCTGCCTGTCGTCGTTGACAAGCCCTTCGCGCCGACGGCGGCCGAAGCGGCGAAGGTCGTCGAAGCCGCGAAGGCCAAGGGTGTCGGACTGACGGTGTTCCAGAACCGCCGGTTCGACTCGGACTTCCTCACCGTCCGGAAGGTCCTCGAGGCGGGCCGCCTCGGCGACGTCTTCCGCTTCGAGTCGCGCTACGACCGCTGGGTGCCGAAGCCGCGGGACAACTGGCGCGAGTTCGGCGATCCCGCCGAGGCGGGCGGGCTTCTCTACGACCTCGGCGCGCATATCGTCGACCAGGCACTGCAGCTGTTCGGCCCGGTCGCCGAGGTCTACGCGGAGGTCGACAGGCGCCGCGCCGGGGTGTCCGTCGACGACGACGCCTTCGTCGCCCTTCGGCACACCAACGGCGTGCGTTCGCATCTGTGGGCGTCCGCGCTCGCGGGCACGCGGAACCCGCGATTCCGCGTGCTCGGCGACAAGGCGACCTTCACGAAGTACGGCCTCGACGTCCAGGAGCCGCAGATCAAGGCCGGGCTGCGGCCCGGCGACCCCGGCTGGGCCGTCGAACCGGCGTCGGACGCCGGCATGCTCGGCGTGAACGACGACGTCGAGACCGTGCCCACCGAGGTCGGCCGCTACGAGGACTTCTACGCGCAGGTGCGCGACGCGCTGCTCGGCAAGGGCGGCTTCCCGGTCGATCCCGCCTCCGCCGTCGAGACGCTCCGGGTCATCGAAGCCGCTCACCTCGCGGGTGCCGAACGGCGCGTCGTCACCCTCTAGCTATTCGTTGTTGTCGCCTCTGCCGCCCCGGCCGGGAGGACCCCCGTTGCCGCCTTCTTCGTTGTTCTCACTCGACGAAGGCGGGTTCTTCGAGCTTGACGGCGGGTCCTCTTCGTTCCGCGAAGACGAGGGCCCGGTCGACGGGCCGGTCGACGGCGTGCCGGTCTCGGTCGAGTCGTCGTCCCCGTCCGGCGGGGTCTGCGTCGACGGGACGGTGTTGTTGTCGTCCCCGCCGATGATCTTGACCTTGTCGAAGCGCTCCCCCGGTTTCCCGTTCAGGTACAGGGAAAGGAACTTCTGCCAGATCGGCCCGGCGATCGTCGAACCGAAGATCGCCTTGCCGTTCTTGCCCTTCAGCGGCTTGTCGCCGTCGCCGCCGACCCACACCGCGGCCGAGATCGACGGCGTGTAGCCGACCATCCAGGTCTGCGAGTTGGAGTCCTTCGCCGACGCGGGCTCGCCCGGACGGTAGGTGTGCTGCTGGGTTCCCGTCTTGCCCGCGCACTCGTGGTTGTTGGGGCACTTGAGCTTCGAGAACGGGATGACACCCTTGAGCGATTCGGTGACGTTGCCGGCGATCTGCTTGCTCTTGTCGGTGTCGTCGGCGAACGCCGGTTTCGCTTCTTCCGGAGCGGAGTACGCGGCTTCGTCCTGCGAGTTGGTCACCTTGACGACGAAGTGCTTGTCACGCCGCTGGCCCTCCGCCGCGAAAGTGGCGTACGCGGCGGCCATGTCCTCCGGGCTGACGGCCGTCTTGCCACCGCCGAGCGCGATGTTGTTGTCGGCGTACAGTTCCGAGCTGCCGTCGGGCGCGGGTTTGACACCGGCGTCCTTGGCGGCCTGTGCCACCGGCCCCGGTTTGGTCACGTTCACGACCATGTCGTAGAACACCGTGTTCGCCGAACGCTGCATCGCCTCGGACACCGTGCACTGCGCCGAACAGGAGCTGCCGGGACCGGCGTTCCGGATCGTCTGCTTGCCGAACTGCCGGTTGTTGGACCCGTCGAACGTCGAGTTGATACCGCCCTTGCCGAGTTGCAGGTACGCCGTGAGGTCGAACGGCTTCATCGACGATCCGGGGTTCTGCGGCGTGTTCGCCCAGTCGCGGCCCTTCTGGTCCTGGCCGTTGGGCCCCTTCACGATGGAAGGGCCGCCGTAGTACGCCTTCACCCCGCCGGTCTTGGGGTCGACGGCGACGAGCGCGTTGAGCAGGTTCTCGTCGGTCTGGCCCTTCATCCCGTCGGCGATCGCCTGTTCGGCCGCGGCCTGCGCCTTCGGGTCGATGGTCGTGTAGACCTTGTAACCGCCCCGGTAGTAGACGTCGTCGGTGATGCCGTTCGCGGCCAGCTCTTCCTTGACCTTGTCGCGGATGAACGGGTTGACCACCCCGGCCTGCTGCTTGTCGGCCTGCGGGATCGGCGTCGGGAACTGCAGGTTCGCGCGGTCCGCGGGAGAGAGGAACTTGTTCTCCACCATCCGGTTCAGCGCCACCGTCCAGCGGTCCTGCGCGACCTTCGGGTTCTCCGAACGGCCCGGCTGCTGGATGAGGCCCGCGAGGAGCGCCGCCTCGGACGCGTTGAGCTCACCGGCGGGCTTGCCGAAGAACGCCTGCGCGGCCGATTCGATCCCGTACGCGCCGCGGCCGAAGTAGATGATGTTCAGATACGCCGAGATGATGTCCTTCTTCTCGTACGTCTGGTTCATCTTGAAGGATTTGGCGAGCTCGGTCCATTTACGGGCGAGCGACGATTCGTCGTCACCGCTGGCCACCTTGATGTACTGCTGGGAGATGGTCGAACCACCGCCCTTGCCCGCGGTCACCTGGTTGTAGACCGCGCGCAGGATGCCGCCGATGTCGAAGCCGGAGTTCGTCTCGAAGGAGGCGTCCTCGGTGGCGATCACGGCCTTCTTGACGATGTCCGGGATCTGCTCCGGCGTCAGGATCTGCCGGTTGCCGCCCTTGGGGACGTCCTTGCCCATCTCGGTGTTGTCGGCGTAGTAGTACGTCACCGCCTGGCCCTGCGTGGCCGCGACGGACTGCGGCGACGGCACGTCGACCGCGAAGTAGGTGATCACGAACGCGATCGCCGGGATGACGACGAAGAGGCAGAAGAGCGCGAGCAGCACCCGCCGGATGCGTCTCCACCTGCGCTTCTTGCGCTGAGCCGGGGTGAGGATCGGCTTCCCGTTCTCGTCGGTCTCCGGGCCGTACCGCTCGTCCTCGTACGACTCTTCGTAACCGCGATCGACGGTGCCGTTGTGCTCGTGATGCGTGATGAGGTCCGGCTCGTGCTGCGGCGCGACCGGTGGCCGCTGCGGACGCCGCGGGGGCGGCTGCTGAGGCGTGCCCTGCCGCTGCCACGGTGCCTGCGATCCGGGACCTTGCCGCTGCCCGTGCCCCGGGGGCGGTCCGGCGGGACGACGGGGCGGTCCGGCCGGGCGTTGCGGACGACGGGCGGGGTCAGGGTCCTGACCTGGCCATCCGCCGTGGGGATCGTCGTTCACTGGGACGTCCTCCGAACCTTTCGTGGGTGAGCGCGGTCCTGCGGTCGCAGGTCTCCTTCTAGTTAAGACGTATCGGATCGGTTCAGGTTCACCGTTGCCACGAAAAAAAGGTGTGCCGGGCACCCGCCCGGCACACCTTTCGTCACGTGCTCAGCCCGCTCAGCCCGGGTCTTCGGCGTTCGGGAACAACGGATCCGAAGTCCCCGGGCCCGGCCTTGTCGGCTTGGTGGGCTTGGTCGGCTTCGTCGGCCAGCCACCGGTTTCCGTCGGCTCGGTCGGCTGGGTGGGAGTCGTCGGCGTCGGGGTGGTGGACGGCGTCTCGGGTGTCGTGGTGACCGGTGGCGGCTTCGACGCCGTCGTCGTCGGCACGGAGCGCGCGTCCTTGCCGATCGGCTTGACGTTGTCGAACTTCTCCGACGGCTTGCCGGTCATGTACCGGGACATGAAGTCTTCCCAGATCGGACCGGCGATCGTCCGGCCGTAGATCGGCTTGCCGCTCTTGTCGTGCAGCGGCTTGTTGCCGTCGCCGCCGACCCACACCGCGGTCGAGATGGCCGGCGTGTAGCCCACCATCCACGTCTGCGCGTTGCGGTCGCGATAGCTCGCCGGGTCGCTGTCCTTCGGGTCGTACTGCTGGGTCCCGGTCTTGCCCGCGCAGTCGTGGCCCTTCGGGCACTTGAGCTTCGAGTACGGGATGACCTCTTCGAGCGCGTCGGTGACGTTGCCCGCGATCTGCTTGCTCTTGTCGGCGTCGTCACTGAAGGCGGGAGCGCCCTTGGGAGCCGTTTCGTCGAACTCGACCTCGTCCTGGGAGTTGGTCAGCTTGGCGACGAAGTGCTGCTTCTGCCGGACGCCTTCACCGGCGAAGGTGGCGAACCCGGCCGCCATGTCCTCCGCGGTGGTGACCGTGCCACCACCGCCGAGCGCGATGTTGATGTCGGGGCTCAGCTTCGCCTTGCCGCCGTCGGCCTCCACCATCACGCCGGCTTCCTTCGCGGCCTTCGCCACCGGGTCGACCTTGGTCTCGTTGCGGACCATGTCGTAGAACACGGTGTTCGCGGAGACCTTCATCGCCTCGGCGACCGTGCACTGCGTGCCGCAGTTGGAGCTCTCGCCCGCGTTGCGGATCGTGCGGCCGTCGAACTTCCGGTTGTTGGAGCCGTCGAAGGTCTCGCCGAGACCGCGGCCCATCTTGAGGAACGCGGTCAGGTCGAAGGCCTTGAACGCCGAACCGGGGTTGTGCGGCACGTTCGCCCAGTCGATGGCCTGGACGTCCTGCCCCTGCTCGTTCTTCTTCCAGTCCGGACCGCCCCAGTACGCGACCACACCGCCGGTCTTGGGGTCGACCGCGACCAGCGCGTTCAGGATGTTCTCGTCCGTCTGGCCCTTCATCCCCTCGGCGACGGACTCCTCGGCCATCTTCTGGGCCTTGGGGTCGATCGTCGTGGTGATCTTGAAGCCGCCCTGGTGCAGCCGGTCCTGGTCGTAGCCGCGGGCTTCGAGCTCGTCGATCACCCGGTTGCGGATGTGCAGGCTCAGCGTCCCGGCGTCGTCGGCCTTCGCCTGCGCCTTCGGGATCGGCTTCGGGAACTGCGCGGCGGCGCGCTCACCCGGGTCGAGCCACTTGTTCGCCACCATCTGGTCCATCACGAAGTTCCAGCGTCGCTGCGCGTAGGCGTCGTTCTCGGACTTGCTCGGGCCCTGGATCAGCCCGGCGAGCAAAGCCGCCTCCGCCGCGCCGAGCTCCTTGGCAGGCTTCTTGAAGTAGGCCTGCGCGGCCGCTTCGATGCCGTTCGCGCCGCGGCCGAAGTAGATGGTGTTGAGGTAGGCGGTGATGATCTCCTCTTTGGACATCTGGTTGTTCATCTTGAAGGATTTGGCCAGCTCGGTCCATTTACGGGTGAGCGTCGGCGCCTCGTTGGCCGTGGCCTTCTTGATGTACTGCTGGGAGATCGTCGAACCGCCGCCCTGGCCGCCGGTGACGTTGTTGTAGACCGCGCGCAGGATGCCGCCGACGTCGAATCCGGAGTTCGTCTCGAACGACGAGTCCTCGGCCGCGTACACGGCCTTCTTGACCACTTCCGGGACGTCGCCCGGCTGCAGCAGGTATCGGCTGCCGCCGCTCGCGGGCGCGATCTTGCCCATCGGGCTGCCGTCGGCGTACATCAGCGTGATCGGCTGGCTCTGCAGGCTCGCGACGCTTTCCTGCGTCGGGACGTCCACCAGGAAGTAGGTGATGACGAACGCGATCGCGGGCACCACGACGAACAGGCCGAACATCGCGTAGAGGACCCGGCGGACGATCCGCCAGCGGCGCTTCTTGCGCTGCTTCGGCGTGAGGACCTTCTTTTTGCCGTCTTCTTCGTCTTCGGCGGGCTGGTCGTCGTACGGGTCCTCGCCCTCGGCGCCGAACGCGGCGCTTTCGTGACGATCGTCATAGCGATCGTCGTACGGGTCGTAGCCGTACGGGTCTTCGGTGCCGTTGTGCGCGTGATGCGTGATGAGCTCGGGCTCGCGCTCGTACGGCTCCGGCTCGACCGGCCGGACCATCGCGGTCGCCTGGTCGGCCGGGGCAGGCGGACGGCGGTTGCCGGGCGGGGGCGGCGGCGGGCGATGCCCGGTGGCACCTTGACGGGCCCGCGGGTCACCCGCGGGACGGCCACCGGGCGGCGGGGGCCCCTGCCTGCGCGGGGGCATGCCGTTGGCGCGCCGCGGCGCCGCGGGACGGCGCGGCTCGGGCGCATCGTTGTCGGAGGGCCACTCCGGGCCGCCTGCGTCGCCGCCCGGCCACTGAGGACCGGGCGGGCCCGCCGCGCGTGGCGGGCTCTGGCGGGGAGTGCCGTTCGGAGGCGTCCGGCGCTGGGGGCGGCGCGGCGGTTCTTCACTCGGCCAGCCGGGTTCGTCTTCGCCCGGCCATGGGGCACGGCGAGGTGCATCAGGCTCCTGGCCAGGCCAGGAGCGATTGCGGTCGTCGTTCACGAATGGGCCTCCCAGACCGGCGCTTCGGGGGACGCCGCTCTGTGGTCAACTGCGTTTTCGATACCTGTCACTGACCCGCTGTCCTCTGCGACCGGGTCCGTGGCCGGGTGGTTCCCGGTTCTCCTGTTCCGAGGACGTAGGACCGCACCAGGTGGTTCCAGTGACAGCTCCCGCAGACCTCGACCTCGTAGACGGTGAACTCCGCGAAGAGCCCGTCCATTCGCACCAGTTCTTCCGGCGTCTTGGCCGATCCGGCGGCGTGCTTGAGCTCGTCGCCGTACACCCAGGACACCAGGGTCAGTTTCTCCCGATGGCAGACCGGGCAGTCCTGCTCGCCTGGTCGTCCGTGGAATTTCGCGGCCCTCAGGAGATACGGACCCGCGTCGCAGACGTCGTATGTGCCGACCCGTCCGGAGTGGACGCCCTTGAGCAGCGCGCGCCGCTGTAAGGCGTAGTCCACGACCTGCCGCTGGTTTCGCACGCCAACAGAGTACGGGCTCTCGCTGTGTGGTCCACGCCCCGTTCTCGGGGGGACGGTCCGCACACGGTCGGACACGCCGACGATTCGATAACTCTCCGATGAATTTCGCCCGGATCCACCAGGGCTCGATCGGGTTAGCTACGCCACTCCGATGTATCGGCGCGATATAGTGGGCCGGTAGGTTGACCGAGCCGGTCACGGTGGCCAACGCGACCGGTCGCGGTTTGTTCCCGGAAGGGGGTGCGGTGTGCTCGAGCTCGCGATCTTGGGGCTGCTGCACGAGACCCCCATGCACGGTTACGTGCTGCGCAAACGTTTGCATGAGACGCTCGGGATGTTCCGGACGTTCTCGTACGGCTCGCTGTACCCGACCCTGCGTCGGCTGCTTCGCGCCGGTTACCTCGTCGAGGAGCTCGAAGAGGTGGAAGACCGGGCATGGGCACGCCGGGGCAAGCGCGTGTACAAGCTGACCGCGGAGGGCAAGGAACGGTTCGCCGAACTGCTCGGCGACGCCGGGCCGCAGACGTGGGACGACGAAGGCTTCGGCGTCCACCTGGCGTTCTTTTCGAGGACACCGGCCGACGTCAGGATGCGAATCCTGGAAGGCCGTCGTCGTCGGGTCGAGGAACGCCGAGAAGGACTTCGGACGGCAATGGCGCGGGCCGAGGAGAAGATCGACCGCTACACCCGTGAGCTGCACCGGCTCGGGCTGGAGTCCAGTGAGCGGGAGGTGCGCTGGCTCAACGAGCTGATCGCGCACGAACAGGCCGAGCAGCGCGGACCGGAGACCTGAGGCGCTCCGCGGTCCCTGCTGCGCATTACCTACAACTGTTGGACTAATGAAGGAGAAACCGGCATGGGCGAGAACCGCCGCGTTCGGGTGGCCATCGTGGGCGTCGGCAACTGCGCGGCCTCACTGGTCCAGGGCGTTCAGTACTACCGCGACGCGGATGCCGGCACCCGCGTGCCCGGTTTGATGCACGTCGTGTTCGGCGAGTACCACGTCCGCGACATCGAGTTCGTCGCCGCGTTCGACGTGGACGCCAAGAAGGTCAGCCGTGACCTGTCCGAGGCGATCTTCGCCTCGGAGAACAACACGATCAAGATCGCCGACGTGCCGCCGCTGGGTGTCACCGTGCAGCGCGGTCACACCTACGACGGTCTCGGCCGCTTCTACCGCGAGACCATCGAGGAGTCCGACGAGACCCCGGTCGACGTCGTCGCCGCGCTGCGCGAGGCCGAGGTCGACGTGCTCGTCTCGTACCTGCCGGTGGGCTCCGAAGAGGCCGACAAGTTCTACGCGCAGGCGTGCATCGACGCCGGTGTGGCGTTCGTCAACGCGCTGCCGGTGTTCATCGCCTCCGACCCCGAGTGGGCGGAGAAGTTCCGCGCGGCCGGCGTCCCGATCGTCGGTGACGACATCAAGTCCCAGGTCGGCGCCACCATCACGCACCGTGTGCTGGCGAAGCTGTTCGAAGACCGCGGCGTCCAGCTCGACCGGACGATGCAGCTCAACGTGGGCGGGAACATGGACTTCCTGAACATGAAGGAGCTGGAGCGGCTCGAGTCGAAGAAGATCTCGAAGACCCAGTCGGTCACTTCGCAGGTCGACCGCGAGCTCGGCAAGGGCAACGTCCACATCGGGCCGTCCGACTACGTGCAGTGGCTCGACGACCGCAAGTGGGCGTACGTCCGGCTCGAAGGCCGCGCCTTCGGCGACGTGCCGCTGAACCTGGAGTACAAGCTCGAGGTGTGGGACTCACCGAACTCGGCGGGCATCATCATCGACGCCGTGCGTGCCGCGAAGATCGCGAAGGACCGCGGCATCGGCGGCCCGATCCTGTCGGCTTCCTCGTACTTCATGAAGTCGCCGCCGGAGCAGTACGACGACGCCACCGCGCGCGACGAGGTGGAGAAGTTCATCTCTGGTTCTGTCGAGCGCTGACGTAAACGTGCCGAAGGGGCGCCGTTCCGCTTCCACCTCACGGTGAGCGCGAAGGCGCCCCTTCATCACGTTTCCGTGGGCCTTCGGCCCAAAAGAGGGCGCTCGACGGTGAAGTCTCCGTCGGGCGCGGGGCGCCCTTGGGGAGACCCTTCTGGTCGCGGTCTCTAGCGCTCGGCAAGTGCTGCGGGTAGGTCGGTGATCTTCCCGACCACCGTCGTCTGCTCCAGCACCGCAGGATCCGGCGGGAAATGCGGATTCGGCACCGCGTACACCGTCATCCCCGCCGCCAGCGCCGCGCGCAGCCCGTTCGTCGTGTCCTCCACGGCCGCGCAGTTCTTCGGCTCCGCGCCCAGCAGCTCGGCCGCCTTCAGGTACACGTCGGGCGCCGGCTTGCCCGCCCCGACCTGCTCCGACGACACCGCCGTCGGCACCGGCAGCCGCGTGATGTCGAGGAACGCCTTGATCAGCAGCGGCGGCGACGAGCTCGCGATCGCCACCGGCCAGTGCTTCGCGACCTCCCGCACGACGCCCGGCGCGCCCGGGATGATCGGCGGCTTCTCCGCGTACCGCCGCGCCATCCGGTCGATCACCACCTGCGCGACGTCCGAGGGCCGGAGCTGGACGCCGAGGTCGTGCGCCAGGTAGGCGGCCCATTCCGGGGTGCTCATCCCCTGCATGGCCCTGGTCGATTCCTCCCGCCAGGTGCCGTGGAACTCGTGGACGACCGCCCGGCGGACCTCGTCCCACATCTTTTCCGAATCCACCAGGACACCGTCGAGATCGAAGATCACCGCTTCCACGCCACCAAGCCTAGGCGGTGGAAACCTGTGCGGCAGATTACTTAGCCATGCTCAGTAATTTTAGTTAGCATGGCTAAGTGACCACGAAAGTCGCCGACCTCGCCCACCGGCTCCGCCCGCTGGTGTTCCGGCTGTACTACCTCGTCCGCCGGGAGACCCCGCAGGTGCAGCTCACCCTCACGCAGGGTTCGGTGCTGTCGGAGCTGCTCAACGGCGGTCCGCGCCGGATGAGCACGCTCGCCGAGCTGGAACGGGTCCGGATGCCGACGATGACCGACGTCGTCCGCCGTCTCGAACGGCTGGGGCTGGTCAGCCGCCGCCGCGACCCCGCCGACGGCCGGGCCGTGCTCGTCGAGGTCACCGAAGTCGGGCAGCGCTTCCATCGCCAGTTGATCGTCGCGAGGGAGGAGTTCCTTCGCGAACGGCTCCTCGAACTCGACGAGACCGACCGCGTCGCGATCGAAGCCGCGCTCCCCGCCCTCACCAGGTTGCTGCACGAAGACAAGAAGGAGGAACTGATCCGCGATGAGCGCTGAGCACCACTCGAGCCTGTTGGACGCCGTCAAGGGACAGCCCAAACAGGTATGGATCACCGCGTTCGCCGCGGTCATCGCGTTCATGGGCATCGGGCTGGTCGACCCGATCCTGCTGTCGATCGCCGAAGGCCTGAAGGCGACGCCGTCCGAAGTGACCCTGCTGTTCTCCAGCTATCTCGGCGTCCAGGCGGTCGCCATGCTGGTGACCGGCGCGATGAGTGCCCGGTTCGGGGCCAAGCGGACCGTGGTCGTCGGGCTGACGCTGGTCGTCGTCGCCACCGCGCTGTGCGCCGCGTCCGGGTCGATCGAGCAGCTCATCGGGTTGCGCGCGATCTGGGGTCTCGGCAACGCCTTCTTCATCGCCACCGCGCTTTCGGTGATCGTCGGCGCCGCGACCGGCGGCCAGGCGGGCGCGATCCTGCTGTACGAAGCCGCGCTCGGCGTCGGCCTCGCGGTCGGCCCGCTGCTGGGCGCCCTGCTCGGCAGCATCTCCTGGCGCGGCCCGTTCCTCGGCACTTCGCTGCTGATGCTGTGCGGTCTCGTGCTCTGCTCGATCTTCCTGACCGCCGACGCGAAGGAGAAGCGGCCGAAGATCCGGCTGCTCGACCCGTTCCGCGCGCTGAAGCACGGCGGGCTGCTGCGCACTTCGATCGGTTCCGCGCTGTACACGGCCGCGTTCTTCGTGGTGCTGGCCTGGTCGCCGTTCGTGCTGGAGTGGAGCGCCGTCGCCGTCGGGCTGATCTTCTGCGGCTGGGGCCTTTCGGTCGCCGTCGCGGGTGTGGTGCTGGCGCCGAAACTCGCCGCGAAGCTCGGCGAGCGGCACGCGACCGTGGTCGCCGTCTTCGGTTACGCCGTGCTGCTGCTGATCATGGCGGTCCCGAGCAAGCCGGTGCTGGTCGTCGGCATCATCCTGTCCGGGCTGGTGTCCGGTCTGCTCAACACGCTCTTCACCGGGACGGCCATGTCGATCAGTGACGCCCCGCGTCCGGTCGCGAGCGCCGGGTACAACTTCTGCCGCTGGCTCGGCGGTGCGGTCGCCGCGACCGTCGTCGGTCACCTGGCCGAGTGGTTCGGCGCCAAGCAGGCGCCGTTCGTGATCGCCGCGATCCTGTGCGTGCTCGCCGGCGCCCTGCTGACGATCCGCGAGAAGACCGCGGACCCGCACACGATCCCGGCCGAAGCGGTCCTCGTGGGCGAAGAGATGTAAATCGGAACAAAAGGTGAACACCGGACCAACGAGGGGTTTCCTCCCGTTGGTCCGGTGCCTTAGCGTCGACCTCCCGAACTGCAGATGCGGAGGTCCGCGTGAAGTTTCTTCCGTTGCTGGCCGGTCACTCGCCAAGCCGGGCGTCAGTGACCTGTACTTACCGCTGTGGCGACGCGTGCTTCCACGACGCGCCGAACACCTCGGACAACCCCACCTTCGCCGACGTGCTCGGCTCGGTGAGCCGCCGCGGCGCGTTGAAGGCGACCGCCGTCGTCGCGCTGGCGGCCGGTACGCCGCTCGCGCTCGCCGCGCCGGCTTCCGCCGCACCTGGGGGACGGCCGAAGCCGCCACCCGGCACCGACTACCAGCGCGTCCAGCCGAACACGCTCGACGCCGTCGTGGTGCCCGAGGGCTACGAGCAGGGCATCGTCATCCGCTGGGGTGACGCGGTGCTGCCCGGCGCGCCGGAGTTCGACTTCGACCACCAGACCGCCGAGGCGCAGGCGAAGCAGTTCGGCTACAACTGCGATTTCGCCGCGTTGCTGCCGCTCGATCGCTGGGGTCTCTCCTCGCTCCTGGTCACGAACCACGAGTACACCTCGGAAGAGTTCATGTTCCGCGGCTACGACCGGGACAACCCGACCGAGGAACAGGTCAAGATCGCCTGGGCCGCCCACGGGCTGACCGTCGTCCAGGTGTCGCGCGGACGCGACACCGGGCACCTGCGGCCGAAGATGTCCCGCTACAACCGGCGGATCACCCTGCACACGCCGTTCAAGGTGACGGGCCCCGCCGCGGGCAGCGACCTGCTCAAGACCGCCGCCGATCCCACCGGCACGGTGGTGCTGGGCACGATGAACAACTGCGCGGGCGGCGTCACGCCGTGGGGCACCATCCTGTCCGGCGAGGAGAACATCAACCAGTACTTCGGGAACGCGGAAACGGTCACCGACCCCGTGAAGCGCAAGCGCTACGCGCGCTACGGCATCAAGGGCACCGCGACCACCCGCAAGTGGGAACGGTTCGACGCGCGCTGGGACATCGCCAGGGAACCGAACGAGGCCCACCGCTTCGGCTGGGTGATCGAGCTGGACCCGAACGATCCGGACAGCACCCCGGTCAAGCACACGCATCTGGGCCGGTTCAAGCACGAGACGGCGAACATCCGCGTCGCCAAGGACGGCCGCGTGGTCGCCTATTCCGGTGACGACGAGCGCTTCGAGTACATCTACAAGTTCATCTCCAAGGGCCGCATGAAGCCGGGCGACAGCGCGCATGCCCGGCGCCACAACATGACCCTGCTCGACGACGGCACGCTCTACGTCGGCCGGTTCACCGGCGACAGCCCGCCCGCCGAGATCGACGGCACCGGGAAACTGCCTTCAGACGGCGAATTCGACGGCAGTGGCGAATGGATCCCGCTGGCGTCGGGCGACAAGTCCTTTGTGGACGGAATGACCGCCGAAGAGGTGTACGTCTTCACTCGCGAGGCGGCCGACCGCGTGGGCGCCACCAAAATGGACCGTCCCGAGGACATCCAGGCGCATCCGTACACCGGCCGGATCTATTGCGCGCTCAGCAACAACGTCGAGCGCGGCAACCCCGGCAAGGAGGGCGCCACCGAGCCCAACCCGCGGCTGAACAACAAGCACGGTCAGGTACTGGAGCTCGAAGAGCGTCGCGGGGACGCGCTCGCGCTGACGTTCAGCTGGCGGTTGTTCCTCGTCTGCGGTGATCCGGCGTCGCCGGACACCTACTTCGCCGGTTTCCCGAAGGACCAGGTCTCGCCGATCTCCAGTCCGGACAACGTGGCCTTCGACCGCCACGGGAACCTGTGGATCTCCACCGACTCCGCGGGCGCGCTCGGCATCAACGACGGTCTCTACTCGGTGCCGCTGGAGGGCCGCAACCGCGGCGAGCTGAAGCTGTTCCTCACCGTGCCCCGTGGCGCGGAGACCTGCGGCCCGATCGTCGAGCGGAAGATCGTCACGGTCTGTGTCCAGCATCCGGGTGAAGTCGACGGCGCGAACGCCGACAAACCGGCCTCCCATTGGCCGGACGGCGGCGAAAACCAGCCTCGTCCCTCGGTGGTGGCGGTGTGGAAACCCGGCAGGCACGGGTTGTCCGACATCGGTTCCTAGTCGAAAAGCAACGATCTAGCAGTACTTTTGGTCGATGGCGCGCTGCGAGGTCCGGCAGCGCGCCATCGCTCGTTCGCGCGCTGTTCACCTGCTGGCCAGTGCTGGATCGTTTTGGTCGCTTAACGTCACGGCGTTCCCCCGACTGGACTACGTGTACCCACCGCGACCATGGAGGCCCTGTGTCCTTCGAGCCTCAGCGGCTGCTGCCGTTGATCACCTCCCACCCCGGTGGCCGCTCCGCGGTCACCTGCGAGTACCGCTGCGGCAACGCGTGCGCCCACCCCGAGCCCAACACGTCGGACAACGAGTACTTCGGCGACGTCGTCAAGAACATGCTTTCCCGCCGTGGCGCGCTGAAGGCGAGCGCCGTGCTGGCCGCGACCGCCGGTGGTTTCGCCGCGCTGTCCGGCACGGCCGCCGCCGAAACCCCGGCCGACGTTTCGGCCGCCGGCCGCGGCAAGCCGGGCCGCCCGGTGCCCGGCACCGATTTCGAAGCGGTGCCGCCGAACAAGGTCGACGCGGTCACCATCCCCGAGGGCTACGACCAGCGTGTCGTCATCCGCTGGGGCGACGCCGTCGAATTCGGCGCGCCGAAGTTCGACTTCCACAAGCAGACCGCGGCCGCGCAGGCGAAGCAGTTCGGCTACAACAACGACTTCGTCGGCCTGATCCCGCAGGATCCGCTGGGCATCCGCAACCTGCTGGTGGTGAACCACGAGTACACCACCGAGATCCACATGTTCCCGGCAGACCAGTACGACCCGGCGAACCCGACCGAGGAGCAGGTCAAGATCGCGTGGGCCGCGCACGGCCTCTCGGTCGTCCAGGCCTTCCGCGACCCGATCGGCGGCGCGCTGCGCGCCGTGCCGAGCCCGTTCAACCGCCGCATCACGCTGAACACCGCCTTCGAGGTGCGCGGCCCGGCGGCCGGTTCGAAGTTCCTCAAGACCTCCGCGGACCCGACCGGCCGCAAGGTCCTCGGCACGCAGAACAACTGCGCCGGCGGCGTGACCCCTTGGGGCACCGTGCTTTCCGGCGAGGAGAACGTCAACCAGTACTTCGCCAACGCGGCGAGCGTCACCGACCCGGTCGCCGCCGCGCGCCTGAAGCGTTACGGCTTCTCCGGTGGCGCCACCACCCGCAAGTGGGAGCGGTTCGACAAGCGCTGGGATCTCGCGCAGGAGCCCAACGAGGCCAACCGCTTCGGCTGGGTCGTCGAAATCGACCCGAACGACCCGAACTCGACGCCGGTCAAGCACACCGCGCTCGGCCGGTTCAAGCACGAGGCCGCGAACGTCAAGATCACCAAGGACGGCCGCGTCGCCGTCTACTCCGGTGACGACGAGCGCTTCGAGTACATCTACAAGTTCGTCTCCAAGGGCAAGTACAAGCCGGGCAAGAGCGCGCACGCGCGCCGCCACAACTCGGCGCTGCTCGACGAAGGCACCCTGTACGTCGCCCGTTTCACCGGCGACAGCCCGGCCGCCGAGATCGACGGCACCGGGAAACTGCCTTCGGACGGCGAATTCGACGGCGTCGGCGAATGGATCCCGCTGGTCTCCGGCGACAAGTCCTTTGTGGACGGTTTCACCGCCGAAGAGGTCTACGTGTTCACACGGCAGGCCGCGGACAAGGTCCAGCCGACCAAGATGGACCGGCCGGAGGACATCGAGCCGAACCCGGTCAACGGCCGGATCTACGCCGCGCTGACGAACAACAGCGACCGCGGCGCCGCGGGCAAGGCGGGCGTCGACGAGCCGAACCCGCGCGTCAAGAACCGCAACGGGCACGTCCTCGAATGGGAGGAGGACCGCGGCGACTCGGCGGCCACCAAGTTCTCCTGGCGGCTGCTGCTGGTCTGCGGTGACCCGAAGACGGCCGACACCTACTTCGGCGGCTTCCCGAAGGACCAGGTCAGCCCGATCTCCTGCCCGGACAACGTCGCGTTCGACCGGCACGGCAACCTGTGGATCTCCACCGACGGCAACGCCCTCGGCGCCAACGACGGACTGTTCTCGGTGCCGGTCGACGGTCCGGAACGCGGGCACGTCAAGCAGTTCCTGTCGGTCCCGGTCGGTGCGGAGACCTGCGGCCCGGTGGTGACCGACCACCTGGTGCTCGTCGCCGTGCAGCACCCGGGCGAGAACGCGGAGAGCTCCGCGAACCCGACGTCGCACTGGCCGGACGGCGGCACCACGCAGCCGCGGCCCGCGATCGTCTCGGTGTGGAAGAAGGGCCGCTGGGGCCAGGTCGGCCGCATCGGCGTCAAGTAGTGGCTTCCGGCGCCCCGATCACTCTCGGCGAGACTTGTTCTCCCTGATCGGGGCGCCGGACGACACCGTTCGGTGATGACGCGGCGACGTCGCGCTCATTAGCTTCAGGCCTGTGAAAAGGGCACTGGTGTTGATGGTGGCGGGCGTGCTGGCCTCGGGCGTCGTTCCCGCGTACGCGCGGGCGGAGACCGTCCCGTCCGGCTGCACCGGCGGCGCCGCGCCGAATCCGAGCGTCGAGCAGGGCAGCCCGCCCGCCGGGTACACGTTCAGCCCGGCCGCCCCGGTGCCTCCCGGCACGCCGAGGAGTAAGCAGCCCCGGCTGTCCACGGCGAGCGGCTACCAGCCGGACGGCGGCAAATACGCCCTGATCTCGACCCCGGACAAGATGGTCAGCACCGCCTACGCGGCGCTGAAGTTCGTGCCGGGCGCCGTCTACAGCCTGACCGACTGGACCGGCACGAACGTCCAGCGCGCGGGCGCCGTCCAGGAGACGGGCCTGCGGTTCTACGACGGGTCCGGCAAGGTCGTCCTGGAGAACAAGCTCAAGGTCGTGCACGCCGTCGAAACCGACGGCGCGCTGGCGCGGCAGGACTTCCCGCCGTCCACCGCCCCGCCGTCGGCCGGCGCCGTGAAGTTCTTCGCCGCCACCGACCGCAACTGGGTCATGTGGGACTGCGTCCACCTTCAGGTCGCCTCGTTCACGGCGAAGGCGGAGGTGCGCGATCCGGCGAGCGGCGCCTGGGGAGACACCGCCACGCTGGAGGCGGGCACCACCGCGAACTACCGGTTCACGGTCACCAACGACGGCACCACGACGCTGACCGACATCAAGGTCGAAGACCCGTACTGCGACGTGAAACCCGCGCCGATCGCGACTCTCGACGGCGGCAAGTCCGCGACCGTCACGTGCGACCACAAGAACGTCACCGAAGCGGACAGCGGCCACGTCAGCACCGTGACCGTCGCCAGCGGCACCCTGCCGAAGAAGACCGCGACCACGACCATCAAGGTCACGCCGCCGCCCGCGATCGACGAGATCGGCGAGTTCGTCTGGAACGATCTCGACCGGAACGGCCTGCAGGACGCCGGAGAGCCGGGCGTCCAGGGCGTGAAGGTGACTTTGAAGGACGCGTCGGGCACGGCGCTCGGCACGCTCACCACGGACGCCGGCGGCAAGTACCGCTTCACCAAGCTGAAGGACGGCATCTACCGGGTCTGCTTCGACATCGGCGGGCTTCCGTTCACGTATACGGCCAAGGACGCGGGCGACGACACGAAGGATTCGGACGCCGATCCCGCGACCGGCTGCACCGCGACCACCACCGTCGGCCCGCGCAAGCGCGTGGACCTGACGCTCGCCGCGGGGTTGAACGCGCCTGCGAGCAGGCTGGGCGACTTCGTGTGGCTGGACAAGGACAAGGACGGCCTCCAAAGCCGTGACGAGCTCGGCGTCCCGGACGTGAAGGTGACGGTGAAGGACGCTTCGGGCAAGGAGCTGGGCTCGGCCGTGACCGGCCCGGACGGTCGGTACACCTTCGAACGCCTCGCGCCGGGTTCGTACCAGGTGTGCTTCGACGTCGGCTCGCGTCAGCTGACCCGCTCCGGCGCCGCGCACTACAACGGCACGGATTCGGCGGCGGACCCCGCGACCGGCTGCACGCCGGTGGCTTCTTTGGGGGCTCCGGAGGATCTGACCAAGGACGCCGGGCTGCTCGATCCGTGAATTGTCGGTGGGTGCCGCTAACGTCGCCCACCGTGACCTCACATCTCGACGCCACCCGCGAGTCCTACGACACCGTCGCCGAGGACTACGCGGCGCGGGTCGGACCGCTCTTCGACCAGGAGCCGGTCAGCCGCGCGATGCTGGCCGCGTTCGCCGAACAGGTGCGTGGCCCGGTCGTCGACGTCGGCTGCGGTCCCGGGCACGTCACCGCCCACCTGGCGTCGCTCGGTCTCGACGTCACGGGTGTCGACTTGTCGCCGAAAATGATCGAGGTGGCTCGTCGTCAGTATCTTGACCTGCGGTTTTCGGTCGGCTCGATGACGACCCTCGACCTCCCGGACGGCGAGCTCGGCGGCCTCGTCGCCTGGTGGTCGATCTTCCATCTGCCGCCGGAGGTGCTCCCGGAGGTGTTCGCGGAGTTCCGCCGCACGCTCGCGCCCGGAGGTCGTCTGCTGGCCGGATTCCACGTCGGCGACGAGCGGCTGAGCCCGGAGACGGCGTACGGCCACCCGGTCACCTACGACGCCTACCTGCTGGATCCCGGCAGGGTCACCGCCCTGCTGAGCCAGGCGGGTTTCGAGGTCACCGCGCGGCTGACCATGGAAGGGAGGAAGTGGCCACAGGCCTGTCTGTCCGCCCGCGCGGTTTGACTCGCGGGCCGCGGACCTGATCTCCTGCGCACGCAACCGAGCCGGGCGGGGTCATGACGCAGACGAACACGACCACGGGTGAGAACACGCCCGACTGGCCTTCGCGCGCCTGGTATCTGAGGCCGTCGACCTGGACGTGGTTCGGGTTCGGCCTGGTGCTGATGGTCTACGCCGACCTGGCCTGGCGCCGTCGTTGGATGAGCGACGACGGGTTGATCGTGCTTCGGACGGTCCGTCAGATCCTCGCCGGCAACGGGCCGGTGTTCAACATCGGCGAACGCGTCGAGACGAACACGAGTCCTTTGTGGACGGCGGTCCTGAGCGTGCTCGGGCTGCTTCCGGGAGTGCCGCTGGAGTGGATCTCCGTGGTCACCGGGCTGGTTTTTTCGGTCGCCGGGTTGTTCTTCGGCCTGGACGGTGCCCGGCGGCTCTACCAGCCGCTGGCGTTCCACGGGCTCGCGCCCGCCGGGGCCTTGGTGGTCTGCGCGCTGCCGCCGTTCCGCGACTTCGCGACGTCCGGGCTGGAGACCGGCCTGATCACCTTGTGGCTGGGCGGTACCTGGTGGCTGCTCGTCCGCCGAGCGTCCACAGTGGACGATCTGCGCACCTGGCCCGTCGCGGTGGTCGCCGGGCTCGGGCCGTTGGTACGACCGGATCTCGCCCTCTTCAGCGTCGTCGCGTTGGCGGCGCTGCTCGCGCTGGTGCGGCCGGGACGTCGTCGTGCGCTGGGCCTGCTGGCCGCGGCGGGCGCGCTTCCGTTGGTGTATCAGGTGTTCCGCATGGGCTACTACGGTCTGCTCACGCCGAACACCGCCTTGGTCAAGGAAGCGTCGGAGGCGAACTGGGCGCGCGGTTGGGCGTATCTGGTCGACCTCGTCCAGCCGTACTGGCTGTGGCTTCCGCTGCTGGTGCTCGCCGTCGCGGCGGTCACGGTCGCGTCCACTGTGGACAAGACGTTCGTGGTGCTCACCGCGGTCCCGCTCGTCGGCGCGGTGCTGCTCGCGCTGTACGTGATCCGCGTCGGCGGGGATTTCATGCACGGGCGCATGATGCTCCCGGCGCTGTTCTGCCTGCTGTTGCCCGTACTGGCCTTGCCGGTCACGAGGCTGACCGTGGTGTTCCTGGTCGTCGTCGGGATCTGGGCGTTCGTGGCCGCCGCCTCGCTTCGTCCGGCGTACTCGGCTTCTCCGCGCGCCGTCGGCGTCACGGACGAGCGGTCGTTCTGGTCGCGGTCGACCGGGCACGAACACCCGGTCCTGGCGGAGGACTACGCCGATCACCCGTTGATGCCGTCGACGCTGGACGCCGTCCACGGCGTGACGGGTCCGGCGGTGCTGATCCAGGACTACGCGACCAGACGCTGGTACGCGTATCCGACGGACCGGCCGTACGTGACCGTCGCGGCGGACAGCATGGGCGCGCTCGGCCTGCTGATCCCGCTCGACATGCGGCTGCGTGACGGTTACGGCCTCGCCAACCCGTTCGCCGCGCATTCGACGTCGCTCCCCAACGGCCGCCCCGGACACCAGAAATGGCTGCCGCCCGTATGGGAACTGGCGAATTCCGCGCGGCTCCCCATCGCCGAGGGCGGCCCGGTTCGCAGTGAGGACGTCGCCGCAGCCCGAGCTGCGCTCGACTGCCCGGACCTCGTCGCGATCGACGCTTCAGTGCGGGATCCGCTGACCGCCGGCCGCTTCGCGGACAACCTCGTCGGGTCGTTCACGCGGGGCTCGGTCCGGTTCCCGAGAGTGGCGACCCCACCCGTCACCTGCGCCCCCTGACGCGAGTTTCGCCTCCAATCACGCGAGTTCGCTCTCCAATCACGCGAGATACGCTTTCGATCACGCAAGACCGCCGTACTAGCGTGGCGGCCATGGCTGATCTCCCCCTGGCTCTCGTCACCGGCGCCACCCGCGGCATCGGTGCCGCGGTCGCGCGCGCACTCGCCCCGACCCACCGGCTGCTGCTCGGCGGTCGCGACGCCGACGCGCTCGGCGAGCTCGCGGGCACCCTGCCCGACGCGCGGCCGTGGCCGATCGACCTGACCGACGACGAGGCACTGGAAACGGCGACGACCGAATTCGGCGAACTGGACGTGCTGGTGCACTCGGCGGGTGTGGCGCGGCTCGGCACGGTCGAGACCGCGACCGACGCCGACTGGCGGGCGAACTTCGAGGTCAACGTGCTCGCGGTCGTCACGCTGACCAGGCGGCTGCTGCCCGCGCTGCGTGCTTCGAAGGGGCACGTCGTCGTGATCAACTCAGGTGCCGGACAGAACGCGCGGCCGGGCTGGGGTCCGTACGCCGCGAGCAAATTCGCCGTCCGGGCCTTCGCCGACTCGCTGCGGGAGGAGGAGTCCACGCTTCGGGTGACGTCGATCTACCCCGGCCGCACGGACACCGAAATGCAGCAGGCGATCGTCGCCGGCGAGGGCCGTGCGTACGAGCCGGAACGCTTCCTGCGCCCCGAATCCGTCGCGGCCGCCGTCTTCGCGGCGGTCTCCGCCACCGGCGACGCGCACCCGACCGAGGTGACCCTCCGGCCGCGCGGCCTGGTCTAGCCGCCCCCGCTTCGCCGGTCGCGTTTTGCGCCCAATGTGGCATTGGGGTCGCTCAACGTCCCCAATGCCACATTGGGCGCGCAGGCCCAGCCGCGAGTTGTCCACAGCGTTGCCCCGTTGTGGACAACCAGCCCCTGAACAGCACTTTTCCGCAGGCCCCGCCCCCAACCCCCGATAGACTGGCCTCGGGGCCGCCCCCTGGGACGGGTGGGGGGCTGGGTAGGTGAGTTAAGAGCGAAGGCGCACGGAGGTGTCGGCGACTTCGGCCTGCACCTGCGTGCGGTCCACCCGCAGGGATTCGCCGTCGCCGACGACCTGCTCGCCGGCCACCCACACGTCGCGCACGCGGCGTGAGCCGGCGGCCCACACCAGGTTCGAGAGCAGCTGCACGTCGGGCACGTCGAGGCCGGCCGCGAAGGCCGGGTCGTCGAGGTCGACGTGCACCATGTCCGCCCAACGCCCGGTTTCCAGCGCGCCGATGTCGGTCCGGCCCAGCGCGTCCGCGCCGCCGCGGGTGCCGAGCAGGAACGCGTCGGCCGCGGTCAGCACGGTCGAGTCGCCGGTCGCGAGCCGCGCGAACATCGCCGAGAGCTGCAGTTCCTCCCACAGGTCGATGTCGTCGTTCGACGCCGGGCCGTCCGTGCCGAGCCCGATGGCGACGCCCGCCTTGCGAAGCTCCGTCACGCGAGCGATGCCCGAAGCGAGCTTCGCGTTCGAGCCCGGGCAGTGCGCCATCCCGACACCGCGCGCGGCGAACAGCGCGATGTCCTCGTCGGACAAGTGGATGGCGTGCGCGGCCAGCGTCCGCCCCCGCAGCATCCCGACCTTCTCCAGCAACGCGGGCACCGAGCCGTGCTCTTCACGCTGCTTGACGTCTTCGAGCGCCGCCTCGGCCACGTGGATCTGCACCAGCGCGCCCCGCTCGGCCGCCGATTCCGCGGTCGCCCGCAGCGCCTCTTCGTTCAGCATGTACGCCGAGTGCGGCCCGTAGCCGACCTCGATCCGTTCGCCCGGCCCGAACCGGAGACCGTCGGTGTCGATCCAGCGTTCGATGCTCTTCAGCATCGCGCGCCAGTCCATCCCGGGCAGTTCCATGATCGGCGGGCCCAGCACCGCGCGGCCACCGGTCGCGAGCACCGCGTCGGCGAGCTGCTCGCCTTCGAAGTACATCTCCGCGCTGGTCGTGACGCCGTGCCGCAGCATCTCGACCGAGCCCAGCAGCATGCCGGTGCGGATGTCGGCGGGCTTCAGCTTCGCTTCGGTGGGCCAGATGATCTCGGTCAGCCACGGCAGCAGCGGCAGGTCGCCGCCCATCCCGCGCAGCAGCGTCATCGGGCTGTGCGCGTGCGCGTTGACCAGACCGGGCAGGAGGATGCCGCTCAACCGGGTCACGGGAGCGGACGTTTCGGGCGCCTCGGAAGCGGGACCGACATGGGTGATCCGCCCCGCCTCGTCCACGTCGACCACGGCGTCACGCAGCAACGAGCAGGCGGGGTCGGCGGGGAGAACGACGGGAGCGTGGAAACGGCGTTGCATGAAGGGAGCTTACTTTCAGTCCACCACGCCGCTCCGCCACGCCCAGGCCGCGATCTCCACCCGGTTCCGCGCACCGACCTTGCCCTGCACCGACGCCAGATGCGTCTTCACCGTGGACAGCGACAGGAACAGCTCGGCCCCGATCTCGGTGTTCGTCAGCCCCTTCGCGGCCGCCTTGACCACGTCCAGCTCCCGCGCGGTCAGCGGCTCCGAAGGCGGGCTGACGTCGCGTTTCACCGTCCCGCCGTCGAAATGCTTCAGCAGCCGGACGGTGATCTGCGGCGACACCAGCGCGTCCCCGCGCGCGGCCGCGCGCACCGCTTCGATCAGCAACGCGGGCCCGGCGTCCTTCAGCAGGAACCCGCTCGCACCGTTCCGCAGCGCGGTGTGCACGTACTCGTCGAGGTCGAACGTCGTGACCACCACCACCTTCAGCGGATCGGTGACATCCGGGCCCGCCAGCTGTTTGGTGACCTCGAGCCCGTCGATCCCGGGCATGCGGATGTCCAGCAGGCAGACGTCCGGCCGCAGTTCGCGCGCCTTCGCGACCGCCGAGACCCCGTCCGCCACGTCGGCGACCACTTCGATGTCGTCCTGCGCGTCCAGGATCATCCGGAAGCCGATCCGCACCATGTCCTGGTCGTCGGCGATCAATACCCGGATCACTCTTCTCCTTCAAGGGGTAGCCACGCTTCGACGCGCCATCCGCCGCCCGGCGCCCGCCCGGCGGAAAGCCGGCCGTGCAGCAGGGCGACTCGTTCGCGCATGCCGATCAGACCGTATCCGCCCGACCCACCGGCCGGACGCCGCTCCGGCTCGCGTCCGTCGTCGGTCACCTGGAGGTGCAGTTCGTTCCCGGTCACCTCGGCGATGACCAGCGCCTCCTTCGCGCCGGACGCGTGCTTCCCGACGTTCGTCAACGACTCCTGCACCAGCCGCAACGCCGACCGCCCGACCTCGTGCGGCACATCCGGCGGCAGTTCGAGCTTCATCGACGTCTTCACGCCGTGGTTCGACCGTTCGATCAGCGTCCGCAGGTCGGCGGCGAGATCGGTGGTGGCCTGTTCGCTGAACTCGCTGCTCCCGGCCGGGGCGTCGCCGCGCATACTCCGCACGAGCCGCCGCATCGCCGCGAGCGCCTCCACTCCGGCGTCCTCGATCCGGCCCATCGCCTCGACCGCGACCTGCGGGTTCTTCTCACCCATCATCTTCGCCGCCTGCGCCTGCACGACGATCCCGGTGACGTGGTGGGCGACGACGTCGTGCAGTTCCCGCGCCAGCGCCATCCGTTCCGACGTCTGCGCGTCGCTGATCGCCGACTGGATGACCTGCGTGCGTTCCGAATCCCGCGACCGCAGTGCCAGGCCGACCGCCACCGAGATACCGAGCAGCAGCAGCGCGGCCACGGCGAAGCCGGCGATGTCGTCCGGATCGGTCATCAGCCGCGGGGTGGGCCGTTTGGTGTTGAGGATGGAGGCCACGGCGACCACCACCGACAGCCCGGCGATCCTGGGCAGGGCCTTGCTCAACCCGACCGCGCGGACCAGCGTGACGACCAGCCCCATCCCCGCGACGATCTGCGTTCCCGGCACGCCGCCGGGCGTCACGTAGTCGTAGCGCAGCCGGAGGAACGGCGTCACCAGCGCGGAAAGCAGCATGACCGCGGTGAGCGCGATCATCGCGTCGGCGGGCCGTCGCGGCGCGGCGATCGCGATGATCGCCGCGACGATCGAGCAGACCAGGATCGGGAAGCCGTGCGCCCCGCTCTCGTAGGTGAAGCCGAACTCGAGGAGCAGCGCGACGCCCAGCAGGCCGATGAGCGGCCATTGGCCCATCACCAGTTTGTTGAGCTTCTGCAGTTTCTCGTAGCGCTTCGGATGCGCCGTCCGATCGCGTCCGGGGACCGCGAAGACCAGCGTGCCGCCCAGCAGGATGCTGCCGAAGAGCATCGCCTGCGCCATGGTGCCGTTCGACTCGCTGCCGGAGTAGTACCGGCCGGACACCGCGGTGAGGGTGGCCAAGACCAGGCCGGAGATCACGGCGAACGCGACACCCGGCCGCGTCCGGCGCGCGGCGTAGAACAGGATCTCGACCCCCGCCACCACCTCGGTGATGGACAGGTGCGCGAGCACGCTCGAGTAGGTCGGGACGTTGAAATACCGGACGACCAGCGTGTACGCCACCAGCACGACCGAGGCCGCGACGGCGGCGACGGCGGCCCGCTTCTGCGCCCAGAGCGCGCAGAACACCATCGCGAAGATGCCGGGGAACAACAGGAGATCGATCCCGCGGGTACCCGTGTCGTCGAGGGCGGCGTCGGTGATGAAGACCAGGTCGAACGCGAGCGCGGCCAGCAGGACGACGGCGGGCATGCCGATACGTCGCGCGAGCGCACTCACCCGCGCGGTGAACTTGTTGTGGGCCGGACCTGCTGTCACACCGTGACGGTAGAGGATCAGCCGCCGTCCGCACCTTGGCCGACCGGCCCGAGCCGGGTCGGCCGATCGGCCGATGCGCGCGTGATCAGCACTGGCCGTCTGCCCGAAGTGGACAGACGGCGGTTTCGCGAAGCTGAGTGCGGCTGACAAGACCGAGGTCTTTTGATCTTTTGAAGTCGCGCCCTTTTGACCATCAGGTCCCGCGATCGTGATGGCAGGGCGCCCTTGCGTGGGAGGTAACGTGAATTCCGAAGCAGCGCCCTGGCAGCACGATCACGGCAGGCGCGATGATCGCACAGTGCTTTCGGGCCGTGGGCTGGTGAAGCGGTACGGCACACAGCACGCGCTGGCCGGGATCGACATCGACATCCAGGCGGGTGACGCGGTCGCCATCGTCGGGCCCTCCGGCTCGGGCAAGACCTCCCTGCTGCACGTGCTCGCCGGGATCCTCCGCGCCGACTCCGGGCAGATCTTCCTGGCCGGGCAGCGGGTCGACCAGCTCAACGAGCGCAAGCGCAGCGAACTTCGGCGCACCGAGTTCGGCTTCGTCTTCCAGTCCGGGATGCTCGTCGCCGAACTGAGCGCCGAGGAGAACGTCGCGCTGCCGTCGCTGCTGGGTGGCAAGGGCCGCAAGGAATCCATCGAAGCCGGCCGCGAATGGCTGGCGAAGCTCGGCCTCGCGGGCAAGGAGAAGCGCCGCCCCGGCGAGCTTTCCGGCGGTGAGGCACAGCGCGTCGCGATCGCCCGCGCGCTGACGCACCGGCCGAAGGTGATCTTCGCCGACGAGCCGACCGGCGCGCTCGACACCCGCACCGGCCGCGCCACCATGGACGCGCTGCTCGCCGCGGCCGCCGACAGCGGCGCCGCGGTGATCGTGGTGACCCACGACCGCGAGCTCGCCGAAGCCATGCCGCGCACCGTCTCCATCCGGGACGGCCTGATCGCGACGAGGTTGGCCCCAGCATGACGCGCGGCAAGCAGATGGACCACGGAGCGCGCTCGACTCACCGCGCGCGCAAAATCGCGGAGGTATCGGCGTAATGAACAGCTTCCAGCTGGCCATGCGGGTGCTCCGGGTCGACCGCCGGACCCGCACGTCGGCCATCCTCACCGCGGTCGGGGTCGCCGTCGCGACCAGTCTGGTGCTCCTGCTCGCCTCTCTGCCCGGTGCCACGCAGGCCCGTTCCCAGCGGGCGATCTGGCAGGACATCGGCAGCTACTACTCCCAATCCGGGGAGAGCCAGCGTCCGGCGCCGCTGCTGATGGCGGCGAACAAGGACTACTCGGGCGACCGCGAGATCATCCGCGTCGACATCGCGCAGACCGGCACCGCGCCGACGCTCAGCCTGCCGCCCGGCATCCCGAGGTTGCCCGGCCCCGGCGAGTCGATCGTTTCGCCCGAACTCGGGAAACTGATCCAGTCCGCGCCGCAGGCGCAGCTCGGCGACCGGTTCGGCAAACTCGTCGACGCGCTCGGACCCGAATCCCTGATGTACCCGGAGCAGCTGGTCGCGGTCGTCGGCCACACCCCGGAGTCGATGCCGCAGACGGCGCTCGCCGCGGACGGCTTCCCCAACAAGCAGGCGAAACCCGATCCGATGCTCGAACTGCTCGCCTGGGTCGGCGTCATCGTCCTGCTCGTGCCGAGCCTGGTGCTCGTCGCGTCTTCGGCCAGGCTCACCGCCGCCCGGCGCGAGCTGCGGATGGCCGCGCTCCGGCTGGCGGGGGCGACCCCGGGACAGGTGACGAAGATCGTCGCCGCCGAGACGGCGTTGTCCGCCACCGTCGGCGCCCTGCTCGGGATCCTCATAGCGCCCGCGCTGCAAGGGCTCTCGACGTTCGTCCCGTGGGCAGGCGGAACCTGGCTCGCGTCGGACTTCAGCCTGTCGGCCGGCTCGACCATCGCGGTCGCCATCGCGATCCCGCTGCTGGTCGTCTTCGCCGGGGTCCTCGGCATCCGCCGCGTGCTGAAGACACCGCTGTTCGCGGCCTCGGCGCACGCTCGCAAGCCGCTGCACTGGTGGCGGCTGCTCGCGGTCCCGGTGGCCGGCGCCTTCTTCCTCTTCGCGATCAGCCAGGACAACGCCAGCTTGCCGATGGTGATGCTCGGGCTGTTCCTGCTGGTCGGGTCGGCCGCGATCATCGGACCGTGGGTCACCTCGGCGGTCGGTGGCACGTTCGTCCGGATCTGGCGCAAACCGGCGTCGCTGCTGGCGGGGCGCAGGCTCCGCGACGACCCGAAGAGCGCCTACCGCGCCACCGCGGGTGTCGTGCTCGCCGTCTTCACCGGTTCGATGGCGCTCACCCTGCTGCCCTCGTTCGAGTCGATGGCGGGCGGCGGCCGGACCTTCAAGGACAACGTCCTCTACGCCCAATCCGACGCGACCCAGTCGCGACAGGTCGCTGACCAGACCAACGCGTCGCTTGCCCGGTACGGGATCACCGAGAAGGCCGTCTCGGTCGGGCAGGTCTACCTGTCCACCGGCGAGCCGGGCACCCGCTCCCAGAATTTGAGCCGGGCCTTCGTGATGTCCTGCGAGGACGCCACGAAACTGCTCCGGGTGAACATCGGCGGCTCCTGCCAGCCGGGGCCCGCGATCTACAGCAGGTATGCGATCAACCCGGCGGAGTACCGCGTGATGTCGGAATACGACAAGGCCGGTCCACCGCTGGATCCGAAGGCTCCCGTGCACCTCTTCCCGAACGGCGACGAGGACACGGCCGGCACGATCGTCATCGACCCGGCCCTGGTGCCCGCGGGTGTCACGCCGGAGCGCTTCGACGTGATCGTGCCGACGACCCCCGAGAACGCCGAGGTCGTGCGGACCGCGCTGGTCGGCGCGGCCGCCGGCCAGGAAGTCGGCAGCCGCGGCCTGCACCTGATCGGCCAGCAGCAGGAGCTCGGCGACCTGCGGCGCGTCACCGTCATCGGCCTCATCGCCGCCGGGGTGCTCGCCGGCTGCAGCGCGGCCGTGGCGACCGCGGGTTCGGTGATGGACCGCCGCCGCACCTTCGGGGCGCTCATCGCGGCCGGGACACCGGTCCGGGTGCTGTCGAGGGCGCTGCGGATGGAAGCGGCCCTGCCCGCGATGGTGGCCACCATCGGCGCGGGGGTGGTCGGGATCGGCGTCGGCATGGGGCTCTACAGCCTGGTCGAGAAGGAGGCGGTCGTGCTGAGCCCGTGGCTGCTGGCGCCCGTGGTGCTGGGAATCGGGGTGGCGTTGCTCGGGGCATCCGTCTCGACCCCGGCGCTCAAGCGGGTGCAGTCGGAGCCTCTGGCCGACGAATAAAAAGTTCGCCCGAATGGCGTCATGGCGCCTGGGCGGGCAGGTCTCGTGGGTGGAGTCGGTGATCACACCCACGAGGCCGGATGCCCGGTCGTCCCTCTGTCGGGGGAGGGATGAACGGGCATCGGGGACGCGCAGGGGGCGTTCCAAGGTGCGGGGGTGTGAAGAAAGGGCCGGTCAGGGACGTGGGGACGTCCTGACCGGCCCTTTCTGTGTGCTCAGACCCGCTCGAAGATCAGGTCGTGCGAGATCCGGCCCTCGACGTCGGCGCGGTTCTCGAACTTCGTGATCGGCCGCCACTCGGGGCGCGGCGCCCAGCCGCCGGGCTCGCCGGCGTGACGGTTGCGCAGGAGCGGCTCGGCCGAGCAGACCTCCATCATCTGCTCGGCGTAGTTCTCCCAGTCGGTCGCCATGTGGAAGGTCCCGCCCGGCGCGAGCCGAGAGGCCACCAGCGCGACGAATTCGGGCTGCACGATCCGCCGCTTGTTGTGCCGCTTCTTCGGCCACGGGTCCGGGAAGAACAGCCGGACGCCGGACAGCGAGCCCGGCTCCACGTGCGAGGTCAGCAGCACGACGGCGTCACCGTGCATCAGCCGCAGGTTCTTCACCCCGAGCTTCTCGGCGCGCAACATCAGCTGGCCGAGGCCCGGGTCGTAGACCTCCACCGCGACGTAGTTGAGTTCCGGCGCGGCGGCGGCGAGCTGGGACGTGGTCTCGCCCATGCCCGAGCCGATCTCCACCATGACCGGGGCCCGCCTGCCGAACCAGTCGTCGAAGTCCACCGGTCCTTCGGGCAGTTCGCCGACGGTGCGGCCGAGCGACGGCCAGAGTTCGTTCCAGGCTCGCTGCTGCCCGACGGTCATCCGGCCGCCGCGTTTGACATAGCTGACCACGCTGCGCATCCGTGGCTGGTCCTCGTTTTCCACCAGCCCATTAAACGCGGGGGTTACCGGACGGCTTCGAACTCCCCCAGCCGTGACCGCAGGCCGGCGAATCCGGCGACCGCGATCGGCGAGGGTGTCGTACTCGAATGGGCGGGGAGGACGTCGATCCAGCCGTCGTGGCGGCTCGTGTTGAGCACCGTGGTCGGGATCGAATGCCCGGAAGCGCCGCGCTCGGACGGCATGAACTCCCAGTAGCCGGATTCCCCGTCCGCGGCCCACGGGACGAATTCCCAGCCCGGCCGCCTGCCGAGCACGCCGGCGATGCGATCTTCGATGCGGAAACCGAGTTCCCGCGATTCGAGCCGTCCTTCCACGATGGCGCGGAGCCACCAAGGCGCGGGAATTTCACCGTGCATTCCGCTCGACGCGCGGTACAACGCGACGACGAGATCTTCGGGCGCGCGATGCACCCAGGCGCGGCGGATATCCGACGGCCGGGTCGCGGACGCCACCGTGCGGGGCAGTTCGATCGCCTGTGACCATTCCAGGTCGAGCATGGGCTCGAGCCGGGGCTGCATACTTTCCGTGCGTGCTTGCGGGATCGTGCGTTCCACTCCCTGACCGGAATCCACCGTCAAGGATCACCTCCGGGGCCGAGAGCCGAAAATAGGCTCATCCCGAGCATCGCCCGGTCAGGAACAGTATGTCCGCTTCCTGTGAGAGAAGCCACAGCCTCTTAACGTGGACTTAACTCCTTTGGGGGCGGTAAAAGCTCACGCGTCCCGGCGATGGGTGATCATCAGTCCGGCCGTATAAACAACCACGCAGATCCCGGCGAAATAAGCCAAATAGCCCCACGGTCCCAACGGCGGTTCGAGTTTCAACATCGAAACCGTCAGATCCGGCCCGGAAAACTGATTCGCCGCGAAGAACGGCATCCACTGGTAGATGTCGTCGCCCACTTTCGGGATCAGCATGACGAGTCCCTCGAGCAGTTGCGTCCAGGCCAGCGCGAATCCGAGCGCGAACGCGGGGTTGCGGAACAGCAGCCCGAGGCCGACGCCGAGCAGACCGGTCAGGAAGAAGGTCAGGCCCTGGCCCGCCACCGCGCGCCAGTCGGCGCCCGAAGCCAGGCCCAGGTCGGCGGCCGGTTTGATCAGGTACGCGATCGCCCACGAGCCGAAGCCCACCAGCAGGCCGATCAACCCCGAGAACACCCCGACGACGGCGCCCTTCGCCAGCAAGGCGGGCACCCGCGAGGGCACCGCCTGGAAGGTGAGCTTCATCGTGCCCCAGTTGAACTCCGTCGCCGCCGCGAGAATGGCGAGGACCAGCACCACGGTGCGGCCGAGCGCGCTGGCGACCTGCGTCGAGTTGACGCCTGTCTGGCCCTCGAGCGGGACGAAACCGAAGAACAGCGCTGTGTAGGCGAGCGCCACCACGATCGCGATACCCGCGCACCACCAGGGCATGCGGGTGCTCAGCAGCTTGATCCGCTCCGCGCGGAGCATGTTCGCCGCGGTCATCGGACGACCTCCGGGACCTGGCCGGTGCCGTATTCGACGGCCTCGGCGGTGAGTTGCATGTACGCCTGTTCGAGCGAGCCGACGAGCGGCTTCAGCTCGTGGAGGGTCGCGCCCGCGGCGAACGCGAGTTCGCCGATGTCGTCGCTGTCCATTTCGGACACGACGAGCGCGCCGTCCTCCTCGCGGAATTCGGCGCCCTTGTCGGTCAGCGCCGTCCGCAGTGCGGGCAGATGCGGGCTGCGGACCCGCACGCCGAGCCCCTTCGCCCGGCCGACGAAGTCCTCCATCGTGCCCTGGTAGATCAGCTTTCCGCGCCCGATCACGACGAGGTCCTGCGCGGTCTGCGCCATCTCCGGCAGCAGATGGCTGGACACGAACACGGTGCGCCCCTCGGCGGCGAGCGCGTGCATCAGCCGCCGGATCCACACGATGCCCTCGGGGTCGAGCCCGTTGACCGGCTCGTCGAACAGCAGCACCCGCGGGTCGCCCAGCAGCGCCGTCGCGATCCCGAGCCGCTGCGACATCCCGAGCGAGAACTGCCCGGCCCGTTTGCGGGCGACCGATTCCAGCCCGACCAGCCGGAGTACTTCGTCGACGCGCTTGTCCGGCAGGCCGTTGGTCGCGGCGATCCACCGGAGGTGCTCGCGCGCGGTGCGGCCGGGATGGCGCCAGGTGGCGTCGATCATGCCGCCGACCGTCCGAAGTGGATCATGCAGCTCGCGGTAGGCCTTGCCGTCGATCGTCACCGTGCCCGACGTCGGGTTGTCGAGCCCGAGCATCATCCGCATGGTGGTGGACTTCCCCGCCCCGTTGGGGCCGAGGAATCCCGTCACGCGCCCCGTTTCGGCGGTGAAGGAAAGGTCGTCGACGGCGAGCTTGTCGCCGTAGCGTTTCGTGAGTCCGGTGGCCTCGATCATCAGCCCTCCCGCCAGTGGGTTCCGACATTACGCGGGAAAGGACCGGGCTGCCCCCCGATAGGCGGCCCGGTCCTTGTTCCCCTTTTTCTCCCCGTCCGGACGTCTCGCTCCCCCGAGTGAGACGTCCGGCTTTCTCCCCTGTGGAAGTCCTTACGCGTCGCGCTTGTTCGCGACGACCAGCGAGATGACCAGCAGCACCAGCGCGAAACCGGCGAAGTAGGCCAGCGAGCCGGCCTGGCTCAACGGCGCTTCCGCCCTGGCGGGGCCCGAACCGGTGAGGAACCTGTCGGCGACACGGAACGGCATCCACTCGTAGATGTCCTTGCCGATCTTCGGGATGAGCTGGATCAGGTTCTCCACCGCGAGGGCGTAGATCAGCACGAGCGAGATGGCCCCGGCGCTGTGCCGGATCAAGATGCCGACGGCGATCGCGATCACCGAGGCGAGTGCGAACACGACGCCCACCCCGGCGACACTGGTCCATTCCGCGGCGGTGTCCAGCGCGAGGTCTTCCGGCCGCATGACCGAGGCGAGGCCCCAGGCGCCGAACGCGGCGACCTCGCCGATCACGAGCGAGAGGATCGCGACGACGCCGGTCTTGGCCAGCAGTGCCGCGGTGCGGTTCGGCACGGCCTGGAAGGTGGTCCGGATGGTGCTGAAGCGGTATTCGGTGGTCACCGAAAGCGCGGCGAGCACCATGATCACGGCCATGCCGAAGCCGTAACCGAACTGGGTCAGGCTGACGTCGGTGAGTTCCCCGGCGGGTGCGGCGCCGGAGACGATGGCGGCGAAACCGATCACGACCGCGAGTGCGGCCAGCGCGCACCACCACGGTGAGCGGGTGGTGAACAGCTTGATGCGTTCCACGGCGAGCAGAGTCATGGCTTTTCTTTCCTCGAAGAGTGAAGGCTGTGCCGGTTACTGGACGGCGGTGACCACTTCGGCGGCTTCTGCTTCGAGACCTGTGTGGTACTCGACCGAATCGCCGGTGATCTGCATGAAGGCCTGCTCCAGGGAGCCGGTCTGCGGGCTGAGCTCGTGCAGCACGATCTGGTTGGCCGCGGCGATCTCGCCGATCTTGTCACTGTCCAAACCGGACACCACGATCGCTCGGTCGGCGTCGGCGACCTGAGCGCTCGCCTGCGTCAGCGCGGCGCGCAACGCGGGCAGCTGCGGCGACCGGACCTTGACCGTGTTCTCGGCGGCCCGCGCCACGAAGTCCTCGGTGGAGGACTGGGAGATCAGCTTTCCCTTGCCGATCACGACCAAATGGCTCGCGGTCAGCGCCATCTCCGAGAGGAGGTGCGAGGAAACGAACACCGTGCGGCCTTCGTCGGCCAGCCGGTGCATGAACTTGCGGATCCAGAGGATGCCTTCGGGGTCGAGGCCGTTGACGGGCTCGTCGAAGAGAAGGACCTCAGGGTCGCCCAGCAGTGCCGCCGCGATCCCCAGCCGCTGCGACATGCCGAGGGAGAACCCGCCGGCGCGCTTTCCCGCGACGCTGGTGAGCCCGACGGTTTCGAGCACCTCGTCGACCCGGCTCTCCGCGATCTTGTTGGATTTCGCCATCCACCGCAGATGCGCTCGCGCCGACCGGTTGGGGTGCACCCATTTGGCGTCCAGCAGCGCGCCGACGGTCCGCAGCGGGTCCTTCAGTTCGCGGTAGAGCTTGCCCCCGATGCGCACCTGGCCCGAGGTCGGGTTGTCCAGCCCGAGGATCATCCGCATGGTCGTGGACTTGCCCGCCCCGTTGGGGCCGAGGAACCCGGTGACCTCACCCGCCGCGACGGAGAACGAAAGGTCGTTCACCGCCAGTGTCCTGCCGTACCGCTTGGTGAGGCCCGCTGCCTCGATCATGTCTGCTCCCCTCGGCGACTGCGAGAACAATCGTCGTCCATGTGGGTGGCCGAGCGCGTCATCCTGAGGTGCCAACCTGATACCCGACCTGAGACGTAGCTTGCCGTCTTCCGGCGGCGTACGCGATCGGTGATACCCCTGAGAGTGACCCTGATTCGCCAGGGTTAATGAACCGTGGTTCAATAATCGCATGGCGCGGCCCAGGAGCATCACCGACGAACGACTGCTGACCGCGGCGGGAACCGTGATCGGCATGGTCGGCCCGGGTTTCACGCTGGCCCAGGTGGCGGCGGAGGCCGGGGTCGCGGTCGGCACGGTCGCCCAGCGGTTCGGCTCCAAGAACGGCCTTTTGCAGGCGTTGAGCCGGTTGAACACGCGGTCGGTCGTGGGGCTGATGCGGGAGTGCGGTGAGCTGGCCGATCCCGTCGAGGCGTTGCGAGCGGCGGTCGTCGTGGTCTACGAGGGGCTGGGCGACGCGGAGACCGCGGCGAACCATCTCGGGCAGCTGGGGGTGGACATCGGCGACCCGGAGCTGCGCGCCCTGCTCGGTGAACATTTCACCGCCGTGGAAACGGAATTGCGACGGCTGGTGCGTGTCGCGGCGCGTGACCTGCCGGGCGCGCCGGGTGTGGTCCGCGCCGCGCGAGTGCTGCTGGGGGTGGCGAACGGGGCCGCGCTGGACTGGTCGATCCGGCCGAAGGGGCGGATCACCGATCGGATGGGGCAAGACGTGGACGCGGTGCTCGCCGCGTGGAAAGGAGTGTCCTGAATGGACCGGAAAGTGGCCGTCGTCACGGGGGCGACGCGGGGATGTGGCCGGGCGATCGCGGTGGAACTGGGCAGGCTCGGCTGGACGGTGTTCGTCACCGGCCGCACGACACGGGACCACCAGTCGCCGATGAAGCGGCCGGAGACGATCGAAGACACCGCGGAACTCGTCGACGCGGCGGGCGGCTGGGCGATCCCGGTCCGGACCGATTTCACCAAGGTGTCCGATGTGGACGCTCTTCGGGCGCGTATCGAGTCCGAAGTGGACGGCCGGATCGATCTCCTGGTCGACGACGTCTGGGGTGGAGACCCGTTCGCGGATTTCGAGGGGGCGTACTGGGACTCCAGCCTCGACGACGCGCTCACGCTGGTGCACAACGCGATCGACACGCATCTGATCGCGCTGCACCGGCTTCTCCCGCTGGTCGTGCGACGGGAAGGGGGCCTCGTCATCGAGGTCACCGACGGCGACCACGACGAGTACGTCGGCGCGGGGATCCCGTACTTCCTCGCGAAATGCGGGATCCGCGCCATCGGCAGGGCGCTCGGCGCCGAACTGAAGAAGTACGGCTGCGTCGGCATGACCGTCACACCGGGCTTCCTGCGCTCGGAAGCCATGCTCGACCATTTCGGCGTCACCGAGGAGACGTGGCGTGACGCGGTCGGCAAATCCGCCCCGGTCGATTTCGCCATCTCGGAGACCCCGGCGCTGCTCGGGCGCGGTGTCGCGAAACTGGCGACCGACCCGGAGGTCTCGCGGTTCGCCGGCAAGACGCTCGCGTCGTGGACGTTGATGAACGAATACGGCCTGACCGACGTCGACGGCTCACGCCCCGACTTCGGCAAGTGGATGGCCGAAGTCAGGGAGCCGGGCAAGGACGCGGCGACGGCGGATCACTCGCTGTACCGCTGAGCCTCGTGAGTGGCGTTTCGGGTTCTAACCCGAAACGCCACTCACGACCCGCGCCGGTGGCTTTCGCAACCCCTGCCGACTCTGGTGGCCGGCATCTACTTCTTCCCGGCCAGCACGTCGAGGTAGTGCTGGTTGACCATGACGCCGAGGACGTTGCCGAACGGGTTGACGACGGCCGCGGTCACGAAGCCCGGCCCGCGTTCGATGATCGGCTCGTACTCCTTCGCGCCCTTCTCCAGCAGCCGCGCGAAGACGTCCTCGACGTTGTCGACGGCCCAGTTCGCGATGGCCCCGCCGGGGCCGGGCTGGGCCAGCGGCGGCCGGAAGTCGCCGCGGACCAGGCCGAACTCGTGCTGGTAGTCGCCGATCCGGAACTCGGCGTACGCCGTCGTGCCGTCGGGACCGTTGCGGACGAAGTACGGCTCGATCCCGAAGAGGTCCGAGTACCACTCGATCGCGGCGGTCAGGTCGTCGGCGTAGAACGTGGTGGTGGTGAGGCCTCGCAGCATTTCGTTCTCCTCGGGTAGTGGCTCCGAGGACAAGCATCCGCCGCAAAGTGCTCACCGAATGACCACTTTTCCGACGCGATCTCAGGTGACCCCGGGACGCGCCAGCCCGGTCTCGTAGGCGAGCACCACGGCCTGCACCCGGTCACGCAGATCCAGCTTCGACAGGATCCGCCCGACGTGCGTCTTCACCGTCGCCTCGGACAGGAACAGCGTCTCGGCGATCTCCAGGTTCGAGAGGCCCTTCGCGATCAGCACGAGCACCTCCCGCTCCCGTTCGGTGAGGACGTCCAGCTCGGCCGCGTCCCGCATCGGCTTCCCGCCGCCGCCGACGAACCGGTCGAGCAGCCGCCTGGTCACCGACGGCGAGACCACGGCGTCGCCCGAAGCGACCGCTCGCAGCGCCGACACCAGGTGATCCGGCTGCGTGTCCTTCAGCAGGAACCCGCTGGCCCCGCCCTGCAACGCCGAATACACGTACTCGTCCAGGTCGAACGTCGTCATCACGAGCACGCGCGCCGTCCCGGCCTCGACGATCCGCTTCGTCGCCTCGACGCCGTCCAGCACCGGCATCCGGACGTCCATCAGCACGACGTCCGGCCGCAGTTCCTCGGCCAGCCGGATGGCCTGCGCGCCGTCACCCGCCTCACCGACGACATCGATGTCGGCCTGCGCGCCCAGGACCATCCGGAACCCGACGCGCATCAATTCCTGGTCGTCGACGACCACCACCCGTATCACGTCGCCAACCTAACCGGGAGCCTCGCGTGCACCTGCCACCCTCCACCGGGGGCGGGCCCGACCTCCAGCGTGCCGCCGAAGACGTTCGCCCGTTCCCTCATTCCGATCAATCCGTTCCCACCGGGGACGGTGAGCCTTCGCGGTCCCGGCGGCGCGGCGTGCGACGCCGTCTTCGCCGCCGCGGGCACCAGTTGTTTCGCGCGGCCGGCGCCGTCGTCGGTGATCCGGACGTCGATCACGTCCGCCTCCCGGCGCACCAGCACCTCCGCCTGCGCGCCCTGTCCGGCGTGTTTCAGCGTGTTCGTCAGCGACTCCTGCACGATCCGGTACACGCCGAGGGAGACACCGGCGGGTAGCCCGTCCAGCGCGTCCGACCCGATCGCCAGCGTCACCGGCACCCCGGCCTGGCGGATCCGGTCCGCGAGGTCGGTCAGCGCGCTGGCGTCCGGCTGCGGCACGCGCGGCTCGTCGTCGCCGTCGCTGCGGAGCACGTCCAGCAGCCGTCGCAGCTCGGCGAGCGCGCCGCGGCCGGTCTCCGAAATCGTCTGCAAGGCCCGTTTCGCCATCTCGGGATTCCCGTCGACCGCGTAGGACGCGCCGTCGGCCTGCACGACCATCACGCTCACCGCGTGCGCGACGACGTCGTGCAGCTCGCGGGCGATGCGTCCGCGTTCCTGGCCGACGGCGATCCTGGTCGCCTGGTCCCGTTCCGTCTCAAGCAGATGCAATCTGGCTTCCACCTCCTCGTGATAGGCGCGCCTCGCGCCGGCGAACTCGCCGAGCGTCCAGCACAGTGCGGTGGAGAAGGTGGCGATGATCGCCAATATCCACACGTCTTCCGGCGTGTCGATCCACATCTGGAGCCCCGACGTGGCGACGGTCGCCAGCAGGTACAGCAGCCCCTGTTTGCGCCCGACGTAGACCAGCACCGAGTAGAGGCTGATCATCATCGCGAACGCGCTGGCGGCGCCCAGCTCCAGCAGACTGTGCGGGATGCCGATCAGCAGCAGCAGATACGCCGACCACAGCGTCGCCTTCCGCCGGAACACCAGCGGGGCGACCATCACCATGTCCATCGGGACGACCACGTACCAGGGCGGCATCGGGACTTCCGGCGTCTCGGCGGCCGCCACGTAGAACAGCAGGTCCGTCAGCAACAGGGCGACGGCGATCGCGCTGTCCCCTGCCATGGGGTGGGCACGCATCCAGAGGCTCAACCGTCGCACCTGGCAACACTATGTCGGCCGATGCCGTTCGCGCGTCGGTCGCCGGTACCACCTTCGGTGCGACCCGAGGATGAGCGGCATGGCACGATTCTCCTCGGCGTGCTCGACGACCGGGAGGGGTGGGCGCCGTGACCTCAGCGACGGAGCAGGGCCGTCTCGCCGGCCCGCTGTCGATGTCGGTGGCGAATCTCTGCCATCGGCTCCAGCCCCAGGTGTCCGCGCGGACCGCGGCCGGCTTCGCCGAAGTGCTGCGCAGGCTGGGAGGCCCGCTGCAGGTCGCCGTCGCGGGCCGGATCAAATCGGGGAAGTCCACCCTGGTCAACGCCCTGATCGGACGCCGGGTCGCGCCGACCGACGTCGGCGAGTGCACCCGGCTGGTGACCCGGTTCCAGTACGGCACGGTCGACCGCGTCGAGATCGTCTTCACCGACGGCCGCAAACAGGTGCTGCCCTTCTCCGCCGACGGGATGATCCCGGCCGAGCTGGGCATCGACATCGACAAGGTCTCGCATATCGAGGCGTACCTCACCAACGCGGTCCTGCAGGGCATGACCGTGATCGACACCCCCGGCCTCGGCTCGCTCGACGCCGCTTCGGTGTCGCGGACCGAGGAACTGCTGGGCGCGGCGAAGCACCGTAAGCCCGAAGACTCCGAAGAGGATGAAGAAGGCTCCGACGAGCTGGACGACACTTCGCGAAGCGCCGTCGCGGGTGCCGAGGCCGTGCTCTACGTGGTCACGCAGGGCGTGCGCGCCGACGACCAGCAGGCGCTGGCCGCGTTCACCGCCGCGACCGCGAGCCGCGAGGCGGGCCCGGTCAACGCGATCGCGGTGCTCAACAAGGCGGACACCATCGCGCCGGAGTCGGTCGAAGGTTCGGGCGGCGACGTGTGGAAGGCCGCGACGCTGCTGTCGGAGAAGCAGGCCGCGACGCTGAAGCCCCGCGTCGCGGACGTGCTGCCGGTGATCGGGCTGATCGCGGAGTCGGCCGAGTCCGGCGGGTTCACCTCCCCCGACGCCGAGGCGCTGCGCCAGCTGGCCGAGATGGACGACGACATCCTCGAGACCATGCTGATCTCGGCGGACATCTTCACCAGCTGGGAATGCGACGTCGCGGCGGGCACCCGGCTGCGGCTGCTGGAGAAATTGGACCTGTTCGGCGTCCGGTACGCCGTCGAGGCGATCCGCAAGGAACCCGAGATCACCGCGGGCTCGCTGCGCCGGAAGCTGCTCGACGCCTCCGGGCTCGAAGCCGTCCGACAGCGGCTGAGCATCGTGTTCGCCGCCCGCGCCGACGGCATCAAGGCGGCCGCCGCGCTCGCTTCGGTCACCGCGCTGGCCCACGCGTCCGGCGACCCGGCCGAACGGCAGCGCGTCCACGACGCGATCGAGGTCCTGCTCGCCAAGCCCGAGGCGCATCAGCTGCGGCTGCTCGAAGCGCTCACGCTGGTCGCGTCCGGTGCGGTCGACATGCCCGAGGATCTGTCCGAGGAGGTCCTGCGGGTCGGCAGCAACGCCGACATCGGCGCCCAGCTCGGCAAGCCGGGCGCTCCCCGCGCCGAGCTCGCCGCCCACGCGCTGGAACGCGCCGGCTGGTGGCGCTCCTTCGCATCTTTCGGCGCGACGCCCGCCCAAAGCCGCGTCGCGCACGTCGTGCACCGGGCCTACTTCCTCATCTGGCAGCAGATCCGCGACTGACCTCCCGCGTTTCGTCCTCTGGATGCGGTCCTTGCGCGTGCAACTACCGCATCCAGAGGACGAAACGCGCCCCAAGATTGTTAA
>NZ_JBIWKX010000003.1:270637-363306 GCF_044765885.1 Amycolatopsis sp. NPDC102389
CGCGGGTCTTTCTTAGTCATGTGGTAGATGTTGGGAGAGTTTGTTCTGGTTTTTGGTATTGTGTTTGGTTACTTTGCGCTAGTAACTACCGCATCCAGAGGACGAAACGCGCCCCAAGATTGATAAACCGAGCGCTCGGTCTAATAATGAGCGCATGGAAACGATCGTCGACGAGCCCCAGTGGCTGCGCACGGCCTCCTGGATCGGCTGCCCGCTGGCGGGGGCGGGGATCGGCTGGTTCCTCCAGTCGATCTCGGGCTGGGTGGCGTCCCTGAGCTGGATCCCGTTCAAGGGACCGTTCCAGCTCGTCTCGAACATCCCCCAGCCCTGGGGCACGGTCACCGGAATCGGCGCCGGCCTGATCCTCGGCCTGCTGTTCGCCGCGGTCTGGGCGCACGAGCGCCTGATCGTCAAGGTGACCCCGAAGCGCATCACGCTCACCACCAAGGGCCGCAGCCGCGCCTACGAAGCCGAGCTGGAGGCCGTCTTCCTCGACGGCAAGGAGCTCGTCCTGCTCGCCGCCGACGGCCGGGAACTGGCGCGGCAGAAGGGCGACGTCGACCGCAAGGCCGTCGCCAAGGCCTTCCTCGAGTACGGCTACCCGTGGCACGACGAGCCGCCGGCGGTGAAATGAGGACGGTCGACCCCGCCAAGTACGAGGCCAAACGCCGCGCCATCCTCGACGCGGCGGCGTGGTGTTTTTCGGAGAAGGGTTTCGAGAGGACCACGACGGCCGAGATCTGCCGCGCGGCGGGGATCAGCACCGGCAGCCTGTTCCACTACTTCCCGAACAAGCGCGCGGTGTTCGTCGGCATCTTCGAGCAGGACGCCGACGAGACCACGGCCCTGCTCGCGGCCGCCGGGGCGATCGAGGACCCGTGGGAGTCGATCCTCCACGTCGTCGCCCAGGTGTCCGAACAGCTTCTTCAGCCCGTCGCGGCCAAGCTCGTCCTCGAGGTCGCCGCGCAGTGCTCCCGCGACGCCGAGCTGGCCGACCTCGTCCAGGGCAACGACCGCGCGCTGCGCGACGGGCTCACCCGGCTCGTGACGCGGGCGATGGACGCGGGCCGGATCGATCCCGGCTTGGCCCCGCGGACGGCGGCCAGCTGGCTCGTCGCGTTGGTCGACGCGCCGCTTTCCCGGGTGATTCTGGAGCCGGACCTCGATCCGGCGGCGGAACTCGCGGTCATGAAGGAGCTGATCACCAGATTCCTTCGTCCCGTTCTGCCTATTCCGCCCCCGGCCGCCGGGCGGGTGGCCGACACTGGTGAAATCTCCCCGGGCTGATCGGTAGGCCCGGGACATCAGTTACGGGGGTCGAATCGGTGGGTGCCTGGCTGCGCAAGAAGGCGGTCGACGAGGAAAATCCGGACGATGTGCCGACCGGCCAGATCTCGGCGGCGATCATCGCCGAAGCGGACGGCGAGACTTCGCGGTCCGAGGGAACCGCGGAGGTCGAAGCCGCGTCGAAGACCGATGTGGAGTCCACGACCACGGGTCCGGCCGACCTCGAACAGGCTCTCGCCGACAGGCAGGCACTGATCCAGATGTGCCTGTACGCCCTCGATCGCGCCCGCAGCGGTGGCGTCGTCGAGCGGCTCGAACACGGTCTCGCCGGCATCGGCGTCCGTGCCCTGCGCCCGGACGGCGAGCGGTTCGACCCCGCCGTGCACGAGGCGGGCGGCGCGGTCGCGACCGAGGACCCGGCACTCGAAGGGCTCGTCGCGGAGACCGAGGTCGTCGGTTTCGCCGATCATGACCGCGTCCTGCGCGCGCCGATCGTCATCGTCTACGCGAAGAAGGCACAGTGACCGCTCCGAGCGCGGCGGCCAACCTGCCGGCGGTCGTGAAGAGCACCCGCGAACAGCTGCTCACCGTCGTCCGCGAAGCCGATCCCCAGGCCGCGAAATGGGTCGAGGACATCCGGAAGGCGCGGCCGAAGAAGCCGTCGGTCGTGGTGGTCGGCGAGACCAACCGCGGCAAGAGCTCGCTCGTGAACGCGCTCCTGTCCATGCCGGGACTGTCCCCTGTGGACGCCGACGTCGCCACGGCGACGTATCTCGTCTTCGAACACGCCGAGCAGTGGTCCGCGCAGGCCTGCTATCCGGGCCAGCTGGCGCCGGTGCCGATCAACCTGAACGACCTGATCCACTGGGTCTCGGCCGCGCACGAACTGCCGGAAGGGCAGATCCCGCCGCGCTACGTCGAGGTCTCCGGCCCGGTCCCGCTGCTCGAACGGGTGTCCATTGTGGACACCCCGGGCGTCGGCGGGCTCGATTCGATGCACGGCGAACTGGCGAAGGAGGCCGCCGCGGGCGCCACCGCGCTGCTGTTCGTCGTCGACGCCTCCTCGCCGTTCACCGCGCAGGAACTGCAATTCCTGCACGACATGGGTGAACGCGTCGAGACCGTGCTGTTCGCGCTGACCAAGACCGACCAGTTCCGCGGCTGGCGTGAGGTGCTCGAAGCCGACCGGCGGCTGCTCGCCGAGCACGCCCCCCGGTTCGCCGACGCGGTGTTCCACCCGGTGTCCGCGCGCATGTTCGAGACGGCGGCCAAGGCCCCGAACGAGCAGATGGCCATGATGCTGCGCGAGAAGGCGGGCATCGCCGCGTTGCAGGGCGCGTTGCAGGAGATGCTGGTCGGCCGCTCGGCGATGCTGGGCGAGGCCAACACCCTGCGCGCGCTGTCGAGCGCGCTCGGCGAGCTGAAGGCGAAGCTGCAGGCGGAAAGCCGCGCGCTGTCCGCCGGCGAGGCCGAAGCGGAACAGCTGCGCCAGCGCCGGGACGATCTGACCACCGAACGCCGGTCCTCGACCCGCGGCTGGCAGCTGAAACTGCGCGCGGAGATCCAGCGGACCCGCGTCGAGGTCGGGCACGAGACCAGCAGGCAGATGCGCGACGCGTCGACGCATTTCCGTCAGCGGATCGACGGTGCGAAACGGGACGACCTCGCCGCGCTGCCGCAGCAGGTCGACATCGCGCTGCAGACGACGTCGCAGCGTATCTCGATGCTGCTCTCCCAGCGGCTCAACCAGGTCACCAACGTCGCGCTCGCGGAGCTGTTCTCGGCCGAAGAGCTCGACATCATCCGCGGCCAGTTCGCCAGGGCGGGCGGCCCGCCGGTCGTCCTGCGCCCGCCGGACAAGAAACCGCCGACGGCCGAGGACAAACTGCTCATCTTCATGGGTGTTTCCGGCGGTCTCGGCGCAGGGAAGGTCGCCGCGCTGCCGCTGGCGGGCGTCGCGATCCTGAACCCGGTGATCCTGCCGGCCACGATCATCATCGGGCTCGGCGCCGGCTGGTGGATGGCGCGGACCCGCAAACACGCGTCGGACAAGCAGCATATGAAGCAATGGCTGGTCGAGGCGATCGCCGACGCGCGGTCCACGTTGGACCAGCTCGTCGCAGAGCAGCTGATCGAAGCCGAACAGCAGCTTTCGATGGCGCTCGACGAAGCCCTCGGCCGCCGCATCGACGCGATCGAGGCGGAGCTGAAGGAAGTCGACAAGACGATCAAGATGGGCGCGCAGGAACGGGCGAAGAAGATCTCGGCTGTCGCGAAGCGCCTGAAGGACGTCTCGGACGGTCGCGACCGCGCGGAGGCCCTTCTCGGTCGCATTCGGTCACTGCGCGACAATCAAGCGTGACCTTTCCTCAGCAACCGCAGCAGCCGCCTTACGGACAGCAGCCCTATCCTCAGCAGCAGCCGCCGCCCTTCGGGCAGCAGCAGTTCCCGCCGGGACCCCCGCAAAGCCCGTTCCCGCCGCTGCCGCCCCAGAAGGGATTGCCGGCGAAGCTGCAGCGGCTGAGCGAGGCCGTCCGTGATCCGCGGCGCCGTAAGAAGCTGATCCTGCGGGTGCTCCTCGCCGTCGTGGCGGTGGTGGTCCTCATCGTCGGGGTGGTCTTCCTCATCGGCGTGGTGATCGCCCCGGCGATCGACCACGTGTCGAGGTGATCGCGGGTCGGGCGGCCCGGGCGGGTGGTCCTGTTGTGGACCGGAACCGAACCGGCCTACGGTGAGTCATAAGCTTCGACACACCAGCAGGTCAACGAGGGGGTTATCCCATGTGGGTCGACGAGAGCGGCGGCACGGACACCGAGAGTGGCTCCACGGAGGCGGTCACGGTCCACGTTGACGGCGAGGAGTACCAGGCCGAGCTCAACTACGACCTCGACAAGGACGGCGTGAACGACGCCGCGGTCATCCAGCACGACGACGGTACGGGCCAGGCGTTCGTCGACACCGACGGCGACGGCGAGGCCGACCAGTACGCGGTGCTCGACGAGAACGGCAAGGTCGTCCAGGAAGCCGTCTACGACGAGGCGTCCGGCTCCTGGGTCGAGGCGGGCGGCGGCGGGAACGACGACGGTTCCGACGCGGGCACCAGCGGCACCATGCACGCCGACATGCCCAGCGGCGACGTCGAGGTCGGCCCGCCGACCATCGACACCGACAACGACGGGACGCCGGACACCGCCATCGTCCACACGGAGGACGGCCGCACCATCGCCTTCACCGACAAGGACGGCGACGGCAACGCCGACATCGCGGTGGAGACCGACGCCTCCGGCAACTCCAAGACCTACGAGCACACCGGGCCGGGCCAGTGGTCCGAGACCGGCAGCGGCGTGGTCAACAACGACATCGGCGCGGCCTTCGCGAGCACTCCGGCGGCCGCGGGGGACCCGGCGGGCGACGCGGCGTGGGGCGGCGCGGGCACCGAAACGCTCGAAGGAGTGGCGAAGATCGATTCCGCCACCGGTCAGTGGATCAGCCCCAACTGAATCCTGAAATGGCCTGGACCAATAAAAGAATGGTTTAGTCCATTCCGAACGGGTCGATTCCTGTAATCCTGGTCACAGAACAGCCCGGCGCGAGACCTCGCGCCGGGCTTTCTCATGTCCGATTCGCCCGGCCGCTGTGCCATCGGTCACCGGAAGAATTTCTGCGTATGGCCCATTCCGGTGATACTGAATCGATTCCCTTATCGTTCTTGTGAGAGAACCGACAGGTCAGCTCTCGGTTACCTGCCGGTCATCCGGCTACTCTCGGGGAATCCCAAAACCTGCACACCGGTCTTCCCGCCGGTGTGCGAAGCCATTCGGTCGCCGGCAATGAAGCCCGCATCGGAACAGCGTCGTTCCCGGTGTGGGCTTCTGCCGTCGGAAGTCAGGAGTAGAGATGACCGCAGTCGCCATCCCTGGACTGGAAAATGCGCCGACGACGCACAGTGGCGTGCTGTCCTGGGTCCGGGAGGTCGCCGAACTGACCACTCCGGACCGCGTGGTGTGGGTCGACGGCTCCGACGAAGAGGCCGCCCGGATCAACGCCGAACTGGTCTCCGCCGGCACGTTCGTGCAGCTCGACGCGAAGCCCAACTCGTACTGGGCCGCTTCCGACCCGAATGACGTCGCCCGCGTCGAAGAGCGCACCTTCATCTGTTCGGAGAACGAAGAGGACGCCGGTCCCACCAACAACTGGATGGACCCGGCCGAGATGAAGGCCACGATGACCGAGCTGTACCGCGGGTGCATGCGCGGTCGCACGATGTACGTGATCCCCTTCTGCATGGGCCCCCTCGGAGCCGAGGATCCCAAGCTCGGCATCGAGATCACCGACTTCGCCTACGTCGTCGCCTCCATGCGCGTGATGACCCGCGCCGGCAAGGCCGCGCTGGACAAGTTCATCACCGAGGACGGCACCGAGCGCGCGTTCGTCCCGGCCCTGCACTCCGTCGGCGCGCCGCTGGAGCCGGGTCAGGAAGACGTCTCCTGGCCGTGCAACACCACCAAGTACATCTCGCACTTCCCCGAGACCCGCGAGATCTGGAGCTACGGCTCCGGCTACGGCGGCAACTCGCTGCTGGGCAAGAAGTGCTACTCGCTGCGCATCGGCTCGGTCATCGCCCGCGACGAGGGCTGGCTGGCCGAGCACATGCTGATCCTCAAGCTGATCTCGCCCGAGAACAAGGTCCACTACGTCGCGGCGGCGTTCCCGAGCGCCTGCGGCAAGACCAACCTCGCCATGCTGCAGCCGACCATCCCCGGCTGGCGCGCCGAGACCCTCGGTGACGACATCGCGTGGATGCGGTTCGGCGAGGACGGCCGCCTGTACGCGGTGAACCCCGAGTTCGGCTTCTTCGGCGTCGCGCCGGGCACCGACTGGCACACCAACCCCAACGCGATGCGCACCATCGAAAAGGGCAACACGGTCTACACGAACGTCGCGCTCACCGACGACGGCGACATCTGGTGGGAGGGCATGGGCGACAAGCCCGAGCACGCCACCTCCTGGAAGAAGCAGGACTGGACGCCGGAGTCGGAAGAGAAGGCCGCGCACCCGAACTCGCGCTACTGCACCCCGATGTCGCAGTGCCCGATCCTCGCGCCCGAATGGGACGACCCGCAGGGCGTGCCGATCTCGGCGATCCTGTTCGGCGGCCGCCGCAAGACCACGGTCCCGCTGGTGAACGAGGCCCGCGACTGGCAGCACGGCGTGTTCATGGGCGCCACCATGTCGTCGGAGACCACCGCGGCCGCCGCCGGCGCGGTCGGCAACGTGCGCCGCGACCCGATGGCCATGCTGCCGTTCCTCGGCTACCACGCCGGTGACTACTTCAAGCACTGGCTGGACCTCGGCAAGAACGCCGACGCGGACAAGCTGCCGAAGATCTTCTACGTCAACTGGTTCCGCCGTGGCGAAGACGGCCGTTTCCTGTGGCCGGGCTTCGGCGAGAACTCGCGGATCCTGAAGTGGGTCATCGACCGCGTCGAGGGCAAGGGCAACGCGAACGAGACCCCGGTCGGCTTCGTGCCGAACGCCGAGGACCTCGACACCGAGGGTCTCAAGGAGCCGCTGGCCGACATCCAGGCCGCGCTGGACGTCTCCGCCGAAGAGTGGCGTCAGGAACTGCCGCTCATCGAGGAGTGGTTCGAGAAGATCGGCGACAAGGTCCCGTCGTCGCTGCGTGACGAGCTGGACGCGCTCAAGCAGCGCCTCGGCTGATCGCCCGAACGCCGGAGAAGGCCTCATCCTCGGAGTCATTCCCGGGGATGAGGCCTTCTTCTTTCGGGCTCGGTACCGTGGCCGCATGGTCAAATTCGGCGTCAACATGGTCGTCCCGGCGAGCCGTGCCGCGTGGGTCGAAAAGTGCCGTAAGGCCGAGGACCTCGGCTTCGACGTGATCGGCGCGGCCGACCACCTCGGCATGGCACCGCCGTTCCCGGCTCTCGTCCTCGCCGCCGAGGTGACGAAACGCCCTCGGCTCAACACCTTCGTCATCAACACCGCCTTCTACAACCCGATGCTGCTGGCCCGCGACGTCACCGGCACGGACCAGTTCACCGAGGGCAGGCTGGAGCTCGGCCTGGGGGCCGGTTACGTGAAGGCCGAATTCGAAGCCGCGGGGATGGAATTCCCCCGCGCGGGCAAACGCGTGGACCACCTCGAAAACACCATCAAGGTACTGAAAAAGCTTTATGCGGACGAAAACCACAAACCGCCGACGGTGCAGAAACCGGGGCCGCCGTTGATGATCGCCGGTCGTGGCGACCGGCTGCTCACCCTCGCCGCCGAACACGCCGACATCATCGGCTTCACCGGTACGGCGGCCGTTCCCGACGGGGGCGAGCTCGCCGTCGACGACGCGGCCGGAATCGAGGAGCGGGTGGACTTCGTCCGCGGGAAACTGAACGGCCGTGCCGTCGAATTCAATATCCTCGCGCATTTCGTCGCCGTGGTCGAAGACCGGCAAAAGGGGCTGGAGAGCCTGCGAGAACTGCTCGAAGGCAAGCTGACCGTCGATCAACTCGCCGAACTGCCGACGGCCCTGGTCGGCACCCGCGAGCAGATCGCCGAACAGATCCTGGCGCATCGCGAGCGCTTCGGTTTCACCTATTTCACCGTGCTGGAGCACAACATGGACGCGCTCGCTCCGGTGATCGAAGTGTTGCGCGGCAAATGATCGACGTACGCGGGCTCGGCGTCCAGGCCGGGGAGCACTGGTTGTTCGACGGCCTCGACTTCGAGGTCGACGCGGGCGAATGCGCGGTCGTCGTCGGCCCGAACGGGGTCGGTAAATCGACCCTGCTCCGGTGCCTTTACGGAACGCAGACCCCGCAGCGGGGCCGAGTCGTCGTCGCGGGCGGGAAACCCGACGAACGCGATGTTTCCTTCCGTCGCAAGGTTTCCGTGCTGTTCGACGATTCCGATTTCTTCGCCGAGCTGACGCCGCTCCAGCACCTCGAACTGCTGGAGGGCTCGTTCGGCGCCGGTCTCGGCGATTTCGACGCGCTCCTGGCGGACGCGGGCCTGTCGGAACGCGCGAAGGTCACCGCGGGCAAGTTCTCCGCCGGGCAACGCCGTCGGCTGCTGCTCCTCGGCGCGACCGCGCGGCCGCACGACGTCCTGCTGCTCGACGAGCCCGAACGGGCGCTCGACGTCGCGGGGAAGGAATGGCTGACGTCGTTGATCAAGCGCTCGACCGACGCCGGGGCCGCCGTCGTCGTCGCCACGCACCATCCCCCGCTGCTCGAAGCGGCCGACTCGACCCTCGAGTTGTGGTGACCACGAAAGCGCCCACGCACGTCCCCGGACGGCAGCGATTCGGCGGGCTGCTCAACGGTGACTACCAGACCTTCCTGGCGTTGTTCGGTTTCGGCGCGCTGTTCACCGCTTTCCAGAACCTGCCGAAACTCCGGCATTTCCTTTTTGGACAGTCCGTTGTGGACTTCCCGGCCGTGTTCGGGCTGCTGGTCGTGCTGTGTGCGATGTTCTGGCGCGGCCTGCTGCGCCGCGGTTTCGTCTGGGCCGAGCCGGCGGCGCTGACGTGGATGGACTTCGCCCGCGTCGACAGGCGCCGTGTCGTCGTGAAGCGGATGTGGACGCTCTGGGCCGGGCTGGTCGTGGTGGTCGGCTACACCGGGGCGCTGGTCACCGCGATCGGCGCCGGTTCGAAGGACGTGTGGATCGCGATGTCGGCGTTGACCGCCTCCGGCGCGATCCTGGCCGCCGTCACCGCGCGGCGGACGGCGATCCGCGGGGAAACGCTCGCGCCGGTCGTGCTCGCGCTCGCCGGTCTGGCGTTCGCCGCCGCGGGCCTTGGCCCGGTCGCCGTCGAGGTGCTGGCCGGCGCGCTGTTCGTGGTGGCGGTCGCGGTGGCCTTCGGCGGCGAACCGATGTCCGGGGTCGGCCGCCAGGAACTCGTCGACGGCTGGAACGCGCGGCTCCTGCGGGCGATGGCCGCGGTCTTCCTGGACCCCATGCTGCTGATCCCGGAATCGAAGCCGGTGCCGTGGCTGTCGCTGCGGCGTCCGACGGCCCTGCGGCTCGCGTGGGCGGGGGTGCTCGGCCGGATGCGTTACGCGGCGGCGAGTGTGGTGATCGCGTGCCTGGCAGGCGTCGCGCACCGGGCCTTCCCGGCGATCCCCGCGGCGGCGATGTTCGCGCTCGGCGCGTACGCGGCGGTCGTGCCGTTCGTCGGCGGGCTCGGCGAACTGTGGCGCAATCCCGGGCGTCGTCGGTGGCTCGGCGCGTCCGACTGGGAGTTGCGGCTGGTCAACGGGCTGGTGATCACCCTGCTCGGTCTCGGCTGGGGTCTCCTGCTCGGCCTGGTGACGTTGACGCTCGGGGTGACTCCGGCCTGGCCGGTGTGGCTCGCGATCCCGCTCGCCGTCGTCGCCGCCCTGCGCACGGCCACCCGGCCGCCGATGAACTACGACGTCGGTGGCGGGGCCGCCGGGTTGCAGGCCCTGCGAGGCGTCGACGTGCTCGCCGTCGGTGCCGTTGTGCTCAGCGTGATCGCCTGAGGTCACCCGTTCCCGCGTTCGGATCATTCGGATACTCCGGACGCGGGTTACCCTCGATGCGACGAAAGGAGCACGAGTGGGCGGCGGGCACGCACCGGGAAAGGGACGGCGGGCGACCAGCGAGTTCCCCGCGGGCTGGACCGACGAGCAGATCATCGCGGTGATCAAGGACGTCGCGAACGATCCCAGCGAACCCCGCCTCAGACTGCACAACGGCCGCTGGCGCTGCGCGGGCGAACGGTACGGCGTGCACCTGATCGTGCTGGTCGAAGACAACGGCAACGTCAAGACGGGCTATCCGGTGGCGGGCCCCGGCGTGATCCGCAATCCCGACACCGCCGCCGACCCGGCGAACCCGACCGTCGCCGACCTCGCCGCCGGCCGGATCAGCTTTTTCGGCGACAGCCTGCTCGACCAGATCGGTGACCGGATCTCGCCGGACGTCCTGGCCTTCTACCGAACGCTGCACTGGTCGGGCGAGTGGGAAGAGCTGGCGGACGTCCTCGTCGCGCACGCGATGAACGAGAACCTGCACCTCGGCGTGGACGAATACGCCACCCTGGAAAGCCTGCTGAACAGCTTCGACCTGCCGATCGACGGCTTCCTCTACCTGAACGACCGGGCACACGCCCTGGCCGCCCTGCGCCCCTAACTCGCTTCGGCGACCTCTTCGGCGCCGCCCTCGGCGGCCGCTCGCAGCGCGTCCAGCGGCAGCCCGACGGCGTCCGCGATCGCCATCACCGTGAAGAAGGCGGGCGTCGGGATCCGGCCGGTCTCGATCTTCCGGAGCGTCTCCACCGAGATCCCGGCCTCCGCCGCGACCTCGACCATGCTCCGCGACGACGACGCGCGCGCGTCCCGGAGCGCCAGCCCCAGCCGCTCGCCGCGTTCGCGTTCCTCGTCCGTCAACGGCACTCGCACCATGAGCCCAATACTAATACCGGCCCGCCCGGTCGTGAGCGGCATCCGCGTGCCCGAACACGCGAGATCCGGCTGGAAGCACGTGAGTTACGGCTCCAAGCACGTGAGTTACGGCTCCAGTCACGCGACTTCTGTCCAGGCGCACGCCGACGGTCGAGTTGTCCCTCCGGAGTTACCCCCAGCCTGTGGACAACTCTGTGCACAGGTCGTGGACAACCCCAAAGAAAGGGCCCCGCCGAGCCGAAACTCGACGGGGCCACAATCCCTAGTGGCTTCAGGCGCCCGCGGGCACCGGAAGTGGGAGTCCGGGGAGGCTCTGGTCGTTCGGCACCTTGCCGTCGACGAGGTAGTCCTCCACGACCTTGTCCACACCCACGTTGCCGCCGGCGTAGATACCGTGGTCACCTTCACCGGTCACGGTGATCATCCGCGAGTTCTCGAACGCGCGGTGCGCACGGGTCGCGCCCTCGATCGGGGTCGCGGGGTCGTGCACCGACTGGACGATCAGCACCGGCGGGACGCCGCGGCCGTCGAGCTTCGGCAGGTCGACCGGCTTGTTCTTCCAGAAGATGCACGGCTGGATCAGCCAGCCGGCGCCCAGCAGCGGCAGATCGCGGTCGATCAGCTTCTGCGACTGGCGGATGACGCTCTGCCGGTTGCCGGTCCACTTGCCCTCGTTGCAGGGGATGGACCAGAAGCTGGCGTTGTAGGAGTCGCCGTCGCTCGGGACGAACAGCGGCTGCGGGCCGATGACGCCGTCACCGTCGACGGTCTCGGCCTTGACCTTCTGCGCGGCCGAGGCCTTCTGCTGCTGCGACGAGGTGCCCTCGGTCAGCGTCTTCAGGTTGACCAGGTAGTCGGCCAGCGCCGGGAAGTTGCGCTTCGAGTAGAGGTACGACGCGATGGTCGAGTCGAGGGCGTTGGCCGAAACCGGGACGCCGTCCACCTCGACCGGGTTCTGGGTCAGCGCGAAGCGGACCTTCTCGTAGGTCTGGCGAGCGGCTTCGCCGTCCTTGCCGAACCCGTAGACCTTGTCGTACTTGCCCATCCACGGCAGGTAGTCCTGACGCCAGCGGCGCTCGAAGCCGAGCGGCTGCCCGTCGAACGAGTTCTGCCAGGTCGTGGTGAACTCGGTCGAGGAGTCCAGCAGGAAACGGCCGGTGCGGGTGGGGAACTGCTGCGCGTAGTGCGCGCCCATCCAGGTGCCCGCCGAGTAGCCGACCCAGTTGATCTTGTCGCGGCCCAGGAGGACGCGCAGCAGGTCGATGTCGCGGATGGTCTGGGCGGTGTTGATGAGCGGGCCCAGCTCGCCGGACTTCACCTGGCAGGAGTCCGCCGCGTACTTGGTGGCGTCCAGGATCAGGTTGAGGTTCGCCCGGCTGCGGTCGCGCGGGTCGAGGTCGGAGCCGGTGCCGATCGCGTTGCCGCAGGTGATGTTGGTGCTCTTGCCGGTGCCGCGCGGGTCGAGACCGATGATCTCCTGGTTCGCGCGCAGCTTCGTCTGGTTACGCAGACGGGCCGGGAAGTTACGGCCCGGAGCACCGGGGCCACCAGGGTTCGTGATGACACTGGCCGTCGCCTTGCCACTGGTGGCGGCGAGGCGGCTGACGGCGATCGTCAGGTCGATGGCCTCGTTCGTCTTGTACCAGTTACGCGGCGCGCGGTAGGTCGCGCACTCGATGTTCTCGGCTCCCGGAGGCGGCGCGGACGGCAGCTCGCCGGCGGTGCACTTGTGCCAGTCCAGCTTCTGGTCCGCGTACTTCGCCGGAATGTTGGTGGAGTTCAGCGGCTGCTGCCCGGCAGCCTCCGGCCCTGCGAACGCAGGCGTGAACCCGGCCAGCATGGTGCCGGCGACAGCCGGGATCACCACCGCATAGCGGAGTTTCTTCATCCGATGCCCCTTTGATGTTGCGTGCGAAGTTCCTGTTCGCGACTTGCGGCTATTGATATCCGCCGGGGACTCGGACGGCAACCGCCCTTCGTCGTATGAGGCGTCACTGATCAAATCGATATCAGGCGCGCGTGACCCGGACGGGGGAGAGGTTCTAGGGTCATCGGGTCGATCCGGGGGTACGGGAACGTTAGGTGAGGTCCGATGGCGTCAGGTAAGGCAGACGGGAAGGTGAGGGGCTTTCAGTTCAGCCCCTGGAACCTCCTGTTGATCATCCCGTTGCTGGTGCTGATCACGTCCTTGTTCAATTCGGACGGTCCCCGGCTGTTCGGGATGCCGTTCTTCTACTGGTTCCAATTCGTGTTCGTGGCGGTCGGTGTCCTCTGCACCTGGATCGTCTTCGTGATGACCAAGGACAAGCCGACCAGTGAGCGTCCCGACCGGCTGTCCGTGGACGAGCTCGACGAGGGGGACGTCAAGTGACCAATATCCAATGGCCCGAGCTGATCATCTTCACGGTCCTCTTCGCGGTGGTCACCGTGCTCGGCTTCGTCGCGTCGCGCTGGAAGGCCGGCAACACCCTCGACCACCTGGATGAATGGGGCCTCGGCGGCCGCAAGTTCGGCTCGTGGATCACCTGGTTCCTGCTCGGCGGTGACCTCTACACGGCTTACACGTTCGTGGCCGTCCCCGCGCTGATGTTCAGCGCCGGCGCGATGGGCATGTTCGCGCTGCCGTACACGATCATCGTCTACCCGATCGTGTTGATGCCGGCGCTGCGCATGTGGTCGGTCTCGCGCGTCCGCGGCTACGTCACGCCCGCCGACTTCGTCCGCGGCCGGTTCGGTTCGCCGACACTGGCGCTGCTGATCGCGATCACCGGCATCATCGCGACGATGCCGTACATCGCCCTGCAGCTCGTCGGGCTCGAGGCGGTCCTGCGGACGATGGGCATCAACGGCTCCGGCGTCGTCGGTCACCTGCCGCTGTTGGTCGCCTTCATCATCCTGGCGGTCTACACCTACCAGTCGGGCCTTCGCGCGCCCGCGCTGATCGCGTTCGTCAAGGACATCCTGATCTACATCGTGATCCTTGTGGCGATCATCTACCTGCCCTCGAAGCTCGGCGGCTGGTCGGCGATCTTCGACTCGGCCCAGGCGAAGTTCGACAAGACGCCGTCGAAGGCGGACGGCATCCTGCTGACCGCGAACAACCAGTTGCAGTACGCCACGCTGGCACTCGGTTCGGCGCTCGCGCTGTTCCTGTACCCGCACTCGCTCACCAGCGTGCTCGCCTCGCGAGGCCGCAGCGTGATCAAGCGGAACATGGTCGCGCTTCCGGCGTACTCGCTGGTCCTGGGGCTGCTGGCGTTGCTCGGCTACGTCGCGATCAGCGCTTCGGTCTCGCCGATCACCAACAACGCCACCGGCAAGCCCGACACGAACACCGTGGTCCCGGTGCTGTTCGACTCGCAGTTCTCGTCGTGGTTCGCCGGGATCGCGTTCGCCGCGATCGGCATCGGCGCGCTGGTGCCCGCGGCGATCATGTCGATCGCGGCGGCCAACCTGTGGACCCGCAACATCTACAAGGAGTACATCAAGAAGAACGCGACGCCGGGCCAGGAGGCGAAGCAGGCCAAGCTCGCTTCGCTGATCGTGAAGTTCGGCGCGGTGGCGTTCATCCTGTTCATCGACCCGCAGTTCTCGATCGACCTGCAGCTCATCGGCGGTGTGCTGATCCTGCAGACGCTGCCCGCGGTCGCGATCTCGCTCTACACGCGGTGGTTCCACCGCTGGGGCCTGATCGCGGGCTGGATCGTCGGTATCGGGTGGGGCCTGATCATGCTCTACAACATCCCGAACGCGGCGACCGGCAAGGCGCACTTCGGTGGCTCGGCGTTGTCGATGGGCAACCTGTCGATCTTCGGCTGGCATCCGTTCAGCGGTTCGCAGCTGCAGATCTACGTCGGGTTCGTGGCGCTGGTCGCGAACCTGCTGATCGCCGTGATCTTCACGGTGATCGCGCGGCAGCTGAAGGTCTTCAACGGCACGGACGACACCGAGGCCGAGGACTACCACGCCGACGAGCACGACAAGGATCTCCGCGAAATCGGCGTCCACTAGTCACTGGTGATCGAAGGGGCCGCGTCCGGTTCGGACGCGGCCTTTTCGGTCACAGCTCCAGCCGCCAGGTCTGCCCGGTCAGCTCGTACCCGAAGCCCGTGATCGTCTCTTCGTCGACCAGCTGAAAACCGGCCCTCTGGTAGATCGCCCGCGCCGCCTCCAGCAGCGACACCGTCCAAAGCTCCATCGCCGGGTAGCCGGACGCCCTCGCGAACTCGACGCATTCGGTGACCAGACGTTTTCCGACGCCGCGTCCCCGCGCGGCCGGTTCGAGGAGCAACATCCGCAGCTTCGCGGTGATGCCGTCTTCGGCGGGCATGCAGAAGATGCTGCCGACGCGCTCCCCGTCGAGTTCGGCGATCCAGCCCGCTTGGCGTGGGTCGCCGCGCCTGTCGACGTACTCCGCGACGACACGGGCGACGAGCGCTTCGAAGCGCTCGTCCCAGCCGTACTCGCGGGAGTAGAGGGCGCCGTGGCGGTGGACCACCCAGCCGAAGTCACCCGGCCGGGGCGGGCGCAGGACCAGCGTGGGATCCGAGGCGCGCTCGCCGACCAGCGAGGTGATCGTGTCCATGGCGCCGAGCAGCCGTCGCTGCTCGTCTTCGCCGAACCTGCCGAGCAACGAGCCGATCCGGTCGACGGACCGTTCGTCGAGGACGGCGAAGGCCTCGCGGCCGTTCTCGGTCAGGCGGACGAGCTGACGGCGGGCGTCCTCGTCGCTGCGTTCACGGGTGAGCAGGCCGCGTCCCTCGAGCCTCGCGAGCAGCCTGCTCGCGTACCCGGCGTCGAGGTCGAGACGTTTGCGCAGGTCGGTGACCTGGGTCGGATCCTGCTGCGCGAGTTCGAAGAGGACCCTGGCTTCGCTCAGGGAGTACTCGGCGTCGGCCGGTCCTTCGTCGAGGACGCCGATCACGCCGGTGTACAGGCGGTTGAAGGCCCGCACGGTCGCCACCCGGTCCGCGGATCGATTCATTTGACCACCTCAACAGATTCGTTGACGAAGTCAAGTGTTACTCCGCGAAGCGGCGAAGGCAAGAAATCTTTCGGAGGTGGACATATGGAAACCCCGTGATGCTGCCAGGTCGGGGGTCCGCCAGCATCACGGGGTCGTAGTGGGTATCGACGCCGCGTTCCGCGGCGTTACACCTCACGCACTATGTGTCGTAGGTCACTCGAACGGGCGACACCTACAACGGTTGTTGTCGGGTCAGCGCATGTGCGTGTGACGCGCCTGGGAGATAGCGATGAGCTCCTGACGAACGGTCGCGGTGGCCGCGGTGTCGATCGCCCGGTTCAGGGCCCGGCGAGTGCGAGCCTCGGCGCGACGGGCACGGAGCTTGGCGGCGATGTTGTTCATCGGTTTTTGTCATCCCCTTGGGAGTAAGTCTTGCGTCTTCGTGGCTGTGCTCCTAGTATGCACCCTTTTTCACAAGGATGCCAACGATTATCCGGTGACTTGGCACACCTGCCGATGAATCATCGGCAACTGGAGTGAAAATCCGGAGAGATTTGGTGTCGCCGGTCACTTCTTGGTAACGCAGGAGGGCGCGACGAAGCGACGGTAGGGGTATCTACCGCTTTCTAGCTTTGAGGCGATAAAGCCGCAGAGAGGCTTAGTCCCGGCCGAGGAGGTAGTGGCCGAAGTGCGGGACGGTGAAGGCGATGTGGCCGCGCTCGGCGGAGTACACCAGGCCCTTCTTCATCAGGCTGTCCCGCGCGGGTGACAGCGACGAAGGCTTGCGCCCCAGGTAGACGGCCACATCGGCGGTGCCGGCGGACTCGTCCCGGCCCTGGGTCAGCTCGGCCATCGCGATCAGGTACTCGCGTTCGGCGGGCGTCGCGCGTTCGTAGCGGGAGCCGAAGAAGCCGACCGCGAGCTCCGATTCGGCCTCCGGGGCGGCGACCTGGACGTCCTTCACGGTGATGGGATCCGCCGGCGCGGCGTCCCAGGCGGCCTTGCCGTAGGCCTGGATGAAGTACGGATAGCCGCCGGACGCGTCGAACAGGGCGTCCAGCGCCTCCGGTTCGATGCCCGCGTCCTCGCGCTCGATCGGCGCCATCACCGCGAGGTCGGCGTCTTCGCGCTCCAGCCTGTCGATGCGCGCGTAGCGGAAGAGACGTTCCGAGTACGACTTCGACGCCGAAAGGACGGCCGGCACGTGCGGCAGCCCCGCGCCGACCACGACCAGCGGCGCCCCGGACTGCGAGAGCTCGTGGCAGGCGGCGCAGAGCGCGGAAACGTCCTCCGGCAGCAGATCCTGGATCTCGTCGATCAGCAGCGCGACCCCGGTGCCGACGTCGGCCGCCAGCTCCGCGACCTCGGTGAACAGTTCGACCAGGTCGATCTCGATGTCGCCCGAATCGGCGCGGCCCTGTGCGGCGGGCACGTCGATGCCCGGCTGCCAGCGGTCACGGAGCTTCGCGTCCGGTTTGTTGGCGCGCAGCGCGAACGCCTTGAGCACGCCGAGCACCTGCTCGACCCGGTCCGGCGCGCGATGGCGCACGGCGAGATCGCGGATCGCGCGGTGCAACGCGGCCGAGAGCGGCCGCCTGAGCTCGGTGTCCGGGCGGGCTTCGATCTTGCCCGCGCCCCAGCCGTGCTTGATGGCCCGCGACCGCAGCTCGCCCAGCAATACGGTCTTCCCCACGCCTCGAAGGCCGGTCAGCATCAGGCTGCGTTCGGGTCTCCCCCGCGCGACCCGTTCGAGCACGACCTCGAAGGCCTGGAGCTCGCGGACGCGACCTGCCAGCTCGGGCGGCCGTTGACCGGCGCCCGGGGCGAAGGGGTTGCGGATGGGATCCACTCTCACACGCTATCGGCGTTTCTAGCGTCGGCCCGATAATCGGCGATAGACCGATAGGCGTGTCGCGATGGGTTACTCCAAGTGGACGGGTCTGCAGCCCCGTCTACTCGTTACCGGTCGCGCAGGTTGCGTTCCGCGTAGATCTTCATCGCGTCACGAATGTATTCCGCGGTGCCCGCGCCGTGCTTCTCGTCGTACTGCCCGTAGCGCGGGTCGTCGACGTACAGCTGCCCGAGACCGGCGAAGTAGCCCTTCGAGACGGCTCGCACGGCCGGACGGAGCCACTCGTACAACCGCCGCGTGATCGCCTGGGCCTCGTCGCCGTCGGCGGGCAGGCCCTGCGCTCGGGCTTCGCCGAACGCGGCCGCGATGTCCTTCTGTTCCTGCTGGTGCGCCTTCTTGTCCTCGGCGCTCAGCGACTTCCACCACCGGTCACCCTGCTGGTAGGCGTCCGCGCCCCAGCGTTCGGTGACCTCCTTCTCGTACTTCGTGTGGTCGAAGCCGTCGAACACTTCTGTCGCCATCAGTTGTTCACCTCTTTCCGTCTTCTTCAAGGTCGTTTTGACCGATTCGATCTGCCGTCCGAGCCGCTGCCGCTCCTGCTCCAGCCACTTCAGGTGCGTGCGTAGCGCTGCCGTCGTGTCCTGCTCCCCTTCGAGGACTTCGCCGATTGCGGGCAGGCTCAGCCCGAGTTCGCGAAGCAGCAGGATCCGTTGCAGCCGCACCAGCGCGTCCTGGTCGTAGTAGCGGTATCCGTTGCTCCCCACCCGGCTCGGTTCGAGCAGCCCGATGTCGCCGTAGTGGCGCAGCGTGCGGCTCGTGGTCCCGGCCGAGCGGGCGATGTCCTGGATCGACCACTCCGTCTCGTTCGGCATGTCCACGAAGGTAGAGGTTGACGTTGCGTCAAAGTCAATCGAAGTTCACCCGGTCGTGGCATGGTTCACGAATGAAGACATTCGCGCTGGTCATGGCCGCTGCGCTGACCCTGACGACGGCCGGGGTCGCCGACGCGCAGCCGCGTCGCGCCTTCGACATCCAGGCCCACCGCGGCGGGCTGGGCCTCACGGTCGAGAGCACGCTCGCGTCGTTCGGCAAGGCGATGGAGCTGGGGGTGACCACGCTCGAACTCGACATCCAGATCACCAAGGACGGCCGCGAGGTGATCACCCACGACCGCAAGACGACACCCGCGAAGTGCCGCGACACCGCGCCCGCGACGCCCGGCGACCCGGCGTACCCGTACGTCGGCAAATACGTGAAGGATCTGACGTTCGCGCAGGTCCGCACGCTCGACTGCGGGTCGATCCGGCAGCCCGCCCATCCTGGCCAGACGCTCTCCCCCGGCGCGAAGATGCCGACGCTCGCCGAGCTCTTCCAGCTCGCCAGGGACCACCGTGCCTGGGGCATCCAGTTCAACATCGAGACCAAGGTCGAGGCCGCCGCGCCGCAGGAGACGGCGCCGCGTGAGCAGTTCGTCCAGCGGGTCGTGCGCGAGATCCTGCGCGGCGGGTTCGCGCGCAACGTCACCGTCCAGAGCTTCGACTGGGGCGCGCTGATGCGCCTGCGCGAGGTCGCGCCGTGGATCCCGACGGTCGCGCTGACCCAGCCCGAGTTCCTGCAGGTGGGGCAGCCGGGCAAGTCGCCGTGGCTGGGTGGGCTCGACATCGACGACTTCGGTGGCAGCCCCGTCCGTGCGGTGAAGTCGTTCGGCGCGAGCGCGCTTTCGCCGGTGCACGGCAACCCGCAGGGCGGCAAGGTCGGCGACCCCGACTACCGGCCGTTCACGACGAAGGCGCTGGTCGACGAGGCGCATCGGGCGGGGATCAAGGTCGTGCCCTGGACGATCGACGACCCGGCCACCATGCACAAGCTCATCGACGACGGCGTCGACGGCGTCATCACCGACTATCCGGACCGGCTTCGGGAGGTCGCGGCCGCTCGCGGCTTCAAGCTGCCGAAGGCGTATCGGGCTCGCTAGCGCAATCTAGCGCTGTCTAGTGGCAGAGAAATATTCTCGGATACACCGTTAGCGCGGTTCGGCGCGGTGGCGGGCGGGAAGACTGGGGATAGGTTTGTTTCCCGGGTCCGGATCAGAAAGGTTTACGACCGTGATTCTCCGTCGCGTCGCACGTCCGCTCCTCGCCGCGATCTTCATTTCCGGCGGGATCGGCGCGCTGAGGGACACCCAGGGGCACGCCAAGGCCGCGGAGCCGTTCCTCACCGAGTCCTTCGACAAGCTGGAGGGCGTGGTGCCGGAGTCGGTGCCGCGCGACCCCGCCACCCTCGTCCGGATCGACGCCGCGGTGAAGGTCGGCGCGGGGGTCGCGCTCGCCGCGGGCAAGGCGCCGCGCCTGGCCTCGCTGCTGCTGCTCGGCAGCCTCGTCCCGACCACGCTGGCCGCGCACCGGTTCTGGGAGATCAAGGAACCGGCCGAACGCCAGCAGCAGCAGATCCAGTTCATCAAGAACGCCGGCCTCGCCGGTGGCCTGCTGCTTGCCGCCGCCGACACCGCCGGCAAGCCGTCGCTCGGCTGGCGCGCCAAGCGGGCCGCCTCCAAGACGGAGAAGCGCGCCGAGAAGCTGGCGAAGAAGGCCGAGAAGCGTCTGACCAGCTGACGACCCGCGTTTAGTCCTCTGGATGCGTAAAAGGCGCATCCAGAGGACTAACGCGTGGGGTCATGAGGTGAAGGCCTCGATGTCCTCCGCCTCGACGACGGTGCGGACCTCGACCTCGATCTCCTCGAACAGCGCCGCGTAGGTCTCCGCGAACGCGACGGCCTCCGCCAGGTCCTTGGCGTTGATCAGCGCGAACCCGCCGATGACCTCCTTGGCCTCGGTGAACGGGCCGTCGGTCGCGGTGATCTTGCCGCCGCGCACCTTGCGGACCTTCGCGCCCCGCTCGGAGGGGTGCACGCCCTCCGCCGTGATGAGGATGCCCTTCTCGAACGAGTCCTCGATGAAGGCGCCCATCTTCTCGATGAACTCCTTGCTGGGGTTCCAGGCCTCCGGGGCGCTCTCGTCCAGCCGGTGCATCATCAGAAACCGCATCGCTGCTCCTCAGTGTCTTGGCGGGGCTGTTTCTACCCCGCCTTCATCGACGCGTCGAGCGGCTCGACGGCGGTTCGACATTTCGTTCAGAAAAATGTTTCAGCGTTCAGAAAAGATGTTTCAGCGTTCAGAAGTTTTTCTAGCGGCTCGCGACCTTCTTGTACCGGGCCGTCGCCAGCGGCGCGAAGATCGCGATGATGGCGACGCAGCACAGGATCGCGTACAGCGACGCGTGCTCGGCCGGCCAGCCCGTCGGGGGTGCGCCGAAGCGGTTCCCGAACAGGTCACGGGCCGAGTTGATCACCGCGGTGAACGGGTTCCAGTCGGCGATCGCCTTCAGCACGCCCGGCAGCTTGTCCGCGGGGACGAACGCCGTCGAGATGAAGCTCAAGGGGAACATCCACATCAGCCCGGCGCTCTGCGCCACCTCGACACTGCGCGCGACGAGCCCGATCCACGCGCCGACCCAGGACAGCGCCCAGGCGAACATCAGCATCACCAGGTAGCCGAGCACGGCGTCGAGGAAGCTGCCGCGGATCCGCCAGCCGACGAGCAGCCCGCACAGCGACATGACGACCAGCGCGACCACGCTGATCACCAGGTCGGACGTCGTCCGGCCGAAGATCACCGCGAGCCGCGAGATCGGCAGCGACCGGAACCGGTCGATGATGCCCTTCTGCAGGTCGTTCGCGAACCCGATCACGGTGAACGCCGAGTTGAACGCGACCGTCTGCGCGAAGATGCCGGCGATCAGGAACTCGCGGTACGCGAGACCGCCCGCCTCACCGCCGATCGCGTCGCCGAAGACGTACGCGAACAGCAGCACGAACATGATCGGCTGCAGGGTCGCCGCCATCAGCCAGTCCGGGTTGCGCTGGACGTTCTTCAGGTTCCGCCAGGTGATCACGCCACCGTCGGAAAAGGCCTTCGCGACCGCGCTCATTTCTTGTCCCCCTCGTCCGTGGCGTGCCCGGTCAGCGAAAGGAAGACGTCGTCGAGCGTCGGCCGGTGCAGCGCGACGTCCTGGACGGCGACACCGTGGCCGTCCAGCCGCCGCAGAGCCTCGATCAACGCCTTCGGCCCGCCCTCGACCAGGACGTCGACCTTCCGGGTGTGCTCGTCGACCGTCGGCGTCCCCGAGCCGACCTCCGTCAGCACCTGGGTGGTGACGGCGAGATCGACGGCGTCCGCCACGACGAGCTCCAGCCGCTCGCCGCCGATCTCCTGCTTGAGCTCGTCGGCCGTGCCGCGCGCGATGACCTTCCCCTTGTCGATCACGACGATCGAGTCGGCGAGCTGATCGGCCTCCTCCAGGTACTGCGTGGTCAGCAGCACGGTGGTGCCGTCGGCGACGAGCTCCTTGATGACCTCCCAGGTGTCGATCCGGCCGCGCGGGTCGAGCCCGGTGGTCGGTTCGTCGAGGATCACCACGGTCGGCTCGGCGACCAGCGCACCCGCCAGGTCGAGCCGCCGCCGCATACCGCCGGAGTACGTCTTGGCGGGGCGATCCGCCGCGTCCTCCAGCCGGAACCGGGCGAGCAGCTCACGCGCCCGGGACTTCGCCGCGGCCTTCTTGCTCCCGTACAGCCTGCCGACCATGTACAGGTTCTCGAAGCCGGTGAGGTTCTCGTCCACGGCGGCGTACTGCCCGGACAGCCCGATCGCACGCCGGACGGCGTCGGGCTGGGCCAGCACGTCGTGCCCGGCCACCTCCGCCTCGCCCGAATCCGGGCGGAGCAGGGTGGTCAGGATGCGGACCGTCGTCGTCTTGCCGGCACCGTTCGGCCCCAGCAGCCCCAGCACCTTGCCCGCCGGGATCGACAGATCGACCCCGTCGAGCGCGCGGGTGGAACCGTAGGTCTTGACCAGCGCTTTCGCCTGAACCGCGAACATGCGGTCAAACTAGACCCCGGCACCGACAAAGACACCGGGGTTTTTCCCGGATCCGCTCTGGGCGAACTGTCTACTTTTCGAGGATCGCCGTGACGCCCTGGCCGCCCGCGGCGCAGATCGAGATGAGTCCGCGGCCGGATCCCTTCTCGTTCAACAGCTTCGCGAGCGTGGCGACGATACGGCCGCCGGTCGCGGCGAACGGGTGCCCGGCCGCCAGCGACGAGCCGTTCACGTTCAGCTTCGCCCGATCGATGGAGCCGAGCGGTTCGTCGAGGCCCAGCTTCGACTTCGCGAACTGCGGGTCCTCCCACGCCTTGAGGGTGGCGAGCACCTGCGACGCGAAGGCCTCGTGGATCTCGTAGAAGTCGAAGTCCTGCAAGGTGAGCCCGGCGCGCGTGAGCATCTGCGGGACGGCGTACGCGGGCGCCATCAGCAAGCCTTCGTCGCCGTGGACGTAGTCGACGGCCGCGGTCTGCGAGAACGTCAGGTACGCCAGCACCGGCAGCTTGCGCGCCTTCGCCCACTGCTCGGTCGCGAGCAGGACGGTCGACGCGCCGTCGGACAGCGGCGTCGAGTTGCCCGCGGTCATCGTGCCGTCAGGACCACCGAAGGCGGGCTTGAGCTTCGCGAGCTTCTCGACAGTGGAGCCCGGCCGCAGGTTCTGGTCGCGCGCCAGCTTGAGGTACGGCGTCACCAGGTCGTCGAAGAAGCCCTTGTCGTACGCGGCGCCGAGACGCTGGTGGCTGGTGGCGGCGAGTTCGTCCTGCGCCTCGCGCGTGATCTCCCAGACCTTCGCGGTCAGCGCGGCGTGCTCGCCCATGGAGAGGCCGGTGCGCGGCTCGGAGTTGCGCGGGATCTCGGGGACGATGTGGCCGGGGCGCAGCTTCGCGGCGAGCTTCAACCGCTCCGGGAGCGTCTTCGCGGCGTTGAGCTGCACGAGGATCTGGCGCAGGTCGTCGTTGACCGCCAGCGGCGCGTCGGACGTGGTGTCGACGCCACCCGCGATGGCCGAATCGATCTGGCCGAGCGCGATCTTGTTGGCGACGTTGATGATCGCCTGCAGGCCGGTGCCGCACGCCATCTGCACGTCGGAGGCCGGGGTGGCGGGGTTCAGCCTGCTGCCGAGGACGCTTTCACGGGCCAGGTTGAAGTCGCGGGCGTGCTTGAGCACCGCGCCGGCGGCGACCTCGCCGATCACCTCGTCCTGCAGGGAGAAGCGGCTGACCAGGCCGTCGAGGGCGGCCGTGAACATGTCCTGGTTCGACGCCTGCGCGTACGGGCCGTTCGAGCGGGCGAAGGGGATCCGGTTGCCGCCGATGATCGCGACCTTGCGCACGGGTGCCGTCCTTTTCGTGGCCATTTTTTCCACTCCTCCGTAGGCTCTCTCACACTGTAACCTACTAGCGAGTAGGTTAGACTGCGACGTGACGCAAACTGCACGGGAGGCACGTAATGGCTGACAGGTACCAGCAGTTCACGAAATCCCCGGTGGGGAAGTTCGTGGTGCCGAAGCTCGGCCTGCCGAACCCGGCGACGCTTCGCCGGTACAAGCCCGGCCAGCCCGCTCTCGAGGGTCCCGCACTTCTGGGGGCCGCGCCGGGCGGTCGCCTCGAAAAGGTGATCGAGGCTCAACTGCACCGCGCGGGCATCGAGGTCCTCTCGGCTGCGGCCGACAGGCACGCCGCGCTCGTCTTCGACGCGACAGGCGTGAAGGACCCGAAGCAGCTTCGCGAGGTCTACAACTTCTTCCACCCGGTGATCCGGAGCGTCGGGCCGTCGGGCCGCGTCGTCGTTCTCGGGACGCCGCCGGAGCTGGCCGAAGGCAACGAGCGGATCGCCCAGCGCGCGCTCGAAGGCTTCATCCGTTCCGTTGGTAAGGAACTGAAGCGCGGCGCGACCGCTCAGCTCGTGTACGTCGCCGAAGGCGCCGAAGAAGCGACTGAGTCCACTCTCCGGTTCCTGCTGTCGTCGAAGTCCGCCTTCGTCGACGCCCAGGTCATCCGCGTCGGCACCGAGACCAAGACCGCCACCGCGCCCGCCGACTGGGCGAAGCCCCTCGAAGGCAAGGTCGCCCTGGTCACCGGCGCTTCCCGCGGTATCGGCGCCGCCATCGCGGAGGTGCTGGGCCGCGACGGCGCCCACGTCGTCGCGCTCGACATCCCCGCACAGGGCGCGGACCTGTCGAAGGTGGCCAACAAGGTCGGCGGTTCGTCGCTGCAGCTGGACATCACCGCCGCCGACGCGCCCGAGAAGCTCGCCGAGTACCTCGTCACCCGCCATGGCGGCGTCGACATCGTCGTGCACAACGCGGGCATCACGCGCGACAAGACGCTGGGCAACATGACCGAAGGCGGCTGGGACTCGGTCATCGCGGTCAACCTCGCCTCGCAGCTCGCGGTGAACGAGAAGCTGCTGACGGACAAGGTGCTGCGCGAGAACGGCCGCATCATCGGCGTCTCCTCGATCGCCGGCATCGCGGGCAACGTCGGCCAGACCAACTACGCCACCAGCAAGGCGGGCGTCATCGGCATGGTGAACGTCGGCGCGCCGAAGCTCGCCGAATACGGCGGCACGATCAACGCCGTCGCTCCCGGTTTCATCGAGACCAAGATGACCGCCGCCGTGCCGCTGTTCATCCGCGAGGCCGGGCGGCGGCTGTCCAGCCTCGGCCAGGGTGGGCTCCCGGTCGACGTCGCCGAGACGATCGCCTGGTACGCCAACCCGGCTTCGGCCGCGGTCAACGGCAACGTGGTCCGCGTCTGCGGCCAGGCACTGCTGGGGGCGTGACCATGGCCGTCAAGGAACTCCACGAGTCGCCGAGCCTGTCTTCGCTGTACCCCAAGGCGTTGCTCGGCTCGCTGCGCAAGAGCGGCGGGAACACGCTGCCGTCGACCGAGTTCGTCCGTGAGGGCGTCGTCGTCGACCCGGCGCATCTCGCCGCGTACAACCAGGTGTGCGGATTCCGGCTCGACGACGTGCTCCCGGCGACGTATCCGCACATCCTCGCGTTCCCGCTGCAGATGGCGCTGATGACCGAGGACGACTTCCCGTTCCCGTTGCTGGGCATGGTGCACGTCGCCAACCGCATCACCCAGCACCGGCAGCTGCGGCTCGACGAGTCGTTCACCCTGCGCGTGCGCGCCGAGGATCTGCGCCCGCACGAAAAGGGCAGGCAGTTCGACGTGATCAGCGAGCTGCTCGTCAATGACAGTCCTGTGTGGACGGACGTCAGCACGTACCTGCGCCGCGGCGGTGGCAGCGGCGAGAAGACTTCACGCGGTCAGCTCTCGCAGCCCTCGCCCACCGCGATCTGGCACGTGCCCGGCGACATCGGCCGCCGTTACGCCGAGGTCTCCGGCGACCGCAACCCGATCCACCTGCACGCGCTCACCGCGAAGGCGTTCGGGTTCCCGGCCGCGATCGCGCACGGCATGTGGACGAAGGCGCACGCGCTGGCGGCGTTCGAAGGCAGGCTTCCGGAGGCGTTCACCGTCGACGTCAAGTTCAAGCAGCCGGTGTTGTTGCCGGCGAAGGCGGCGTTCACCACGTGGAGTGAAGGCGGGGTTGAATCAGGCGAGCGGCGCGAAGCGTCTCCTTTGAGGGCGGAGGTGGGGCGGGGCTGGGCCTTCGAGTTGTGGAACGCGCGCAAGCCGAAGCCGCACCTGGAGGGCTCAGTCGTCGCTCTCTGACGGCTTCCAGATCTCGCCCTCGACGAGGTCGTTGAACCCGAGCCACACGAGGTTCATCAGCCACGAGGCGAGCACGCCATCGGAGACATCGGGGTGGTCGAGCGCCCAGTCGGCCAGCGACTCGGCCGCCCCGACCAGCGCGGCGGACAGCCCGGCGCCGGAGAACTCGGCCTGTTCGCCGAGGCCCTTGCGGGTGCCGGCGGAGACGACCAGCGCGGCGACCAGTTCGATCGCGCGGGTGCGCATGTCGGTGATCTCCGCGGCGAAGGTGCCGCCGACGGTCATGGCCTGGCGGTGCAGCACCGTCCAGGACTCGCGATAGTCGGCGACGAAGCGGTAGAACGCGCGCAGACCGTGCCAAAGCTGCATGTCGGGCGGCAGATCGGGTTTGATCCCGTCCTGCACCGCCTCCAGCAGGCGGGTGGCTTCGCGGCGGATGCACGCGCCGAAGAGGTCTTCCTTGGAGCCGAGGTAGGTGTAGATCATCGGCTTGGACACGCCGGCGACCTCGGAGATCTCGTCCATCGACGCGGAGTGATAGCCGTAGCGCGAGAACACCGAGACCGCTGCGTCCAGGATCTGGCGTTCCCGCACCGCTCTCGGCAGCCTTTTGGCGCGTTCGGCGGGACGCGGTACTTCCTCGGACACTCAGGACCTCCCATTAGTTCGCGTAAGACGCTACCGGGCTACCACCGGCATGGGTGATTTCGGCACGCTTGCCCGCCTACCTACTCGCGGGTAGCCTTACGCTCGGGTAGGCGGAGCTGGAGGGAACATGACCGAGATCGTGGGGCTGACCGGCCGCGCGCTGGTCGACGCGCTGGAACGGATCGAGCCGGATTCGGCCGAAGCGCACTCTCTCGACGTCAACGAGGTCGCGGGCGCCATCGACCCGAAGGACCTCGGCAAGGACGACGTCCGGCGGCTGCTGACCGCGCTGGGACGGCTCGCCGAGTCCGCGCCCGCGTTCGACCTCCGCAAAGTCGACCCGGTCCGGTTCGCGAACCTCGTCTCGCGCGCCTCGCGCACGCAACTCGAAAGCGTCGTCGCCGAACGGCCGCTCCGGGAGCGGGTGCTGCGCGAGATCTTCGACCGCATGGGCGCCCACATCCGGCAGGACCGCGCGAAGTCGCTGCACGCGGTGGTGCACTGGCGGCTGTCCGGCGGCACCGGCGACGGCGGATACGACCGCTACGAGACGGTGATTTCGCACGGAGAGTGCACGGTCGGCCGCACCATGAAAGAGAAGCCGAGGGTGACGATCACGATCGCGCCCGTCGATTTCTTCCGGCTCATCACCCACCAGGCGACGCCCGCTGTGCTATTCGTCACCGGAAAGATCAAAGTAAAAGGTGACCTGGCCTTCGCCGCGGGTTTGATCGGTTTCTTCGACCTTCCGAAACCGTCCTGATCCCGGCGGAGCAGATACACTTCCGTGCCGTGCCCCGAAATTCCCCGAACCGGCGCTGGCGGGACAAGGTACGCCTTTCCCGCCCGTTGAGGCTGCACAAGACGCGCACCGGTGGCGAGCACGTCGTCAACGCGTTCGCGGAGAAGCTCGAGCTCGCCAAGCTGAGCCCCGAGCAGTTCACCCAGGTGCTGGAAACCTTGCACATGCTGGGCGAAACCGGTGCGGGTATCGAGCTGAGCTCACTGGAGACCGAGGTGCTCGTCGACGTCGTGCAACGGGCGTCACGGGAGCAGCTCAAGGCGATCGCCGATCACCCGGAACTGCGTTCGGCGTTCCTCGACGAGATTTTCCGCAGAATGTCGGATCATTTCGTTCCCGAACGCGCGCGGCACGTCGACTTCGTCGTCGCGTGGCGTTTCACCGATGGTGACGGAGAAGACGGTTTCGATCGTTTTCAAACGGTCATCGAAGACGGCGTCTGCGTTTCGAGCACGGATCTCGCGCGCACTCCGGACACCACCATCACCCTTTCCGTCGACGACTTCATCCGGATGGCGACCGGCAACGCGGCGGTGGCGGCGATGTTCGTGACGGGCAAGGTGAAGGTCAAGGGCGACTACGCGCCCGCCGTGCGGTTCAGCGGGTATTTCGACATCCCGAAGCCGAGCGCGAGTTAGCGACCGGTTTCGTCGAGGGTTCGCTGAGGCGTGCGGCGATAGCGGACGTTGGGACTCCGCAGATTCTTCTCTGTCGCCTCGATCAGGCCCTGCCGGAGGAGAACGCCGATCCAGCGGGACACCGTCCGATCGGGGAGCCCTGTCTCCGCGACCAAATCGGCACGGCTCGCTTCCTTTTCGTCGAGTGCGGAAAGGATCTGCTCACGGCGATCTGCCCGGCGTTGTTCCCGCACCGGGCCATCTGCGGGCACTGGAACGACATCGTCGGCGAGTGTGTAGTGCGCGTACCGCCTTCCGCCGGCCGGAACGAGCAGACCGCGGGCGACCAGATCGCCGAGTTCTTCGGTGGCGACACGGGAGTCGAGGTCGTTCGCGTTGCGGTAAGCCTGATTGTTGAGCGTCTCGCCGTGGAACAACATCGCGAGACCGTGACACTGGCTTTCGGTCAGTCCATGCTCGCGAAGCGATGCGATCCATCGGACGGCGCCGTCTCCCATCAGCGTGTGGTTGGGGAAGGTGGCCGAGAACGTGGAGATGTCATCGGCGAACCGTGGCGGACTGAGCTTCGCGTCTCGCATGGCCGCCAGCATCGCCGGGATTCCGGAGCCGCGATTTTCACAGATCGGGCGATCCGAACCCGGTAGCGGTGTGTCCTCCAGAACCTTCAACAAGGTCGCGTTGCGAGCGGAAGACGTGCCTTCCACGCCGAGATTTTCCTCGCGGACCGACCCGTAGAGTCCGCCGGGGTTGCGGATGACGAGGCGGTCGGGATACATCTCGACCTGCACCTGAGTTCCTTGCGACGGGCCGGAGTAGTCGCGATGGACCAGGGCGTTGACCACCGCCTCGCGTAAAGCCGTTTCGGGGTACTCCCAAGTCTCGGCCCGCCCCGCACCGCGAATCGTTGATCGACGCTTCATATTGCGGCGAAGGGCGACAAGGGCTTCGTCGACCATCGCCGGAATCGGTCCTTCGGCCGCGATGTTGTCGAGGAATCTCGTTCCACTTCGCGGGTCCGGACCCGACTTGGCCGGATAGTGGACGAAAGTCAGCATGAGCTGAGGGAAGAACTCTTGTGGATACTCGCCCAGTGCCAGAAGCCCGCCCAACGACAGTTCGTCTCCGATGAGGATTTTCGCGCGGCGCAATGCCGAGGTGTCATCGAGGTTCGCGAAGGCCCTGCCACGATGACGGCGGAGGCGACTCAGGAAGGTGCTGGTCAGCGCTTCGTCGAGGTTCGCGACCGTGGTGCCGGGGACTGGCTGCTCGTCGTCCCGCGGTTGACCACGGTTCGCCACCAACAACTGGACCTCGTAGGGACTCAGCTTCCGGTCCCCGTCAGCGACCCTGACGAAGCTGCCTTGTGTCATCCCGGTGCCGCGGTTGTACGCGGGCTTGCTGCCCGAGGGAAGTTCGGCGACCTCGGCCACCACCAGGTCAGCGCCTTCGAACCGATGCGTCCCGATCAGCGGCCGGAGAGGTGGTTCGAGGTTCTCAGAACACATCGCGGCCAGGTCGGCCTCCAGCTTCGCTGGATCTCGGACGCCGGTCGCTTCGAAGCCCAAGGTTTCGTCGAGGCCGAGGATCAGCACGCCACCGTTGGTGTTGGCGAAGGCGGAAAGCGTCTCGCGGACACTCTTGGGTAGCTTCGTCTCCGCGCGTTTGGCCTCCACGAACGCGTGATCACCGCCGAGCGCGCGGAGGTTCGCGATGATCTCTGTGAGTTCTTCGTGGAGCATGCTGCCGCCCTAGCTTCGCCACTAGCTTCGCCACTAGCAGTGTAGTGGCGAAGCTAGTGGCGAAGCCAAGTGGCACCTAGCCCTCGACGATGCGGCCCTCGATCACCGGCGGCTGCTTCTTGGCGGCCTCCGCGGGCGGGGTGTCCGTGACGACCTCGCTGTCCACCACCATCACGGGCCCGCGGGCGCGGTTGGCGAATTTGACCGCCCGGCGCGCCATCCGCTTCTGCCAGACCTTGCGCGCGACACTCCGCGTCGGCGGCAGGATGAACAGCAGGCCGATGACGTCGCTCACGAAACCGGGCAGCAGGATCAGCAGACCGCCGAGCCCGATCAGCATCCCGTCGGTGAGTTCCTTCTCCGCGTCGGCGGGACGGCCGAGCCGCGCGGACTCGGCGAACGCCCGGAAGGCGCGACCGCCTTCACGGCGCGCGAGCCAGGACCCGATGAACGCACCGGCGAAGAGCAGCGCGATCGTGCCGAGCACGCCAACGGCCGAGCCCACCGCCCACACGGCGGCGATCTCGGCGACGACATAGAGCAGGAACGCGACAGCCATACCTGGACAACGTACGGCTTGCCCGTTTTGCTCCCAACCCCCGATACGGTGACCGACGTCAACCGCGTGCGGCGCCGAGCCGACGCGAGAACGTCGATTTCCCGGCGCCGCTACAGCCGACGACCATGATCCGCCGCATCAGCCGACCGCGTCGTCCAAGTACGCGGCTGCCTGCAACGTGAACAGTTCGGCGTAGCCCGCCTTCGCCGCCATCAGCTCGTCGTGCGTCCCGTACTCGGCGACCTTTCCGTTCTCCAGCAACAGGATCCGCTCCGCCTGTCGCACGGTGGAGAACCGGTGCGAGATGTACAGCGTCGTACGCCCCTCCGAAAGCTCCCGCAGCCGCGAGAAGAGGTCGTGCTCGGCCTGGGCGTCCAGCGCGGATGTCGGTTCGTCGAGGATCAGGATCGGCGCCTCCCGCAGGAACGCCCTGGCCAGCGCGATCTTCTGCCATTCGCCACCGGACAGGCTGACGCCCTGGTCGAACCAGCGCCCGAGCGGGCTGTCGTACCCGTTCGGCAGGCGTTCGATCCGCTCGTCGGCACCGGCGCGTTTCGCCGACGTCTCGATCCGTTCGCGGTCGACGAGATGCGTCAGGTCGCCGAGGCCGATGTTCTCGGCCGCGGTGCCCTGGTAGGTCACGTAGTCCTGGAACATCGCGCTGATCCGCCGCCGCAGTTCCACCGGGTCGTACTCCCGGATGTCGACGTCGTCGAGCAGGATCCGCCCGCCCGTCGGGTCGTACAGCCGGCACAGCAGTTTGAACAGCGTCGACTTCCCGGCGCCGTTGCGGCCGACGACGGCGACCGTCTCACCCGGGCGGATCTCGAAGCTCACGCCGTCGAGCGCCGGGTCCGGCGCTCCCGGATAGGTGAAGGACACTTCTTCGAACCGGATGTGTCCCTCCACAGTGGACGGAAGCGGGCGCGGTTCGGGCGGAGCGACGATCTCCGGTTTCGTCCCCAGGAAGCGATACAGTGTGTCGAGGTAGAGATTGTTCTCGTACATCCCGGAAAACGCGGTGAACAGACCCTGGACGGACGTCTGCACCGACGCCGCCGCGGCCGTGTACAGCGCGAGATCGCCGAGGGTGAGCCTGCCGCCGACGGCCTCCAGTGCGATGTACAACGCGATCGCGGAGCCGGCGGCCGTGCTGAGCAGCCCCCACGACGTCGAACTGACGCTGCGTTTGCGAGTGAGTGTCCGCTGACGGTCGTAGGAGACCTGGCCGAGCCGCCGGAACCGGTCGACGAAGTACGGGCCGAGGCCGAAAAGCTTGGTCTCCTTGGCGTACGTGTCCGTGGTGACCAAAGAGGACAGATAGTCCATCCGTCGTTTCAGCGGCGACATCATCAACGTCAGCCAGAACGCACGGGCGCCGTACTTCGACTGCGAGATGAACGCGGGGATCGGTGCCACCAGCGCGACGAGCGCCAGTAGCGGGCTGATCGAGACGAGCAGCGCGATCATGCTGCCGAAGGTGATCAACGTCCGGATCAAGCCCAGCGCCGAGTTCATCATCGACAGCGGCCGCGTCGGCGCCTCCTGCGCGGCCTGGCGCAGCATGTCGTAGGACGCGGAACCCTCGAAGTACGAAAGATGCAGGTCGCTCGCGTGGCCCATCACCTGGTGGCGGATGGTCAGCGTCATCCGCTCCTGCAGCAGTGTTTGGCCGTAGGTGGTCAGGGCCTGCGAAACGGCGGTGAGCACGAGGATGCCGAACTGGAAGAGGGCGACACCGACGATCGCGCTCTTCGTCCCGTGCCCTTGGATCGCGGCGACCACCGAATCGATCAGCAGCTTCGCGACGTACGCGGTCGCGGTCGGAAGGAGGCCGGAAAGCAGGGTCACCACGGTGATCACGATGGTCAGCGCCGGGCTTGCCTGCCAGGTCAGCTTCGCGACCTTCGGCAGGCCGCGGACCGTGCCCGTGACGTTGACCCACATGCGGTTGAGCCGGGACTTCAGGTCTTTCGGAAGGGCTTCGGGTTCGGGTTCCGGGATGTCGACCGGGCCGGTCAGGCCGCTGTCGGGCACTGTCGACGGCGGGCGGCGGCGTCTGCCACCGCGGGCCATGAACAGTTCCATGCCGCCTCCCCCACCAGGCGGGCCGATCACGCGGCCGCCAAGGCGCCGTTGAGGAACACGTCGACGAGCTCCATCGTGGTGGGCTCGTCACCGGTCTCGCTGAACCGGATCCGCCCGCTGAACAGCAGCGACAGGAAGAGCGCCGCGGACTGTGACGGCGGCAGGCGGAGCCGGTCCTTCTCCGGTTCGAACAGCTCGGCCATGGCGTCGCGCATCGCGCTCATCGACTCCTTCCGCCGGTCTCGGCGATCGTCATGGCGGTGTTCCGGCCGCCTGCCGGAGCCGTGCATGACCGCCATCAGCGCGCCCATGCGCTGGAGGTGCGCGCTGAGCGCGTCGGCCGCCTCGATGAGCCTGTCGTCGAGGGACTGGTCGAGGTCGATGACCGCGATCGCGTCGAGTACCTGGTCGGGCTTCAGTGCCTCGGCGAAGCAGGTGGCGAACAGTTCGTCCTTGTCCTTGAACACGCGGAAGACGGTGCCCTCGCCGATGCCCGCGGCGCGGGCGATCTGGCTGGACGTGACACCGGCGCCGTGTTCCACCAGCAAGGGCAGCACGGACTGGACGATCATCCGGCGCCGCTCGTCGGCACTCATGCCTGGCGCTCTCCGCCGGGCGGTGGTTTCTGTCATGCGTCCAGTGTGCGGAGTGAGCACTCACTCCGTCAAGCGATTAAGGACGACGGCGGTCGCCGCCAAGGCGGTGCCTCAGTCGTCTTCGACCGCGTGGAAGATCAGCTTTGTCAGGTGCGGTCGCCAGGCATTGGGGATGAGGTCCGGCAAGGTCGCGCACGACGCGATGTCCGCGGCGACGATGACAGGTTGCTTGGTCACGCTGGAGAACATGGCGCGATCGCGCCCGTCGTCGCTTTCGAGGACCTTGAGGGCTTCTTTCCGAAACGACTCGCCGTCGGTGTCATCGGTACGACCCCTCAGCTCGTCAGGGCTGGGATTCATGAAGTCCATCTCGAGTACTCCAGACATCGAGCCACCCTTTCGCTCAGACTAACTCATGTACCGCTTGACCACGGAGTTCTGCAGGCGTTGATAGCACTTATGGAATAGCACTCTTCGGCTGAACAGGAACAATGCCCAGAGGGAGAGTACGATCGTGAACACTCGCACGCCATCTCGTGAAAAACTGTCGGCGAGGAATCTCGGCCAGCCATCGGGTGCGGTCACGCCACCGCGATTGATCATCGTGCTCACCAAGGCGTAGAAGGTCGAGAGGCCGACGAGCAGCAGGCCGACTCGGTTGACCAAGGGAAGCCGTGATCGAATTTCCTGCTGGAAGGCCTTCGAGAACCAGATCGAGGCGAAGCCTGGAAGTGCGACGAAGAGAGCGGTGACGTTGGTGCCCGCGTTCGGCGAGGTCACGAGCGGGTCCCAAGCCCCGTAGAACAGCCACAGGAAGGCCGCGGAGAAGAAGCAGAGCCAGGTCGCCGCCGCCGTCGTGCCCGGAGGGCGTTCACGGACGTATGCGTACGCGTACAGAAGGTGGTCGTTCGTCGCCGCTTTCCGGAGATTGCGCCCGTAGAGATGAGCGACCGGGCCGCCGGCGTCCCGGTCACCGAGAGTCTGTGCGTCGTTCTCGGCGCAGAACTTGCCGAGCGCCTTCTCCTGATCTTTTTGTGGTTGGCGAAGGGTGTTGTGGAGGACGAATCTCTGTTCTTTGAAATAGGTGCCCGTCGGCGACGGCATCGTGAAGTGGTAACTCCGGCAGAAGCTGTGCATCGACAGGGGAACCCAGAACCTGAACGGCTCCTGCCCGACCACTCGGCGGGCCCATTCCACGGTCCGGTGAAAGAGCCGGCGGCCCCGTAGCGGGCTGCCTTTCGGCGGAGCCGGTGGGTATTCCGCGGCGAACCGGGTTCGGTAGGACAGCGTCAGGCGGACGGTCTCGCCAGGGTGTCTCGTCAGATGGACCCAGGACAGGTGGCGCGCCGCGATGTATCGGCCGAGTACCTCGATGCGTTCCAGCGTGCCGGGGTGCAGGAGCAGACCGGACTCGCTGGCTTCGCGCAGCTTCAGGATGGACTTCCTCGCGTTCACCGAGGCTTCCCGTTTGCCCAGCGTCGGCAGGGAAAGGTATTGACGCTTCGCCAGGGCTATCCGGTTCCGCTGGTAGTCGCCAAGGCCGTTCGGCGCGATGTCGACGAGGGCCCACAGGACTTTGAGCAGCCAGGTCGTCCGCTCCGCCCACTCGGTCCGGCCGCAGACGTACAGTTGTTCTCCTCGCTGGTCTTCCACGCTGAAGTCGGTCATCAATCTGCCGCGTCGCATCACATGGATCGGCACGACCAACACCGGGTTCGCTTCGTTGAAGGCTTTGACGAAGGTGGGATCGGAGACGCTCTTTTCAGCAGGCAGCGCTTCGGCGAGTGTCGGCAGGTGCCAATCGAGAATGAGTTTTCGTCTGCATTCGCCATGGTCCACTTCGACGTGTTCGATGACGCGCGCGAACGGGCCGTCTTCGCCTTGGACGAGCCGGATCGCCAGAGCGGTCGAATAGGCTTTGGCGATTTTCTTGATCAACGCGTCGACGGTCATTTCGAGCCCTCCCCGGCCTGCGACTTCCCGCATTCCTGACTTGGGTGTCGAGGGCTCGGACGACTCTGTTACGCGACGTGATCGCGCCGTTAACTCGCAGTTGTCAGAGAAAGAGCTACAGGGCTGGGAAGGTCGAAAATCGACAACGGGCCCGCGTCAAACGCAGCGAAGGACGCTTTCCCCGCATCGCATGCGGCGAAAGCGTCCTTCACACGCGAAACGTCAGTAGGTGATCGCGACCGCCGGGTCGGCCAGCAAGGCGCCGACGTCGGCCAGGAACTCCGAGCCCTGCTGCCCGTCGACCACCCGGTGGTCGAAGCTCAGCGAAAGCTGGAGCACCTTGCGCACCTTGATCTCGCCGTCGACCACCCACGGGGTGTCCTTGATCGCGCCGAGGCACAGGATCGCGGACTCGCCCGGGTTGATGATCGGCGTCCCGGTGTCGACGCCGAAGACGCCGACGTTGGTGATGGTGATCGTGCCGCCGAGCATGGCCGCCGGGGTGGTCTTGCCCTCGCGGGCGACGTCGGTCAGCTCGGTGAGCGCGATCGCGAGTTCCTTGAGGGACATCGAATCCGCGTCACGGACCTTGGGCACGACGAGCCCGCGCGGAGTGGCCGCGGCGATCCCGAGGTGCACGTAGTCCTTGTAGACGATCTCCTGCGCCGCCTCGTCCCACACCGCGTTGACGTCCGGAGTGCGCTTGGCCGCCAGGCAGACGGCCTTCGCCGCGAAGGTCAGCGGGGTGACCTTGACCCCGGCGAACTCGCGCGACTTCTTGAGCTTCTCCCGGAATTCCATCATCGGCGTGACGTCGATGGTGAGGAATTCCGTGACGTGCGGGGCGGTGTACGCGCTCTGCACCATCGCGGCGGCGGTGGCCTTGCGGACGCCCTTGATCGGCACCCGGCGTTCCCGCGTCGCGGGGTCGTAGCCACTGTCCACAACGGACGGAGCGGCGACGGGCGCGGCCGAACCGTTGGCGGCCGCCTGCACGTCGTCACGGGTGATGACGCCGCCGTCGGCGGTGCCGGTGAGCGCGTGCAGATCGACGCCGAGGTCCTTGGCGAGCTTGCGCACCGGCGGCTTCGCCAGCGGCACGTAGCCGCCCTTCGGTTTCGAAGACACAGCAGGTGCGGCAGGAGCAGGAGCCGCGGCAACCGGAGCGGGAGCCGGGGCGGCCGGTGCCGCACCCTTACGCGCCCGCCGCTGCGTGACGACGGCCTTGGAGCCGTAGCCGACCAGCGGCTTCATCTCCTCTTCCGCCGGCTCTTCCGCCACGGGGGCGGCAGCGGGGGCCGCCTTGCCGTCCGGGTCGACGTCGATGGTGAGGATCGGCGCGCCGACCTCCACCGTCTGGCCCGGTTCGACGAGCAGTTCGGTGACCACGCCCGCCCACGGGATGGGCAGTTCGACGGCGGCCTTCGCGGTCTCGACCTCGACCACGATCTGGTTCACCGTCACGGTGTCACCCGGCTTGACCTGCCAGGCGATGATGTCGGCCTCGGTCAGCCCCTCCGCCGTGTCGGCGAGGGGGAAGTGTTTGTACTCGGGCATTTCAGCGATTTCCCCCTTACCAGGCGAGCGAACGGTCGACGGTGTGCAGCACGCGGTCCAGGTCGGGGAGGTAGTGCTCCTCGAGCTTGGCCGGCGGGTACGGCGTGTCGAATCCGGTCACCCGCAGCACGGGGGCTTCCAGCGAATAGAAGCATTCCTGCTGCACGCGCGCGGCGATCTCCGAGGTCAGCGACGACTCCGACGGTGCCTCGCTCAGCGCGATGAGCCGTCCGGTCTTGCGCACCGACTCGAACACCGGCTCCAGATCGAGCGGGGACAGCGTCCGCAGGTCGATGACCTCCAGGGACTTGCCCTCGTCCTCGGCGGCGGCCGCCGCGTCGAGCGCGACCTTCACCGACGGGCCGTACGCGACGACGGTGGCCGTCGTGCCTTCGCGGACGACGCGGGACTTGAACAGCGGGTCCGGCGTGGTGTCGGTGTCGACCTCGGACTTCATCGCGCCCGAGTGGTACAGCTTCTTCGGCTCGAAGAACAGGATCGGGTCGTCGGACTTGATCGCCTGCTGGATGCCCCAGTAGGCGTCGACGGCGTTCGACACCGACACGACCTTGAGGCCGGGGATGTGCGCGAACAGCGACTCCGGCGACTCCGAGTGGTGCTCGACCGCGCCGATGCCGCCACCGAACGGCACCCGGATCACAATGGGCATCTTGATCTTGCCCTGCGTGCGGTAGTGCAGCTTGGCGACCTGGCTGGAGATCTGGTCGAAGCCCGGAAAGATGAAGCCTTCGAACTGGATTTCGCACACCGGGCGGAAACCGCGGACGGCGAGGCCGACCGCGGTGCCGATAATGCCCGATTCCGCGAGCGGCGTGTCGAGGACGCGCTGCTCGCCGAAGTCCTTCTGCAGGCCGTCGGTGATGCGGAAGACGCCGCCGAGCTTGCCGACGTCCTCACCCATGATCAGGACCTTCGGGTCCTCTTCCATGGCGCGCCGGAGGCCGAGGTTGAGGGCCTTGCCGATGGTGAGTTTCTGGAGATCGGCCATTTCAGTGTTCACCTGCCCCGACGAAACCGTCCATGTACGAGAGGAACTCTTCACGCTGCGCGTCCAGCAGAGGCGTGGACTCCGCGTACACGTTGGAGAAGATCCGCTCCGGTGGCGGTTCGGGCATGTTGAAGCAGTAGTCGCGCAGCTCGGCCGCGAACGCGTCCGAATCGGCCTGCACCTGGTCGAAGAACGCCTGGTCGGCGCCGCCGCCGCGGGCGAGGTACGCCCGGACGCGCTCGATCGGGTCCTTCAGCTTCCACTCCTCCAGCTCGTCGGAGAGCCGGTAGCGGGTGGGGTCGTCGGTGGTGGTGTGCGCGTCCATCCGATAGGTGAACGCCTCGATCAGCACCGGGCCGTTGCCGTGACGGCACTCCTCCAGCGCCCAGCGGGAGACCGCGAGGCAGGCGAGGACGTCGTTGCCGTCCACGCGGATGCCGGGGAAGCCGTAGCCGCGGGCGCGCTGGTACAGCGGCAGGCGCGACTGGCGTTCGGTGGGCTCCGAGATCGCCCACTGGTTGTTCTGGCAGAAGAACACGAGCGGCGCGTCGTAGACGGCGGCCCAGACGAAGCCTTCGTGCACGTCGCCCTGCGAAGTCGCTCCGTCACCGAAATAACAGATGGTCGCTTCGCTGTCGTCGTCGCCGACCTTGCCTTCGAACTTCTGGCCCATCGCGTACCCGGCGGCGTTGAGCACCTGGTTGCCGATCACGATGGTGTACGGGTGGAAGCCGTGGGCCTTGTAGTCCCAGCCGCTGTGATCGGTGCAGCGGAAGATGCCGAGCACCTCTTTGAGGTCGACGCCTCGGGCATACGCGACGCCGTGCTCGCGGTAGCTGGGAAACGCCATGTCCCCCTTCCGCAGCGCCCGGCCGGAGCCGATCTGCGCGGCCTCCTGCCCGAGCAGCGGCACCCAGATGCCGAGCTGGCCCTGGCGCTGCATCGCGTTGGCCTCGCGGTCCGCGCGGCGGACCAGGACCATGTCGCGGTACAGGCCCTTGAGGGCTTCGGCGTCGATGTCGTCGACGTAGCGGTCGAATTGCGGCGAAGAGATCCGTTCGCCTTCGGGGGTGAGCAGCTGAGTCAGCTCAGCGCCACCTTCGCTCGTTGCTCGCAAACCGGCGATCACCTGTTCGGGGGAAGGTTGCGCCGCTACGGCGGCGGGACCATCTCCAGGCTCCGGGTGCGTCCAGTGTTCGGACGGCATGCGCTGCTCTCCTTGATGTCGGCGCCTCTGGCGGCCACTTGTGGCGGCCACAGTGACTGCGCCGGCGGGGACCAGCGCGTCGGATCTGAAGCGCTGGGTCACCGTCGGCGTTGACGGTTCGTGCGCACATCCTGGCATGCCGGACGCCGTTTTGGTCAGTGGCGGATGCTGATTTGTTGCTGAGAAAGGGTGTCTGATCAGGGAAAATGCTAGGAAGCCCGAGTGTGGGGCCGCCGAAAGTAGGGAATTCACCCGCGGGCCGACCAGCGGTCGACTCGGCCGGACGGGTGTCCTGCCCGGCTTGATCGATGACGATCCGTGCTCACCACTGTGATCCATCCCACTGCCCGGCACCCGTGGCAGGATGGCGGACGTGGAGCAGAAATCCGTACGCGAAACCGTGGTTTCGAACTGGACGAACGACGTCCTTCCCAGCCTGTCCGGCCTGGTGGCGATCCCCGCCTTGTCGCCGGCGTTCGACACCGAGTGGGCGAAGACCGGTCATCTCGCCGCCGCCGTCGAGCACGTCCGCTCCTGGATCGCCGCCCGGGAGATCCCCGGCGCGACGCTCGAGGTCGTGGAGCTCGAGGGCCGCAGCCCGCTGCTGGTCGTCGACATCCCGGCGACGTCCGAAGCCGCCGACAAGGGCACCGTGCTGATGTACGGGCACCTCGACAAGCAGCCGCCGGTCGGCGGCTGGTCCGAGGGGCTCGACCCGTGGACGCCGGTGATCCGCGACGGGCGGCTGTACGGCCGCGGCGCGGTCGACGACGGCTACTCCGGCTACGCGGCGACGACGGCGATCGAAGCCGTGCGCGCCGCCGGCGGTGAGCACTCCCGCGCGGTGGTGCTGCTCGAGACCGGTGAGGAGTCCGGCAGCCCGGACCTCCCCGCCTACGTCGAGCACCTGAAGGAGAAGCTCGGCGAGGTCTCTCTGGTCGTCTGCCTCGACGCCGGCGGCACCGACTACAAGCGCCTGTGGCTCACCACGAGCCTGCGCGGCATGCTGCACGTCAACGTCACCGTGAAGGTGCTCGAGTCCGCGCAGCACTCCGGCATGGCCAGCGGCATCGTGGCGAGTTCGTTCCGTGTCCTGCGTGCCCTGATCGACCGGATCGAGAACGTCGAGACCGGCGAGATCAAGCTCGCCGAACTCAGCGTCGACATCCCGGAGAACCGCGTCGACGAGGCGCGCGGCGTCGTCGAGATCGCGCCCGGCGCGGCGAAGACGCTCTTCCCGGTGGTCGGCCGGACGGTCTCCGACGACGATCTGGAACTGCTGCTCAACAACTCGTGGCGGCCGACGCTGTCGGTGATCGGCGCGGAGGGCTTCCCGCTCCCGGCCGACGCGGGCAACGTGCTGCGCGACCACACCACGCTCACGCTGAGCTTCCGGCTCCCGCCGACCGCCAACGCGCAGGCCGCGATGGAGGCGGTCCGCCGCGTGCTCACCACCGACGTGCCCTACGGCGCTTCGGTCGAGCTCGGCGATTTCCAGGCCGAGAACGGCTGGAACGCGCCGGACACCGCGCCGTGGCTCGACGAGGTCCTGCACCACGTGAGCGGCGAGGTCTTCGGCGCGCCGCACAAGAGCTACGGCATGGGCGGGTCGATCCCGTTCATGGGGCTGCTCGGCGAGAAGTACCCGGACGCGCAGTTCGTGGTCACCGGCGCCTGCGGGCCGGACTCGAACATCCACGTGCCGGACGAGTGGCTGAACATCGACTTCGCGCAGCGGGTCACCGAGGCGGTCGCGCACATCCTGGACGCGCACGCCCGGAGCTGATCTCCCCGCTCACGCTGCAGTGAAAGGCCCCTTCGTCGCAAAATCTGCGATGGAGGGGCCTTTCATCGCACGCGCGGGAGGATCATGTTCGAGGGCTTCGAGCTCGAAAACGTCGACACCGGCGAAGTGACCCTCAGGGTCCGCCACGGCGGGTCGGGGCCGCCTCTCGTTCTCCTGCACGGACATCCCCGCACGCACACCACCTGGTACGACGTCGCGCCCCGGCTCGCGGACGCGTTCACCGTCGTCTGCCCGGATCTCCCCGGCTACGGCCAATCCTCGAAACCCGAGACCACCGAAGACCATTCCGCGCACTCGAAACGCGCCATGGCGCGGCACATCGTCGCGCTCATGCGGCATCTCGGCCATGAACGGTTCGCCGTCGCCGGGCACGACCGCGGCAGTTACGTCGCGCATCGGCTGGCGATGGACCACCACGAAAACGTCACGAAGCTGGTCGTTCTCGACGGCGTGCCGATCGGCGAGGCACTCGCCCGCGCCGGCGCGGACTTCGCGCGGAAATGGTGGCACTGGTTCTTCTTCGGCCAGCTCGCGAAACCCGCCGAACGCGTGATCAACGCCGATCCGGACGCCTGGTACGGCGGCGATCCGGAGAAGATGGGCGCGGAGAACCACGCCGATTTCCTGCGCGCGATCCACGATCCCGAGACGGTCCACGCCATGCTCGAGGACTACCGCGCCGGCCTCGGGCCCGACCGCGAAGCCGACGACGCGGACAAGGCGGCCGGGCGGAAACTCGGCTGTCCCGTCCTCATGCTGTGGTCCAGCCGCGACGACATGGCCGAGCTGTACGGCGATCCGATCGCGGTGTGGCGCGAATGGGCCGACGACGTCCGCGGCTTCGCCATCGAGTCCGGGCACCACATGGCCGAGGAGAACCCGGCCGATCTCGCGGCGGCGTTGCGGGAGTTCCTGGTCTAGGCGAACTTGTTCAGCGCCGCGGCCAGCTCCGTCAGCTGCGGCGTGAAGCGCTGGTACGAGAACGGCGTCTCGTTGTTCCACGGGATCAGCTTCCCCGCCTTCACCGCGGGCAGCTGGGCCCAGGTCGGCACGCCGCCGAGCCCGTCCGGGCCGAGCGAGAGCGAACCGCCGCGGTTGTCGTACATGATCACGTCGGCCGGGTACTTTCCGATGTTCTCCCAGCTGATCTGCTGGTAGTAGCCGCCCTGGCTCTCGTCCGGCGCCTCCGGCGTGACGAAGTCCAGCCCCTTGCTCTGGTAGTGCTTCGAGGTCGCGAACTTCGGCGCGTTCGAGACGTAGACGGCGTCCTTCTGCGCGGACACGAGAAGGATCTTCAGCCCGGCGGCCTTCTTCGCCGCCTCGCCGAGCGCGGCGTCGGCCTTCTCGTACTCCTCCTTCGCGGCTCGAATCGCCGGAGTCTCGGTGTCGGCGCCGAGCGCCTTCGCGAGCGAAATGAACTTCGCGATCCCCTCGGGCATCGAGATGTCCTGCAGCCGGATCCCGACGCTCGGCGCGGCCTTGTCGATCTTCTCCGTCTGCGTGTCCGGGACGTACCACATCTGTTCCTTGAGGTACATCACGCTGATCAGCAGCTGCGGGTCGAGCGAGACGAACTTGTCGAAGTTGAACTCGTTCCACACGTTCCCGAGCGAGGTCACCGTGTTCAGGTCGACGCCGCCCGCCTGCGGGTCCGGCTTGCCGTCGGCGAACTTCGACGGGCCGAAGATCCCGACCGACTTCACCCCGAGGTCCCACAGCGCCGCCGCCGCGGTCACCTGCGCGACGATCCTGGTCGGTCGCTCGCCTTCGAGTTTCCGGCCGCGGTCGTCGGTGAACGACCAGGTCGCGCCCGCTCCCTGCGTGGGCGTCTCGTCCTGGTAGCCGCAGGCGGTCAGGAGGCCGGTGGCGCCGAGCGCCGCGGTGCCGGCGAGGAAGCCGCGTCGAGAGAGGTGCATGGAGATCTTCTTTCACCGAGGGACCGAAATTCGTCGTTAGGCTAGCCTTCGCTTACTCTGAGGGTCATGGTCCAGGTCACGGAGCGCGTCAGATCACCCCGGACCAGCGTTTCCGTGAGAACGCTGGTCCTGGTGGGGTCCCTGACAGCGCTCGTCGCGGTCATCCTGCTGTCGATCGGCTTCGGCTCGAATCGCCTTTCGCTCGGCGAAGTGCTGCACGCCCTCTTCGCCTACGACGGCAGCTACAACGACGTCGTCGTCCGCGACGATCGCCTGCCCCGCACGGTGCTGGGCGTACTGGTGGGGATGGCGCTCGCGCTGGCGGGCTCGCTCATGCAGGCGATCACCCGCAACCCGGTCGCGGAACCCGGCCTGCTCGGCATCAACCACGGCGCCGCCGTCGCGATCGTGCTCGGCTCGACACTGTTCTCGGTGACTTCGCCCGGCGAGTACGTCTGGTTCGCCTTCGCCGGGGCACTCGCGGGGACCGCGCTGGTCTCGGTGATCGGCGGGACGCGGGGCGCCACTAGCCCGCTGCGGCTGGTGCTGGCCGGCGTCGCGATCCAGGCGGTGTTCGTCGGGATCAACCAGGGCATGCAGATGGTCAACACGCACAACCTGCAGGCCATGCGGTTCTGGCTGGTCGGCTCGCTGGTCAACCGGAACCTGGATCAGCTGTCGGTGTTGCTGCCGTTCTTCGCCGCGGGAGTGGTGATCGCGATCGTGCTGGCCCGCGCGCTGAACGCGCTGGCGCTGGGTGAGGACACGGCCCGCGGTCTCGGCGCGAATCCGGCGCTCGTCCGCGTCGCCGGGATGGTCGCCGTCGGCCTGCTTTCGGCGTCGGCGACCGCGGCCTGCGGGCCGATCGCCTTCGTCGGCCTGATGATCCCGCACGTCGTCCGGTCGCTGATCGGCCAGGACGAGCGCTGGGTGCTGCTGATTTCGGCACTGCTCGGGCCGGTGCTGCTGCTCGGCTGCGACGTCCTCGGCCGCCTGCTCGGCTCGCCGGGCGAGATCCAGGTCGGTGTGATGACCGACGTCGTCGGCGGGATCGCGTTCGTGATCGTGGCCCGACGGCTGAAGGCGGTGCGCCGATGACCGCGCTCGTCCGCCGTGAGTCCGGTTTGGACGGACGATCGCTGATCGTCGTCGCCGTGCTGGCCTTGGTGACACTGACGCTCGTCGTGCTTTCGGTCGGCACCGGCGACTACGAGATGAGCCCCGGCGAAGTGCTCGCGACCCTGGCCGGCCAAGGGACGAAGGCGCAGTACCTGGTCGTCATGGGACGGCTTCCGCGCGTGCTGGTCGCGATCCTCGTCGGTGCCGCGCTGGCGCTCGCCGGGGCCGTCTTCCAGACGCTCACCCGGAATCCGCTCGGCAGCCCGGACATCATCGGCTTCACCACCGGTTCGGCGACCGGCGGCATCGTGACGTTGCTGCTCTTCGGCTCCGGCCCGGGGCTCGTCTCGCTCGGCGCGCTGGCGGGCGGGCTGCTGACCGCGCTGGTCGTGATGGCGTTGTGCGCGCCGCACGGTCTGCTGAGTTCACGGCTGGTGCTGCTCGGGATCGCGGTCAGCGCGGTGCTGGTCGGCGTGAACTCGTACCTGCTGGTGAAGGCGAATCTCGAAGCCGCCGCGCAGGCGGTCGGCTGGCTGGTCGGTGACCTTTCCGGCCGCGACTGGAGCTACTTCGTGCCGCTGGCGGTCGCGATGGCGGTGTTCGTCCCGATCGTGTTCGTCAACGGCCGTGCGCTGCGCATGCTGGAGATGGGCGACGACACCGCCACCGGCATCGGTGTCGACGTCCACCGCGTGCGGCTGACGCTGGTGCTGGTCGCGGTCGCGCTGGTCGCCGCCGCCACCGCGGCGACCGGACCGCTCCCGTTCATCGCCCTCGCCGCGCCCCAGCTCGCGCGCCGGATGACGCGCCTGCCGGGGCCCAACCTGGTGGCGTCGGCCGTCGTCGGGGCGGCACTGGTCGTCGCGGCGGACTACCTCGGCCAGCGGCTGCTGGAGTCCTCGCTGCTGCCCGCGGGCGTCGTCGCGGCGGCCCTCGGCGGCGCGTACCTGCTCTGGCTGTTGCTCCGGCGACGGACCTAGGTCAGCCGGGTCAGCTGCACCGAGACGTCCAAAGTGGACTGACCGCCACCGGTGAAGATGCCCTTGAGCGGCGGCACGTCGGCGTAGTCGCGGCCGTACGCGACCCAGACGTGCCGCGGCCCCACCGGTATCGCGTTCGTCGGGTCGTAGGCCCACCAGCCGCCGGTCCAGACGTCGACCCAGGCGTGGCTTTCGCCTTCGACCGTCTCGCCGAGCTTCGCCTCCGGTTTCGTGTGCAGGTACCCGGAGACGTAGCGCGCCGGGACGCCGATCGCACGCAGCATCACCAGCGTGACATGCGCGAAGTCCTGGCAAACCCCTTCGCGCGCACGCCACGCGTCGGTCGCCGTGCTGTGCACACCGGTCGTCCCAGGCTGGTACTTGAGCTGTTGGTTGACCCATTCGCAGACCGCGAGCACGGCCTCCGCCGGGTCGAGCCCCTTCCGCAGTTCGCGGGCGACCTTCGTCAGCTCCGGATCGCGGGGCGTGTACGGCGTCGGGGTCAGGTACTCGGTGCGATGGTCGACGACGGTGTCGCCGCGAAGGTCCTTCCACGTCGCCGAGCGGACCGGCTCGCCCTCGTCGGCGGTCTCGACCACCGACGTCGCGAGCACGGTGAACTCGGTGTGCGGCGCGTGCAGGTCGAACGAGGTCACGACGGTGCCCCAGTAATCCGTGTACCGGTAGGCACGGGTCGCCGGCGTCGTCTCGACACGGTTCACGACCGTCGTCTGCCGCCGGTCGGATCGCGGGGTCAGCCGCGCTTCGTTGTACGACTGCGTGGCCGGCGTCGCGTACCGGTATCCGGTCCGGTGGGCCACCCGAAGCTGCCAGGTCACAGCGAAACCTCCGCACCGCTCCAGGCCACCCAAGGCGACGAATGGAAGTACTGCACCGAAACCGCGTCGCCGATGTCCTTGATCGCGGTCTGCAGGGCGCCGAGCCGTCCCGGCAGGTCCTCCAGCAGATCGGATTGCCGCAGGAACTCAAGCTCGCTACGGGCGCGGCCGAGCTGCCGCAGCGCCTCGGACTTTTCGTTGGCGCGCGAGTTGACGCCGGGGTCCAGCCGCTCCAGGCATTCCTCGGCCTGCCGCAACGCATGGAACACCGAACGCGGGAACAGCGTGTCCCGCAACAGGAACTGCACGACGCGGGCGGCGTCGAGCGCGCCGCGATAGGTCCGCAGGTAGGTGTCCTGCGCGCCCGCCGAACGGAGCACGGTGATCCAGCCGGGTGACGACGCGCTGTCCTGGACCCGCGAGAGCAGCAGCCGCACCACCATGTCCGCGCGTTCGATCGAGCGGCCGAGCACCATGAACAGCCAGCCGTCGTCGCGGCTCATCGTCGAATCGGCGAGCCCGGCGAACATCGCCGCGCGTTCCTCCACGAAGGACAGGAACGCGTGCGGACCGGCTCGGCGCGCGTACCGCTGCCTGTCCGGCACCGCGTTCCACGTCGCGTTCAGGCATTCCCACAGCTCGGTCGAAACGACCTCGCGGGCGCCGCGCGTGTTCTCGCGGGCGGAGTTGATCGACCCGACGATCGACGCGGGATTGTCCTTGGCGTAGGCGACCAGTTCGGTCAGCTTCCACACGTCGAGCGAATCCATGCCCTCGGGCGAGATGCCGAGGACGGCGAGCAGCTGGCGGCTCGCGTGGTCCGGGTCGACGCTCGCGTCTTCGAGCAGCTGATGCACGGAGACGTTGAGGATCCGGGAGGTGTCATCGGCACGTTCGACGTACCGGCCGATCCAGTACAGCGATTCCGCGTTGCGGGCGAGCACATCAACCTCCCTTTATGCCTGCTGCTGCTGTTGTTGCTGGGTGGTGGTCAGCTCGGGGCCCTGCTCGGCGACCAGACCGTCCACTTGGGACAGCGCGCCGAGCGCGGGCCGTTCCAGCTCTCGCTCCGCCGTCGACGACCGCGGCGCCAGCACCCAGGTGTCCTTGGATCCGCCACCCTGCGACGAGTTGACCACCAGGCTGCCCTCGGGGAGCGCGACCCTGGTCAGCCCGCCCGGCAGGACGAAGATCTCCTTGCCGTCGTTGACCGCGAACGGGCGGAGGTCGACGTGCCGCGGCGCCAGCCGATCGTCCACTTTGGACGGAACGGTGGACAGCTGGACCACCGGCTGGGCGATCCAGCCGCGTTTGTGCGCCCGCACCTTCCGCTTCAGCGCGGTCAGCTCGGCCTGCGTCGCCTCCGGGCCGAACACGATGCCGTATCCGCCCGAACCCTCGACCGGTTTGATCACCAGCTCGTCCATATGCCGCATGACGTGGTCGAACTCGTCCGGCAGCCAGCACCGGAAGGTGTCCACGTTGGGCAGCAGCGGCTTCTCGTTGAGGTAGTACTTCACCATCTCGGGCACGTAGGTGTAGACGAGCTTGTCGTCGCCGACGCCGTTGCCCACCGCGTTCGCGATCACCACGTTGCCCGCGCGCGCCGCGTTCAGGACCCCGGCCACGCCGAGCACGGAATCGGGCCGGTAGTGCACCGGATCGAGGAACTCGTCGTCGATCCGCCGGTAGATGACGTCGACCTGCCGCTCGCCCTCGGTGGTGCGCAGATAGACGACGTTGTCGCGGCAGAACATGTCGCGGCCTTCGACCAGCTCGACCCCCATCAGCCGGGCCAGCAGCGAATGCTCGAAGTACGCGGAGTTGTGCACGCCGGGCGTGAGCACGACGACCATCGGGTCGGCGACGTTCGCGGCGGCCGCGGCCCGCAGCGCGCGCAGCAGATGCGAGGCGTAATCGCCGACGGGGCGCACCCGGTGCTGGGCGAACAGATCCGGGAACACGCGCGCCATCGTGCGGCGGTTCTCCATCACGTACGACACGCCGGACGGGTTGCGGAGGTTGTCCTCCAGTACCCGGAAGGTGCCCTCCTCGTCACGCACCAGGTCCACACCGGACACATGGATGCGGACGCCGTTGGGCGGGTTGATCCCGAACGCCTCGCGCTGGAAATGCTCACACGAGGTGATCAGCCGTCGCGGGAGAACGCCGTCACGCAGGATCTGCCGGTCGCCGTACACGTCGGCGAGAAACGCTTCGAGCGCGCGGACCCGTTGCGCCACACCGCGTTCGAGTTTGCTCCATTCGGCGGTGGTGATCACGTGCGGCACCAGGTCGAGCGGGAACGGGCGTTCCTGACCGGACAGCGAGAAGGTGATGCCCTGATCCACCATGGCCCGGTCGATCGCCGCAGACCGGGACGAAAGGTCCGCCGACGTCAGCGCGGAGATCGATTCGTACAGCGCGCGGTACGGCTGGCGGACCGTGCCGTCGGCGGTGAACATCTCGTCGTACGCGCCCGCGTGCGGCCGGGACGGCGAAAGATAGCCGTCGAACTGGGCCCCGGGCTTCGCCGCGCGCCGCGCCGACGTCGTCGTCCGCGCGCGTCGGCCCGCAGGTGGGAGCCGGGGCGCCGAGTTGTTGTTCATGGTCGCCATACTCGCTCACCCTGCCATGCCGGCGCGATACCTCATGCAACGCCCGTGACGGCCGAAACGGCGCTGTAACGTCGTAGTGCTGTGATTGCCGCCGGATGAGTGGCAATATGCGTGCTCTCGACACATGGGAACTACGAGGAGTGACGACGTGGCTCGATTCAAAGCGCTCGCCCTGATCCCGGCGCTCGCCCTGGCCGCGGGTGCGCTGTCCGCGTGCGGCGAGGAAGGCGGAACCGCGGCCGGCGGCGTCCAGCTCGTCGCGTCCGGCAAGGTCACCACCTGCACGCACCTGCCCTACCAGCCCTTCCAGGTCAAGCAGGGCGACAAGATCGTCGGCTTCGACGTCGACCTGGTCGACCTGGTCGGCAAGAAGCTGGGTGTCGAGCAGAGCATCGTCGACATCGCCTTCGAGAACATCGAGTCCGGCGAAGCGATGAACAGTGGCCAGTGCGACCTCGCCGCCGCCGGCATGACGATCACCGACAAGCGCAAGGAGAAGTTCGACTTCTCCGACCCGTACTTCGAGGCGACCCAGGCGCTGCTGGTCAAGACCGGTTCGCCGATCAAGGACTTCTCCAACGTCACGGGCAAGAAGATCGGTGTCCAGTCGGCCACCACCGGCGCCGACTACGCCAAGGAGAAGGCCAAGGGCGCCGAGATCGTCACCTTCGACGACCTCGCGCTGCTGGAGCAGGCCGTCAAGAACGGCACGGTCGACGCGGGCGTCAACGACAACGGCGTGCTCTACGACTTCGCGAAGACGAACCCGGACACGACGGTCGTCACCGAGTTCAAGACGAACGAGTTCTACGGCATCGGCGTGAAGAAGGGCAACAGCGCCCTCCTCGGCCAGGTCAACGAGGTGCTCAAGGCGTCCGTGGCGGACGGTTCCTACGCGCAGATCTACCAGAAGTGGTTCGGCAAGGCGCCGACCTGGCAGCCGGGCAGCCCGACCGCCGGTTGATAATCAGCTCTCCTGTGGCCGGTGCCAGCGCACCGGCCACAGGCTTGTCGCCACCTGTTTGAGGAGAGAAATGGCTTTGAGCCGCCGCCAGCGACGTTCGGCGTTCCGGACCGGGCAATACGTCCTGCTGCTGGTGATCGTCATCGTGCTCGCGCTGCTGGCCGACTGGAGCAAGATCGGCAAGGCGTTCTTCGATCTCGATGTCGCCGCCAAGCAGTTCCCCGACGTGATCACGGTCGCGCTGAAGAACACCGTCGTCTTCACCGCGCTCGGTTTCGTGCTCGGTCTCGGGCTGGGCCTCCTGCTCGCCCTGATGAGACTTTCCTCGGTCGGCCCGTACCGCTGGTTCGCGCGCGGGTACATCGAGTTCTTCCGCGGCCTGCCCGCGCTGCTGATCTTCCTCGCCGTCGGCATCGGTGTGCCCACGGCGTTCAACACGCAGGTGCCGCGCAACGTCGCGATCATGCTGGCGCTGGGCATCGTGTCCTCGGCGTACATGGCGGAGACCATCCGCGCCGGTATCCAGGCGGTGCCGCGTGGACAGGTCGAGGCCGCGCGTTCGCTCGGTATGTCCCCCGCACGCGCGATGATCACCGTCGTGATCCCGCAGGCGTTCCGGATCATCCTGCCGCCGCTGGCGAACGAGCTGATCATGCTGACGAAGGACTCGTCGCTGGCGTTCCTGCTCGGCACCACCCCGGCGCAGCAGGAACTCGCGCAGTTCAGCCGCCAGGCGCTGCTGGAGGCCAAGGGCCTGACCCCGATCGTCGTCGCCGGTCTGTGTTATCTGGTCATCACCATCCCGCTGTCGATCCTGCAGCAGCGGCTAGAGAAGAAATACGGAGCCGGAGTGCCCGGCGGAGGAACGGTATGAGCACCCAGACGATCGTCGAAGTTTCGGGACTGCACAAGGCGTTCGGCGAGCTCGAGGTGCTCAAGGGCATCGACCTGGAGGTCCAGCGGGGCCAGGTCGTCTGCATCATCGGCCCGTCGGGCTCGGGCAAGTCGACGCTGCTGCGCTGCGTCAACCTCCTCGAGGAACCGCAGCAGGGCAAGATCGTCGTCAACGGCAGCGAGATCACCGACCCGGACGTCGACATCGACGGCGCCCGCACGAAGATCGGCATGGTCTTCCAGTCGTTCAACCTCTTCTCGCATCTGAGCGTGCTCGACAACCTCACCGTCGCGCAGCGCAAGGTGTTGAAGCGCGGCAAGGAAGAGGCGGAGCGCATCGCGCGGGAAAACCTCGCGAAGGTCGGGCTCGCGGAGAAGGAAACGTCGCTGCCGACACAGCTTTCCGGCGGTCAGCAGCAGCGCGTCGCGATCGCCAGGGCGCTTTCGATGGACCCCGACGTCATGCTGTTCGACGAACCGACGTCTGCGCTGGACCCGGAACTGGTCGGCGACGTCCTCGCGGTCATGCGGCAGCTCGCGCAGGAGGGCATGACGATGCTCGTCGTCACGCATGAAATGCAGTTCGCGCGGGAGGTGGCCGACATCGTGCTGTTCATGGACGGCGGCGTCGTCGTCGAGCACGGCTCGCCGGACCAGGTGATCGGGGACCCGCAGGAGGAACGCACGAAGACGTTCCTCTCGCGGGTCCTGAACCCGAACCACCAGGGCTAACGCCCGCGGAGCTCCGACTCCAGCTGGACCACCTTGGCGACGATTTCGTGCGGCCCGGCGCCCATGAGGCTCACCCAGCCCTTGGCGTCCGGGCCGAACACGACGCGGCCGTGTTCGGTGTCCATCCAGCCCGGCGGCCGCTCGACGCGTTTCCGGTTGCCGCCGCCGTCACGGATGGCGACGTAAAGCCGTCCGAAGAAGGTGTGCGGCGACCGGATCCACTGGAGGATCTTCTTGGCGTCGCGGATACTCGGGCTGGTGCCGGTCAGCATTTCGCCCTTCATCAGGACCTGCAGATCGGCTTCCGAGCAGTTCAACGACGGCGTGCGCGCGGGGGCGGCCTCGGGGAGCATGCCGGTGAAATCCTGCGCCAGCGTGTCCGGCCGCGTCGGTGTCAGGTAGACGACCTTGTCGACCAAGACGACCTTGACCGCTTCCCGGCCACTTCCCGCGGCGCGAACGGTCCGCTCACGCCCCTCGGACTTCACCCACGAGTAGTACTCAACCGCCGGCCGCTGCAGGAAACGCAGCGTGTCGAGGAATTCGTCGTCGATCCGGCCACGCCTGAGCAGGCCCTGTCCGTCCAATTCGGACTGCGCGGTCGCGGCGAGCTCGCGACGTTCCTCGGGCAGGTACCACTGCGCGCCACGGACGAGCGTCGGATGGATGTCGCCGAGATTGTGTTGGTCCAGCAGGGTTTCGTAGGTCTGGAGCGTCAGATCGACGGGTTTCCGCAGCACGTTACGCGCCGATCACCGGCGGGACAGGCTTGTCCCCGTCGTAGCCGCCGAAGAGGGAATCGCCGTCCTCTTCCTGCAGCGTGATCTTGCGCTGGTGCTCCTCGTCCTCGCCACCCTTGCCGCCTTTGCCGGCACCCATTCCGCCGCCACCCATTCCCGGCGCACCAGGACGCCCTGCCCCGGGGCCGCCCGCCGGTGTCCCGGCCAGCCCGCGCATCGCGCCTTCGCCGGGCATGCCCGCGCCGACACCACGACCGGGCCCCATGCTCCCCGGCCCGCCCGCGGAGCCACCCGGCCCGAAACCGCCACCGGGCCCGAATCCGCCGCTGAACCCGCCCGTTCCCGGGCCGAATCCGTTGCCGCCACCGCCGGGCCCGCCGTTTCCGGGACCGAACGCGGGCGGCCGGAAGTCGCCCGGCTGCATCCTGGGGCCGCCCCGGACCGAGGAGAGGTCGGTCCCGTCGTTCGGCCGCGGAGACGGCAGCGGCCGTGGCATTTGCGGCATCCTCGGCGGCTGCGGAACCTGCGGCGGCCGCGGCGCCTGATACCCCTCGGCCCCAGGAGGCGCGCTGTAGGAGCTCGGCCCGCCCGTGTACCCGGCGGGACTCCCGTGCCGCCCGCCGGAGTCGCCAGGCCCGCCGCTGAACCCGCTGACCTTGGTCTGACCGGGATCGACCGGATCCGGCGTGATCGGCCCGGCGGAGACGTTCGGATCGTGCGCGGCCGGATAGGCCGGCGCGAGCGACTGCTGCCGCGGCTGGGTGCTCTGGTAGTACGGCTCGTAGATCTCGACGTTGTGCTTGGTGTCCGCGTCGAACTTCGCGGCCGCGATCTCGTCGTCGCTCGCCCCGATGGACAGGATGTCCTCAGGCCCGCTGTCCCCCGCGCGCTCCTTCTCGACCGGACGGACATTGCCGCGCGTGTAATGGAAAGAGGCGTTCTGGTCGAACATCGACTGACGAGCGCGGTCCATGTTCTCGGCCGCGAGCTTGGAAGTCGCTATGAGCGGGGCGAGGCCTGCTACGCCGCTGTCGGCGGCTTTGCCCTTCCAGAACGCGCTGAGCGTGGCCTGGCTGGACTCCAGCGTCTTGCTCATTTCCTGATGAGCGACCATCAGGTGATGGGAAGCGACCTGCGCTGCGTCCAACCGTTTTGTGTGGTTCGGGTTGGCATTGAGTTTGGTGAAGATTTCCCAACCGCTGTAGGTCATTGGGCCGCCTTCAAACGTTGGATCGCCAACTCGGCCAGCTTCACGCTGGTACCGCAGGGGTCGTTGTAGGCAGGGCTGTCGTCGAACAGAGCGGTGACCACGGTGTACATCATGTCGTCGCGAAGTCCGACAGCCAGGTTGCAATTGCCCGCGCCTTCGCCGCCGTTCGCGAAGATGACGGCCGGATATCCGGCGATGTCAGGCAAGGGCTTGAACGTCGTGACACCGCTGCCCTGTTGCTTGAGAGCGTAGAGATGGCTCAAGCCTTCGGGCTGGCTGACGTTCAGGCCGCCATTGATCGAGCCCGCGAGGTCGGCGAGGACCCAGGAGCACGTCGGGCCGCCCGCGATCTGTTCCACCTTCGAGCTCTTCACCTTCCCGGCAATGCCTTCGATCTCTGAGTCGGTCGCGGCGCTGCAGGGTTCGTTCGTGAGCTTTTCCGTCTTCAACGGGGTTGTCACTTTGGGGGCTCCCGCGCGCGGGAGGGTCGTGGCGTCAGGCTGAGGTGTCGACGGCTCGGCCTTACCGCCGGTTTCCCCGTTGCAACCGGCCGTGAGCACGGCGGCCACAGTGAGAACGGAGACGAGTCGAGCGCGCATTCAGAGTGCCTTTCCAACAGAACGGAGAGCGTCGATCGCTGCCTGGTCTTGCTTTTCGTACGCCGTCTTGATTTCCACTAGCTTGTCGGCATAAGCCCTGGTGAACTTGCGCGCGCCGTCCAGGAACGTTTGGTAAGAGGCTCCTGACTCATTCGCTATCTTGACGTAGCCTTGGCTGGCGACCTCGTCACCCATCGCGTCGATTCCGGTCAGGTGTGCGGCTTCCCTCATGGCGCTGCTGAAGTTGTTCTCGATACAGTCCTCGAGCGACTTGATGACCTTGCTCATGGCCTCGGAGTCGAATTCCCAGCCGCCGTTCGACGACGCCGCGGCGAAGTCCGCCTGGGCCTGATTGGCGCCTAGGTTGGTGTAGTCCGGCGCGGGTGTCTGCGCCGGTGCCGCAGTGGCGCCCTGGACCAGCCCCGAGCCTGGGGGCGGTGCCTGCGGCGGCGTCGTGTTCAGCTGGTTGTAGATCCCCTGAGGGCCGCTTCCCGGTCCTGTCATGTCGTGCCTCCCCGCACGGGCCGCAGAAGGGGGCGGCCTACCCGTAGTTCGCCATTGACTCCAACCGGTGACGATAGCAGCAGGTCGGGCGGTGATCAGCTGGTTCGTGGAAGATCACTCTCGAAAGACAGTCTCACCATCTCCTGATGGGCGTTTCATCCTGTATGGCCCCTTTGTGACATCTTGAGTGCGGGACGCATCGACGAATGGTGTAGAGGCATACACCATGCTGCAGTCATTGAGTCATCTTCAGATGCTTGATGGTGAACTCGGCGATCTTCACGCTCAATCCGCACGGGTCGTCCAGGTAAGGGCTTGCACGACGCAGCTGCGTGACCAGGACGTACGTCATGTCGTCGCGGAGCCCGACCGCGAGCTGGCAAGCGCCTGGATCTTCGCCGCCATTCGCGTACTGGACCGCCGGATATCCAGCGATGTTCGGCAGGACGTTGAAGGGTCGTGACGCCGCTACCTTGCGCTTCGAGCGCATAGAGATGACTGAGGCCGTTGGGCTGGCTGACGTTCAACGCGCCGCTGACGTTCCCTGCGGAGTTGGCGAAAATCCAGGCGCAGCCCCGCCCGCCTGCAATGTCTTCGGCCTTCGCGCTTTTCAGTGCTCCTCCCACGCCCTCGATCTCGGACTTCGTAACAGCGCCGCAGGGATCGGTGGTCAATAGGTCGGTCTTCAACGGACTCTGCACGGCCGGGGCTCCCGCTCGCGGTAGCGAAGTCGACTGCTCGGCTGATGGCGACGAGGCCGTTATTGTTGAGTTGGTGTTACCGGAATTACCGCAAGCGCCGATTAGCAGGGCTGCCGTCGACAAGACAAAAGAGTTGGGCGTACCCCCATTGAAACTACCTTTCTGTATTTCGAAAGCGTTCGGTTCGTTCCGAATCGTCGACCTCGCAATGGGAAGCCGGAAGACTAGATGTGGAGATGCCTCAGTTCGGTGGGGTGAGGTGCTGACATTCATTGAGGTTCCTGATGGCGGCCGCGGCGACCTTGGTTGCCATCCCGCATGGGTCTGAGGAAGAAGGATGATCATCGCCCAGGCGCGGGATGACGGTGTAGACGAGATCATCTCGAACACCGACGGCAAGAGTGCAGGTTCCTCTGCCCTCTCCGCCGTTGGCGTAGATGACTGCCGGGTACCCGTTAACCGGATTGACCGGTTTGAAGGTAGTCAGGCCGCCAGCCGCGTTCTGTGAATACAAGGCGCTTAGGCCGTCCTTGTTTCCAGTTACGAGCCCGGCGCTGACAGTGTTCGCCCCTTCTTGGAAAATCCAGGCGCAAGCTTTTCCCATGGTCAGTGCCTCCAACTCGGAGCGCTCGACCTTGCCGCCGATCGCCTCGATCTCGGCCGTCGGGATGGCGCTGCACGGGTCCGCCTCGACGGCCGCGGTGTCGGTGATCGGGATCGTCACCGCCGGCGCCCCGTCGGACGGAAGTCGAGCCGAAGACGGCACGCTCGTCGTCGCGGTTCCGGTCACCTGTGTGCCGCAACCACCGGTCAAGAGTGATGCTGCCGCTGCCAAGAGCAAGAAACGCTTCATGTCGTGCCTCCCCGCACGGGCCGCGAAGGGCGCGGCCTACCCGTAGTCCACTGCCGACTCCGCTGAGTGACCGTAGCAGCGAACCGCCGCCCCGACGCCGAAACCGGCCAAGATCACCGGCGCCGACGAGAACGGCCTGGTCCGGAACCGGGGGCGGCCGTTCTGCCGTCGTGATCCCGTGGCATCTTCCGGTCTACTGTGCTGGGCCACTTGCGGATCCCGTGCGTGATCGGCTTCGCTGGGGGCCGAGGAACGACGGGGGAGGGAAGCGAAACGATGCCGGGCTTTCGGCGCAACAACGGGCCGCGTGATCCGGGGGAAGGTGACCAGAACGGCGACACGTCCCTGCCGCCGCTCGACCCGTTCGACCCGAACCCCGACAAGCGGTACGAGGTCCCGGCGTCCGAGTTGATGAAGCCGGGGACGACGGGGCTGCTCCGGTGGCGTCGCCAGGCGACCAACGCGCCGATCGTGCAGGTCGAGGACGCGTACATCACCGGCACGCTCGATCTGCGCGCGGCCGACATCAAGTACCTGTTCCGCTTCGAACGGTGCCGGTTCGAGCATCCGCCGGACGTCCGCGAGGCGCATCTGCTCGGGCTCGTGTTCCGCAAGTGCTGGCTGCCCGGGCTCAAGGCGCGCAACCTCCGTACCCGCAACGACGTCCGCCTCATCCGCAGTGTCGTGCACGTCGACGCCGAGCACGAGATCGAGGAGACCACGGTCCAGCGCGGCGACGATCGCGAGCGCGGGATGCCGAACGCGGCGGTCAATCTCACCGACGCGGTCATCGAGGGTTCGGTCGTGCTGACCCGCACGGTGATCACCCATCCGCGCGGCAAGGCGATCCAGGCCGACCGGGTCAACATCGTCGGTGCGCTGTTGGCGTATCGGTTGGTGGCCAACGGGGAAGTCCGCATCCCGGGTATGCGGGCCGGCGGTAACGTCAACTTCTCCGGCGCGACGCTGAACAACCGGGACGGCTTCGCGCTCAACGGGAACGGGATCCACATCGGCGGCAGCCTGCTGTGCGAAGTGGACAACTACGGGCCCGCCGCGCAACGGAAACGCTTCTCCGCCAGTGGGATCATGTTCCTGCCGAGCGCCACTGTGGACAGTGACGTCATTTTCCGCGAGGCCCGGCTTTCGGTGAACCAGTCCGGGCCGATCGTCGTCGACGCGTGGAAGTCGAACGATCCGTACATCGATCCGCGGCCGGCGTTGGTCGCGGATCGCTCGACGGTCAAGGGAAACCTCGAGCTGAGCGACGGCATGCAGGCGACCGGGACGCTGCGGATGGTCAACGCCCGCATCGGCGGTTCGCTGCGGCTGGCTGGCGCCGAGGTCCAGGTCGTCCGCGGGCAGAGCATTCCCTACTACGACCGCGCGATCCACCTCGACGGGACCACCATCGGCGGCGATCTCGAGGCGACGAGCCTGCGGGTGCCGTCCGGGCAGCTGCGCATGGCCGACATCACCGTCGGTGGCAACGTCCTGGCGTGGAACTCGATGTTCCTGCATCCGCGCCGTGACGTCTTTTCCGCGCGGCGCGCGAAGATCGCGGGCAACTTCCAGCTCACCGACGCGACCGTCCAGGGCACCTTGCGGCTGCAGGGCGCCGAGATCGGCGGCAGCGTGAACCTTTTCGGCACGAGCCTGACCGAGCCCGGCGCGCGCACGCGTACCAGTTACTCGCTGGACGTCCGCACCGCGCGGATCGGCCGGGACCTGATCCTCACCGAGAACAAGGAACGTCCGTTCGTCGCGCAGGGCGGGGTCAACCTCGACGGCGCGCAGGTCGCGCGACGCGTCGACTTCCGCGGTGCGCGGCTCGGTTCCCTGCCACAGCATGGGATCGCGCTCGACGGCAGTGATGTGTCGGCCGACGAATTCCTGCTCACACCCGCCGTTCCGCCGGACGGCCGGATCGTGCTGCGGCGGGCGCATTGCGGGACGCTGGGCGACAACGAGGCGTTCTGGGCGTCGGCGACGGGGATCGAGCTGGAGGATTTCCGGTACGACGCGCTGCAGGAGGACATCGCGCTCGACGACGACCGGGCGATCGACCATCGGATCGTGTTGCTGCGCAAGGCGATGGACGGTTACCGGCCGGGGCCGTACGACCAGCTGGCGGCGACGCTGCGCGCGTCCGGTAATGAAGAGCACGCGTCCACGGTGCTGCTGAAGAAACAGCAGTTCCGGTACGAGGCGCTCGCGAAGGGCTTCAAGTTCTTCGGGCCCGGCGTGCACGTGTGGAGCTGGTTGCAGCGGTCGATGGTCGGCTACGGCTTCCGTCCGGTGCGTGCGCTCGGCTGGCTGCTGACGCTGCTCGTGCTGGGCAGCCTGTGGTTCGGGCTCGGCGTCGACGACTGCATCACCAATCCGAAGCTCACGGTGAGCGGGCCGCGGTGCCTCGTCAACCAGGACGACACCGGACTGCAGTGGAATCCGGTGCTGTACACGATCGACCTGCTGGTCCCGATCGTCGACTTCGGCAACAAGTCGCGCTGGTACATGCACGGCATGGACAACTGGGTCGCGGCCGGGTTCACCGCTTCGGGCTGGGTGCTGGCGACGACGGTGGCGGCAGGCATAAGCCGCATGCTCCGCCGCGACAACTGAGGGTATTTCACATACCCTCAGTACGGAGGTACGTCATGACGGAGCCCAGCGCCACCGGTGAGATTGCGATCGCCGCCCCGCCCGAGAAGGTGTACGCCCTGGTCAGCGACCCGGGCGCGCTCGCGGGCATGGCCGAGGAATACGAAGGGCACCGCTGGGTCGGTGCGGCGAAGGAGCCTGCCGTCGGCGCCAAGTTCCGCGGCCGCAATCGCCACGGGATCCGTCGTTGGAGCACTCTCTCGACGATCACGGACGCCGACGAGGGCAAGCGGTTCGCGTTCGAGGTGACCACTTTCGCGGGGCTTCCCGTCGCGCGCTGGCAGTACGACATCGAGGCTTCGGGTGACGGCTGTGTGGCCGTCGAAAGCACGTGGGACCGGCGGCCGGGCTGGCTTCGCGGGCCGACGTCGCTGTTCACCGGGGTCTGGAAGCGGGACGACGCCAACCGGGCGAACATCGCCGCGACGCTGGCCCGGCTGAAGGTCGCCGCCGAGTCCTGACCCCATACCACGGCGAGTCCCAAATCACCGAAAAGAGCAAGGGACCTTTGCTACCACCAGGGGCACATGTGGTGACAGCTCGCGCGTGAAGCAACCACATGTAGTGGTCGAACCGCGCAAACTCAAGACATGAACGGTCCGTTCATCGATCCTTGCCGCGGTCCCGAGCTGCCGCTGCCCGGCAGGGCTGATGCCCCCAATGCCACATCGGAGACATCCAGCGTCCCCAATGCCACATTGGGGGCAGCGACGCAACGCCCAAGCCGCTCACTCGAGGAACCGCGACCAGAACTCGACGTGCCGCGGCCCGTCCGCCGGCGGCGGCCCCAGCGGCTGGCCGCAGAAGTCGTGCCGCAGGTATCCCCGCAGGTCGTAGCCGTAGTAGACGATGTCGGTCTGATACACCGACAGCACCGGATATCCCGTGCTCCCGGCGATCCCGGGCAGATACCGATGCCCGCAGACGGGCACCAGTTGCGGGGCGAGCGCCAGCTGCGAGCGGGCCCGCGAAAGCGCGTCGGCGAGGTCGATCGGGCGCATGCCCCAGTCCGGCAGCCAGAAGCCGTTGTGTTCGACGTCGTACAGCACCCCGTCGACCGGCCAGTCCAGGCGTTTCCGCAGCTGGTCGGGGTTGCCGCAGCGCCAGTCCGGCCAGCGGTCGCCGATCGGCACCCCGGCTGACAAGAAGGTGCGGTGGTCGGCGGCGAACCGGAAGCCGAAGCGGGCTTCGACGTCGTCGAGCTCGGCCTCGCTCAACCCGGGACGCACGGGTTCGGCCAAGCTCGCCTGGAGGTCGTGTGCCTCCTCGATGGTGAAGGCGTGCTCAACAGTGGACATGTGTTCGAGCCTAAATTGCGCAACGCGAAGGCGCCTTCCCTTTTAACACCACTCCCTCATCACCCACATGAGGCTCCTCCCGAGGGGTGAGCTCGCCCTCTCAACGCCTGGACCTCGGAACAGAGCGGCGATCGGTGTAGTTCACTCATGTCGTGACTTCCCCACGAACGCAGTCCCGCGTGCGCGCGCCAGAGCTCGCCGGTGACGGGTGGCTCAACACCGGCGGCGAGCGGATCACACTCGCCGGGCTGCGCGGCCGCGTCGTCCTGCTGGACTTCTGGACCAGCGGCTGCGTCAACTGCCTGCACGTGCTGGACGAGCTGCGCCCGCTGGAGGCCGAGTTCGCCGACGTCCTGGTGACCATCGGCGTGCATTCGCCCAAGTTCCTGCACGAGGGTGAGGCGGCCGCGATCGAAGCCGCCGTGCGGCGCTACGAGGTGCACCACCCGGTCCTCAACGATCCGAAGATGGCCACCTGGTCGCAATACGCCGTCAAGGCGTGGCCGACGCTGGTCGTCGTCGACCCCGAGGGGTACGTCGTCCACGTCGCCGCCGGCGAGGGGCACGCCGAGGCGCTGCGCCGGGTGATCGCCGATCTCGTCGCGACCCACGAGGCCAAGGGCACACTGCGCCGCGGCGGTAGCCCGTACGTGCCGGCCGAGGAGCAGCGCACCGAGCTGCGGTTCCCGAGCAAGGCTGTCACCACCGCCGAAGGCCGCATCCTGGTCGCCGACACCGGCAACCACTCCATCGTCGAGTTCGCGTCCGACGGCGAGACGATCATCCGCCGCTTCGGCAGCGGAGAGCGTGGCGCGCAGGACGGTCCGTTCGACCTGGCGAGTTTCACCGAGCCGTCCGGGATCACCCTGTTGCCGTACGAGGTCGCCGAGCGTGCGGGCTATCACGCCGTCGTCGCCGACACGGCCGGGCACCGGCTGCGCGGTATCGACCTGATCACCGGCGAGGTCTCCACGGTCGCCGGCACCGGCCGCCAGTGGCGCGACGGCGTCGACACCGGCAAGGCGCTCGACATCGACCTCACCAGCCCCTGGGACGTCGCCTGGTGGGGCCCCGCTGGCGGCGTCGTGGTCGCCATGGCTGGCAACCACACGCTGAGCGTGTTTGAGCCGGTCTCGGGCACCATTCGCCGCTTCGCGGGCACAACCGTCGAGGGTCTGCGTGACGGCGACGTCCACGAAGCGTTCTTCGCGCAGACGTCCGGTCTGACGCCCCATGGGCAGAAGCTGTGGCTCGCGGACGCGGAGACGTCGGCGCTGCGCTGGATCCAGCCCGAGGGCGAGACGTTCACCGTGCACACCGCGGTCGGCGTCGACCTGTTCTCCTTCGGCCACGTCGACGGATCCGCCGACAAAGCGCTCCTGCAGCATCCGCTCGGCCTCGCGGTGCTGCCCGGCGACACCGTCGCGATCGCCGACACCTACAACGGCGCCATCCGCCGCTACGACCCGCTCACCCGCCAGGTGACCACGCTCGCGACCGGGCTCGCGGAGCCGTCCGGTCTGCTGGTGCACGACGGCGAACTGCTGGTCGTCGAGTCGGCGGGCGGCCGGATCGGGCCGGTGCCGCTCGGTGAGCAGGCCGTGGCCGGGGACGCGCACGCGGTCCGCCGTCCGCCGACCGTGCTGGCGCCGGGTGAGCTGGAGTTCTCCGTCGTCTTCACCCCGCCGCCCGGCGAGAAGCTCGACGACCGGTTCGGCCCGTCGACACGGCTGGAGATCAGCGCGTCGCCGCCGGAGCTGCTCGCCGACGGCGCCGGAGTGGGCACGGACCTGTTCCGCAAGCTCCGCTTCGCCGAGGGCGTCACCGGAGGCGTGCTGCAGGTCGTCGCGCAGGCGGCGAGCTGTGATGACGGCGGCGAGCATCCCGCCTGCCGCATCACCCGGCAGGACTGGGGCGTGCCGGTGCGGTTCGAAAACGGCGGAGAAAGCGTGCTGAGCCTGGTCATGGCCGGCGACCCGGGTAAGTAGAGTCGTACTCGTGTCAGATCGGCCGAAACTCGAGATTCAGATGCTGCAGGACAGGGTGCTCGTGAAGCTGTCCCCCGAGGACGGGGAGCGCCGAAGTTCCGGCGGCATCGTCATCCCCGCCACCGCGCAAGTGGCGCGGCGGCTCGCGTGGGGTGATGTACTGGGCGTGGGCAACAGTGTGCGGAACGTCAAGACCGGCGACCGTGTGCTGTTCAACCCGGACGACCAGCACGAGGTCGAGATCCAGGGCGAGGGGCACCTGGTGATGCGGGAACGCGACATCCACGCCGTGGCGACCGAACGGACCGAACACGGCACGGGGTTGTACCTGTAGCTCGAGCCACGGGAGGGGCGGTGCGCGAAGACCATGACGAGCCGGGTGCCGACCCGTTCACCGACGATCTCCTCCCGGACCCCGACCAGGGCCTGGTGGACGAGCTCTTCGAGGGCGACAGGGTGGTCCATCCGCCGCAGACGCCCGCGTCGAAGTTCCGCAGGCGGCTCGGCAAGGCCCTCATGGTCACCGGCGTGCTCATGGGCCTGTTCGTGCTGGCGTACGCGGTCGATCTGATCGTCAGCGCCGGAGACGTCCCGCGCGGTGTCACGGTCGCGGGGATCGACGTCGGCGGTCTCACGCACAAGGAGGCCGAGTCGAAGCTTCGCCGTGAGCTGGAGCCGAGGCTGATCGAGCCGGTCCGGGTGCGGGCGGGGGACGTCCGCACGGTCCTGTACCCGACGTCGTCCGGCCTCGGCCTGGACTGGCCCCAGACCCTGGGGCGCGCCGGTCACCAGCCGCTGAGCCCGTACACGCGGCTGATGTCGTTCTTCAGCAGCCGCGAGGTCGGCGTCGTCACCTGGACCGACGCGCCGAAGCTCGAAAAGGCCGTCTCGGACCTCGCCGCCACGAAGCTGAACCGCCCGCCGGTCGAAGGGAACATCACCTTCCAGCCGGTCGCGGGCACCGACGGCGGTGTCGTCCCGGCCGCGGTCGAACCGCGGAACGGGCAGACGCTCGCCGACGTCAAGGAGGCCGTCACCGCGGTCACCGACGGCTGGCTGAGCGACAACGGTGTCGAGTTCAAGGTGAACGTCGCGCCGGTGAAGGCGACTTCGCCGGGGGTGCACGCGGCGCTCGTCAAGATCGTCGTCCCGGCCGTCGCGAAGCCGCTGGTCATCCGCGGTGAAGGCAAGGACGCGACGCTGAAACCGGACGTGATCGCACGTTCCTTCCAGTTCGCCGCGCGCGACGACGGCAACCTCGAAGTGCGTATCGACCAGGGCAAACTGCGGGCGGCCGCGCAGCCGCAGCTCAAGGAGACCGAGACCGACGGGGCGGACGCGCAGATCGTCTTCGTCGGCGACAGGCCGGCGGTCCAGCCGTCGAAGGACGCGAGGAAGGTCAACTGGGACCTCACGTTCTCCTCGCTGACCTCGACGCTCGCCAAGAGCGACGAGCGGGAGCTGAAAGCGGTCTACGACGCCAGCAGCCCGGCCGTCAGCACCGAGGCGGCGAACGTCCTCGGCATCAAGGAGGTCATCGGCGAGTTCACCACGTCGGGCCTGAGCGGGCCGTCGATGACGAACGTGCAAACGCTGGCCACCAGCGTCTCCGGCGCCATCGTGAAGCCGAACGAGCGGTTCAGCCTCGGCGCGCGGTCCGGGCCGAGGACGGCGGACGCGGGCTACGTCCCCGCCCCGGTGAACGAGGACGGCACCGGGCCGGTCGTGGTGGGCGGCGGTGTCTCCCAGCTCGCGACGACGCTCTACAACGCCGCGTACCTGGCGGGCCTCGCCGACGGCGGTCATCTGGAGCACGACCACTACCTGGACCGGTATCCGGTCGCGCGCGACGCCAAGGCGATCAACGCCGACGGTTCGCCGGTCGAGCTGCAGATCGTCAACGACGCCCCGACGGGGATCGCGATCCAGGTGATCCCCGCCAACGGCTCGGTGACGGTGCGGATCTGGGGCACGAAACGGTTTTCCGTGCAGAGCGTCGGCGGCGAACGGCACTCCTACGTCCCCCAGCCGGTGCAGATGGGCTCGGGGCCCGGCTGCGTCCCGGATCCCGGCGCGGCCGGGTTCGGTACCTCGGACACCCGCGTCCTCGTCGACGTCGTCACCGGTACGGAGGTTCGCCGGGAGACCCGTAACGCGACCTACTCGCCGAGGCCCGCGATCATCTGCGGCTGAGCTTCACCGCAGCACCATGCAGCCTCGCGCTTCGAAGTCCGCGAGCCACGGAGGCTCTCGCAGTTCCTTGTTCCACCGCAGATCCAGTTTGTCCAATTTGGACAGCCGGGTGAGGGATTCCGGCAGTGAGGTGAGCCGGTTCTCCCGCAGGTCCAGCTGACGCAACTCGCTCAGGTCGCCGATCGAGGACGGCAGGGAGGTCAGCCGGTTCTTCCGCAGATGCAGCTCGCGCAGCGCGGAAAGCGTCCCCATCGACTCCGGTATTTCAGTCAAACCGTTGCCGTACAAGCGGAACTCGCGCAGCGAGGCGAGCCCGGACAGGTCGTCGGGGAGTGTGGCGATCCGATTGTCCGTGCACCCCAGGTATTTCAGCCGCCCGAGCGAGCACAGCGCGGCGGGGAACTCGGTCAGCCGGTTGTCGCTCACGTAGAGGTATTCGGTCAGTCCGGAAAGCTCACCGATCTCGTCCGGCAGGGCGGAGAATTCGTTGTGTCCCAGGTCCAGCGTGTGCAGCTTCCGCAAGGCGCCGATCGAAGGCGAGACGGAGGTCAGCCGGTTGGTGGCGAGATTCAGCACGCGGAGTTCGGACAGCGACCACAGCTCGTCGGGAACGGACGTGAGCCGGTTGTCGTACAGGTCCAGGTACTCCAGCGCCGGCGAGAGGGAGATATCGGGCAGGGAGGTCAGCCCCTGGCCACCGAGTTCGAGTCGAGTGGTCACAGGGGCCGACCGTAGTCCTCGGTCAGGTGGCGGCGCGGTGGCCGCCCTTGACCTTGGCGTAGATCGCGGCCGCGGCGATGACGCCGACGATGGCCGCGCCGACCTGGAAGGCGTGCCGGATCCAGTCGATGCCCGCGGTGTCACGGACGCCGAACACGCCGGCCAGCCAGTTGCCGATGAACGCGGCGACGATGCCGACGACGATCGTCAGCCACATCGGGATCTTCTGATCGCCGGGCGCGATCATCCGGCCGATGACGCCGAGGATCAGCCCGACCACGATCGTGGTGATGATGCCCCAAAGGCCACCCAACATGGTCCCTCCTTCGCTGGAGAATCGAGTGAACCCACGGTGACACCGAAACCGGCTCGTCGCGCCTCAAGACCCCTTACCGGGTGACACCGCGACGTCCGTAGAGGTTCGCGGCCAGGGTGACCCCGATACCGGCGATGACGATCTGGGTGATGAGTTCGAGCCAGTCGAAACCCTTCGTGTCCGCGTAGCCGAGCCCACGGGCGATCGCGGTTCCGATGAAGGCGGCGACGATACCGACGACGATGGTCAGCCAGATCGGGATGGACTGTTTGCCGGGGGCGAAGAACCTGCCGAGCACCCCGAGGATCAAACCGACCACGATCGCCGTGATGATGCCGGTGACTGTCATTGAGACTCCTTTGCCGAGGTCTCCGCCGAGGGGCGGACTCAGCACGGACATTCCCCCGGAAAACCCCCTCGAAACCACGAAGAGCCCTCTCCTGGCCGGAGAGGGCTCTTCGTCACGAAACCGTTTAGAACGCGGCTTCGGGGATTTCCATGAGGCTGTTGTCCGCGGCCTCGACGATCGCGCGGCGCGACGTCAGCTCCGGCAGCACGCTCTTCGCGAAGAACGACGCCACGGCGAGCTTGCCCTCGTAGAACGGGACGTCCTTCGCCGACGCGCCCGCGTCGAGCTTGCCGATGGCGACCTCGGCGTGCTTGATGAGCTGCCAGCCGATGAGCAGGTCGCCGACCGACATCAGCAGGCGGACCGTGTGCTGGCCGACCTTGTTGATGTTCTGCGGGTCTTCCTGCGACGAGGTCAGGTAGCCGATCAGCGAGCCGAGCATGCCCTGAGTGTCCTCGAGCGCCTGCTTGAGCAGACCGCGCTCGTTCTTGAGCCGCCCGTTGCCGATCTCCGACTCGATGGTCTTCGTGATCTCCCCGGCGACGTAGGCCAGCGAAGCACCCTTGTCGCGCACGATCTTGCGGAAGAAGAAGTCCAGCGACTGGATGGCCGTGGTGCCTTCGTACAGCGAGTCGATCTTCGCGTCACGGATGTACTGCTCGATCGGGTAGTCCTGCAGGAAGCCCGACCCGCCGAGGGTCTGCAGCGACTGCACGAGCTGCTCGGTCGCGCGCTCGGAGCCGACGCCCTTGACGATCGGCAGCAGCAGGTCGTTGACGCCGTGCGCGATCTTCTGCGAAGCCTCGTCGCCCTCGCCGGTCCACACCTGGTCCTGGAAGGTCGCCGTGTAGAGGTACACCGCGCGCAGGCCCTCGGCGTACGCCTTCTGCAGCATCAGCGAACGGCGGACGTCCGGGTGGTGGGTGATGGTGACGCGCGGCGCGGCCTTGTTCAGCATGTTCGGCAGGTCCGAACCCTGGACGCGCTCCTTGGCGTACTCGAGCGCGTTGAGGTAGCCGGTCGAGAGCGTCGCGATGGCCTTCGTGCCGACCATCATGCGGGCGTACTCGATGACCTGGAACATCTGCGCGATGCCGTCGTGCACCTCGCCGAGCAGCCAGCCCTTGGCGGGGGTGCCGTGCTGGCCGAAGGTCAGCTCGCAGGTGGTGGAGGCCTTGATGCCCATCTTGTGCTCGACGTTGGTGACGAAGGCGCCGTTGCGCTCGCCCAGCTCACCGGTCTCGCCGTCGAAGTGGAACTTCGGCACCAGGAAGAGCGAAAGGCCCTTCGTGCCGGGGCGGGTCTCGATGCCGGGACCCTCGGGGCGGGCCAGCACCAGGTGCATGATGTTCTCGACCATGTCGTTCTCGGCCGAGGTGATGAACCGCTTCACGCCGTCGATGTGCCAGGAGCCGTCCTCCTGCTTGACGGCCTTGGCGCGGCCGGCGCCGACGTCGGAACCGGCGTCCGGCTCGGTGAGCACCATGGTGGCGCCCCAGCCGCGGTCGATCATGATCTGCGCCCAGCGCTTCTGCTCGTCGGTGCCGTTCTTGTCGACGATGCCGGCGAAGTTCGGGCCCGCCATGTACATGAACAGCGGCGCGTTGGCACCGAGGATCAGCTCGGCCGCGGCCCACTGCACGGTCGGGGGCAGGCCGAAGCCGCCCAGCTCGTTCGGCAGGCCCAGCCGCCACCATTCGCCGTCCATCAGCGCCTGGTAGCTCTTCTTGAACGACTCGGGGATCTTCACCGAGAAGGTCTTCGGGTCGTACACCGGCGGGTTGCGGTCCGCGTCGGCGTACGAGTCGGCGAGGGGACCGGAAGCGAGCTTGTTCAGCTCGGTCAGCACGCCGCGGGCGGTCTCCTCGTCGGATTCCGCGAGGACGCCCTTGCCGAGGCGGTCCTGCACGCCGAGGACCTCGAAGAGGTTGAACTCCAGGTCTCGGACGTTGCTCTTGTAGTGGCCCATTTCGTCACTCCAATGTGTTCGGCTCCCCGGCCGGGCACACGTCCCTACTCGCCGGTAACATCAGGATATTACCTGTGGGTAACCGGCGGCAAGTGAATGGCCACTGTTGTGATGTGGAAATCAGCAATATGGGGGGTCGCGGTGCCGGTTCAGCGGGATGACGGCGCGATCGAAGTGGCCGCGGGCACCTCGGCCGGGCTGTGCGCGTCGTCGGGATTCGTGACCAGGATGCCGGAGCGGAACGCGATTGTCACCGCGTGTGTGCGGTCGCGGGCCGAAAGCTTGCGCAGGATGCTCTTGACGTGCGTCCGCACGGTTTCCACGGACAGGAACAGGATCTTCGCGATCCCCGAGTTCTCCAGCCCCTCGGCCACCAGTTGCAGGACCTGGTACTCGCGGCGGGACAGCGGCATCAGGCCGCGCGCGGTCGCCGGTTTGGGGGCGTCGCCCGGCTTCGGGAGCACAGGCTGGCGCTTCGGCCGCGCTGTCAGCGCCGCCAGCGTCGGGTCGATGTAGCGGCGGTCGCTGTGCGCGCGCCGGATCGCCTCGGCCAGATGCCGTCCGTCGGTCGCCCGCGGCACGATCGCGTGCACGCCCGCCGCGATCGCCGCCGCGAGGTACTGCTGGGTGCGATTCGTGTCTCTGATCATCGTGATGATGACCAGCGCCGGGTCGCCGCCGCTGAGCAGGCGGGACAGATGGCAGTTCGGGTCGAGCGCCGAATCCAGCACGATGACGTCCGGTTTGAGCTGTTCGCACAGCTGGAGCGCGGCGTGGTGGCTCGCCGCGTGCCCGAGCCACTGCAGCCCCGGCGTGCGGTGGACCAGCGAGCTCAATCCCTCGCAGAAGATCGGGATCGGATCGACGGCGGCCACGCCGAGGCCGCGGCCGCCCGGCGACAATCCACCAGGCCTGCCGGCCTGCATTCGGTTCGGCTCGATGCTTCGCATCACGGACCCCTCCGTTTTCCTGCCCGCCATCTCCGGACGAGAGGACTCGGAAGTCCATTCGGCGACCACTGCCCCCCGGCATGGTCGCCCTCGCCAACCGGTCCCCCCTGCGGGACCGGACAGAGATGACACCTCGTAACTAGTACGAGTCGGGAGGCCGGAGCACGTGACGCGATATCCCCCTCATAGATGTATCGCCTCGTCGCAGCAAACTCTGCGTATCAGCTGGTCGTGGATCTCTTGCTCGAATGAGCGCGCCGACGGAAGATGTCGACGCGTTCGCTACTCAGAGTGGACTTCGGCGCGTAGGCGGCCGAATTCGTCCCCTAGGGCCGCGGGCGTCCAATGCGCGTTCAGCCCGCTCGGATTCGGCAGTACCCAGACCCGCGCCCCGCCGATCTCGCCGTCCTGGGGACCGATCTTCGCCTTCGGCAGGCCGAACGCCGTCCGGAACGCCGTGATCCCGACCACCGCGAGCCAGCGTGGCCGGAATTCGGCGACCCTCGCCGCGAGGAGCCTCCCGCCTTCGCGAAATTCGTCCGGCGTCAGCTCGTCGGCCCGTGCCGTCGTCCGCGCGACGACGTTCGTGATGCCGAGACCGAGGCTGAGCAGTTCGTCCTGCTCGCTGGGGTCGAGCAGTTGCGGGGTGAAGCCGCCGCGATACAGGGCGGGCCAGAACCGGTTCCCCGGCCGGGCGAAGTGCAGGCCGAGTGCGCCCGAGTAGAGGCCGGGGTTGATGCCGCAGAACAGCACGTCCAGATCCGGCGCGATGACGTCGTCGATGATCTTGCCGTAGGCGGCGGCCAGCTCGTCCTTGGTCGGTTTCGTCCTCACCCGACCAGTCTCCCTGAGTCGATCGGTGACTCAGGACACGATCGATCGTCTCAAGGGGTGGTCAACTCACCACGATGTGCGTACTGTTTGTGATCTCGCACACAAGGTCGTCATCGAGGAGGCGTTTTGCAGCTCTCGCTCATCCTCGGCCTGGTCGCGTTGATCTTCGTGGTGGCCACCGTGCTGGTGATCGCGGAAGACCGGCGGGCCGCGCGGCGCGCGGCCGAGCGACGGCAGGCGAGGCTAGCGGATCTGGGCGAGGTCGACTCGCTCGCGGCGCGGAAGCTGAAGCTCGACCGTTGAGGGAACGGGCTTCCGGACGAGGCTGAGCAGCAGGGCCCCGGCGATCCAGCCGAGCATCGCGCCACCGGTGTTGTTGAGCAGGTCGTCGACGTCGAAGATCCGGTAGACGTAGGGCGCGGTCCCGAAATTCGCGGTCAGCTGCGTGATCTCGATCAGCAGCGAAGCGGCGAGACCGATCAGCGTCGTGCCGATGAGGCCGCGCTTCCAGAGCGTCCTGGCGAAGAACCCGAGCGGGACGAACAGCAGCACGTTCATGGTCGCCTGCTGGAAGGTCTGCGTGGTGAACCAGTCGGCCATGGGCAGCCCGTGCTTGAGCAGCTCGGTGTGGATGTCGGCGATCCACTGGAACGGGTTCAGCTGCACGGTCTGGCTCAGCCGTTTGACGCCGGGGCCGGGCAGCGGCAGGAAGGTCACCGCCAAGGTCATCGTCGCGTAGAGCAGCACGGCGGCCGTGGTCAGGACGGGACGAAGCCGCATCCGGCCGTGCCGCGCGTGCAGGACGATCAGCTGCGGGATCAGCACCGTCGCCCAGAGTGCGAAGAAACCGATCAAGCCGTACTGCAGGGCGGTGACCTGTGCGTTCGTCATGACCTCGACGTTATGGATCACGAGGGGCCCGCCACTTCGGTCGAAGGGCCGCGGCGGCCGGGGCCGGATCGGCCGAGTGGCCGACCCCGATCTTGGCCGATCGGCGATATTCGTTCCCCGATCAGCCTGCCGACGTGGGATTCTGCCCGGATGCTGCTCGTTCGACGGCTCGTCCCCGCGGACCTCGAGGTCTTCCGCGAGGTCCGCCTGCGTGCCCTGACGGACACCCCCGAGAACTACGGCTCGGTCGCCGCGGCCGAAAGCGCGCAATCCGACGAGGAGTGGCTCGCGAAGCTGGCAGGCGACGCCTGGTTCGCCGCCTTTGACGACGGGCGCGTGGTGGGTCTCGTCGCCGGACGGGCGCGGGACGACGGCTGGATCCTCTACTCGATGTGGGTCGCGCCCGAAGCCCGAGGCCAGGGGCTGGGCACCAGGCTGATGGGCGAGGTGCGGTCGGCCGCCGAGGACGACGGCGCGCGCGAGGTGTGGCTGCACGTCGCGGAGGACAACGACCGGGCGCGGCGGTTGTACCTGAAGCTCGGATTCCTCGCGACGGGTGAACTGGAGCCGATGCCGAACGACGTCACCCGGCGGCGTGAACGTCTTTATTTACCTGTTACCGCCGGTAGTAGTAAATAGCTCAACCTCGCGGGATGGACAACGTCGTCTTCGACCGCACTCCGGCGGTTACGGCGTCGTCCGGGACCTCCCGGTGACCATCGCGTGGGCGGAACGCGACCGTATCCTCGCCCGCCCGAAGGCCGCCGAACTGCGCCGGATCGCACCGGAGGCCGAGCTGCTGGTGCTGCCCGGATGCGGGCACGTGCCGATGAACGACGAGCCCGAACTGGTCGCGCGGGTACTGCTCGACGGCAGTTCGCGTGCCATGTGACGTTTGCTTATCGTCCGGCTATCTCCTCTGGTGATCGTCAAATCCGCCAGGCAGACTCCTCCGCCGTGCACCCAGGAATGAAGCTCACCACCCGGCTGGCCGTCGTCGCCGGTGCCGCGCTGACCGCGCTGGCCGCCGTCGCCGCGCCCGCGTCCGCCGCGCCGGCGACCACCGACGTCCGGCTGATCACGTTCAACGACCTGCACGGCAACCTCGAACCGCCGTCCGGTTCGAGCGGTCGTGTCACGCTGCCCGACGGCAATACCGTCAACGCGGGCGGCGCCGCCTACCTCGCGACGCACCTGAAGAAGCTTCGCGGCGAAGCGCCCAACTCGGTCGTCCTGTCGGCTGGTGACAGCATCGGCGCGTCGCCGGTGATCTCGGCGCTGTTCCACGACGAGCCGACCGTCGAACTGCTGAACCGGCTCGGTGTGCGGGCTTCCGTGGTGGGCAACCACGAATTCGACGAGGGTCTCAAGGAACTCCGCCGGATGCAGCACGGCGGCTGCCACCCCACCGACGGCTGCCAGTTCCGCGAGTCGTTCAAGGGCGCGAACTTCCCCTTCCTCGGGTCCAATGTGTACTACGAGAACGGCCTCCCCGCGTTGCTGCCGTTCAGCATCGAGTTCTCCGGCGGCGTCCCGATCGGTGTCATCGGCGCGACGCTGAAGGATCTGCCGCAGGTCGTCACCCCGGAGGCGATCAAGGGCCTCAAGTTCGGCGAAGAGGTCCAGGCCATCGACCGCACCGCCAAGCTGCTCGACATGATCGGCGTCAAGGCGCAGGTCGTGCTGCTGCACCAGGGCGACAACTCCGAGACCGCCGGTCCGGACGAATGCAAGGTCAAGCCGGGCGCCGCGACCGCCATCGCGCAGAAGGTGACGTCCACAGTGGACGCCATCTTCACCGGGCACAGCCACCAGCAGTACAACTGCGTGATCAACGATCCCGCGGGGCAGCCGCGTCCGGTGATCCAGGGCGCGTCGTTCGGCCGTCTGCTGTCGGTCGTCGACCTGAAGATCGACCGCCGCACCCGCGACGTCGTCCGTGGCGAGACCAAGGCGCACAACCAGATCGTCACCCGGGACGTCACGCCGGACGCCGACGTGGTGAAGCTGATCGACGAGGCGAAGACCAAAGCGGCGCCGATCGCGAACAAGGCCGTCGGCACCATCACCGCGGACCTGGTCGCCAAGGGCGCGGCCTCCGGTGAGTCCCCGCTGGGCGACGTCATCGCCGACGCCCAGCTCGAGGCCACGAAGCCGAACGGCGCGCAGATCGCGATGACGAATCCCGGCGGCATCCGTACGGACTTCACCTTCGCGTCCTCGCCCGCCGGCGAGGGCGACGGTGTCGTGACCTACGGCGAAGCGTTCGCCGTCCAGCCGTTCGCGAACATCATGCAGACGATCACACTCACCGGGGCGAACCTGAAGAGCGTGCTCGAACAGCAGTGGCAGGCCAACGGGGTCGTGCGCACGCTGCAGATCTCGAAGTCGCTGAAGTACTCGTACTCGGCGTCGGCGGCCCAGGGTTCGCGCGTTTCGAACCTGACGCTCGACGGCGCGCCGATCGACCCGGCGGCGTCGTACCGCGTCTCGGTGAACAACTTCCTCGCCGCCGGTGGCGATGGCTTCACCGAGTTCACGAAGGGGACCAACCTGTCGGGTGGTCCGGTGGACCTGGACGCGCTGATCGCGTACTTCGGGGCGCACCCGGGCATCGCGCCGCCGCCCGCGGACCGGATCACCGTCCTGCCGTAGCCCTCGCGAGTGCCATGAGAGGTCCCTTCCTTGCGAATTTCGCGAGGAAGGGACCTTTCATGGCGTCTGCGGGGTGGTTTTGTCAGTGACCCAGGGCACAATGTCCGCCATGACGACCTGGCAAGAAGTCGTGGACCTGGCGGGCAGGCTGCCGGAGGTCGAGGAGTCCACTTCGTACCGCACGCCGTCGCTCAAGGTCGCGGGCAAGAACTTCGCCCGGCTGCGCACCGAGGCCGAGGGCGGGCTGATGCTGCTGTGCGAGCACGCGGAGAAGGAGGCCCTGCTGGCCTCCGGTGACCCCGCGTACTTCACCACGCCGCATTACGACGGCTACGGCGCGATCCTCGTCGACCTGGAGAAGGTGGAGAAGGCGCAGTTGCGTGAGCTCATCGAGGAGGCCTGGCGGATGAAGGCACCCGCCAGGCTCACGAAAGGACTGGGCGACTAGCGGAGTTCCCCTTCGAGCAGGCTCATCAGGTACTCGTCGTGCCACTCGCCGTTCTGGCCGCGGAACGACTGCCGATGCCTGCCGTCCACCTGGAACCCGATCTTCTTGTAGATGTGGATCGCCGCCTCGTTGTCGACCACGACCCACAGCGCGATCATGTGCAGCCGCATCATGTCGAAGCCGTAGCGGCAGAGCGTGCGCATGGCGTCGGTGCCGTAGCCGCCGCCCCAGTGGTCCTTCTCGCCGAGATAGATGTCGAGCTCCGCGCGGCCCTGCTCCGGGTTGGCGTCGCGCAGGGTGCAGGTGCCGATCAGCGTGCCGACGGCGAGGCTCTCGATCGCGAAGTTCACCTGGCTGAAGCTGTTGGGCTTCCGGCGGGCGAAGCGCTCGCGGATCTGGGCGAGGGATTCCGGGTGGTCCGCGGGCAGCCAGCGCGTGACCTCCTGGTCGTTGTGCCAGCGCCACAGCGTGTCCGCGTCCTCGGGTTCCAGCGGGCGCAAGCGGATCAGTTCACCGGTCAGCATCGTCCATCCCCAGCTCGGTATCGGACTTTCCAGACTATTGGGCGACGCCCTGGAGCAGCCACCGCTTAACGGGGACTTCCAAGAGCGCCCAGCCGTCGCCGGTTGAGTCCACGATGGATGCGCGCCACGGCTTCGGTGAGACGTTCGATAAGCGATTGATCACGTTTCACCTGGTCAGCCTGCCCGAAAGCTAGGGTCCCGGGCGTATGAAGGTCCACCAGTACTGCTACTTCGCCTTGAAGAGCGAAACCGTGTCCGCCGGGGAGATCACCGCGCGGCTCGGCATGGAGCCCGACGAGGTCCTGGTACTGGGGTCGCGCTCCGCCGAACATCGGTTGCCGCGGATGCACGCCTGGAAGGTGACGCATCGCGGTTCGGAACCGGTCGACGACCAGATCGAGAGCGTGATCGGCAGGCTCGCCCCGGTCCGCCCGGAAATCCGGCGGCTGGTGGACGAAGGCGCGAGCGCGGTGCTGCAAGTGGTGCGCTACTTCCATCACCGTGACGGCGGCGAGGAATTCGGCTGGCACCTCTCGCCTGCCGTGCTCGCGTTCCTCACCGAAGCGGCCGCCGCGCTCGACGTCGACGAGTACGACCTCAGCGAATGACCTTCCGCCGGTCCGGTGCGCGACGGGCTCGCCGGAGATGGTGGGATGGGGCCCCACAGCCGGACAACCCCGTTGGGAGCCCAGCATGTCGAGCGAGAACTGGCCGCTGAGTCAGGATCCCGAGTCGCCGGTGATCATCTCCCGGTCGCTGGTGGAGGACCCGTCGAACCTCGCGTTCGTCGTCCTGGACGACGACGGTGACTGGTTCATCAGCGACGGCAACGAGTTCTCCGAGGACATGGAGGAGAACAAGGACGCGTTCGGCGCGCTGCCCCTGCGGGAAGCGGTGGAGCTCATCCCGGAGATCGGCGCGCTGGCCGGCCTCCCCACCGGGATGGCCGCCGACTGGGATCCGGAACGGCGTACGTGGCTGCTGAGCTCGGTCGCCGACTCGGACGACGACGAGGAAGACCTCCTCGTGCGTGCCGCCCGCCTCGCCGCGTGGACGCATCCCGGCTCGCCGCTGGAGGAAGTCCACGTGAGCACCGAACTCGCCGAGATCCCCACCGACCCCGCCGCGCCGGCCCGCGCCGTACGGCAGGTCGTCCGCGAGGCCGACGGAAGCTGGCTGCTCGTCGGCTTCCAGGTCCCGGAGAACGAGGACTTCGAGGTCGAGGCGCTCGAGATGGAACACGCCGTCACGCTGTACCCGGACGTCGCGCTGGTGCTGAGCGCCGCGCCCGGCCAGGTGTACGACCGGCCGAGCGCCGGCGCCCCTTGGGAACTCGTCGAAGGCTGACGCTCAGCCTCGGCCGAAGTCGCGGTACATGACGTGCAACCCGATGCGCCCCAGCGCCGGGTGCTCGAACGCGCCCGGCACCGTGCCGACGATCTCGAACCCGAGCCGTTCGTAGATCCGGATTCCGGCGACGTTCGACTCGGCGACCGCGTTGAACTGCATACCCGCGAAACCCTGTTCCCTGGCCCAATCCAGGGCGTCCGCGCACAGCGCACCGCCGACGCCCTTGCCGCGAACGTCCTTGTCCACCATGAAACTGGCCGTCGCCACATGGGACCCGGGCCCGCCGCGGTTCGGCCCCATCTTGGCCGTGCCGAGCACGCGGCCGCCCTCGACGGCGACCACCGTCCGGCCCGGCGGCTTCTCGACCCATGTCCTGCGGGCGTCGTCCTCGGTGAGGTTCGGGTCGTAGGTGTACGTGTCCGCCGCCCGCACGACTTCGCGCACGATCGGCCAGACCCGCGCCCAGTCGTCTTCGGTGAACTCCCGGATCTCCATACCTGGCACGGTAATCAAAAACCCGCCCGGCGGTTCTGGTGCCACCGCCAAGCGAAGCCGGAAAGCAAGAGCAGCCCGGCGACGGTCAAACCCGCGCCGATCCAGATCCGCGTCGAGCCGGACTCCCGCTCGATCCGCGTTCCCGGCGGCAATCCCGCCGCGATGCCGTCGATCTTGGCCTGAACCGAACGATGGTCGAAGACGCTCAGGCCACCGTCTTCCGCCAAGGTGGCCAGCCAGCGGCGGACCTCGTCGTTCTGCGCACGGGAGAAACCGGGGAATTCGAGCGAGGCGTCCCGGAGCACTCCCGGCCCCATGCACCTCAGCGCCGCCCCCGTGGACGCGTCGAGATACTGCCCGGTCACCCCGCACTCGTCGCCCGCCTTGGCGAAAACGACGGTGTACGGCCCGGGCGCGCTGCCCGTGTTCAAGCCGATGAGGAGGAAGATCCCGCCGACCAGCAAAAGCGGAAGGATCAACGCCCCCGCCAGCACGGTGAGCAAGGCCGCCGCCGTACTGTCGCTCGACATTCTCCGCACGGTGCGGAACGTAGCCGCTGGGCGGCGGGACAGGTCCCGAAGCGGTCGGCGCGCACCCTGACTGAGACAGGATGACGGTATGACGACTGGCGAAAGCCTGAAACCGGTCTCGCCTCGTGAGGAGGCTCGCCGCCTTCTCGAGGCTGTCCCCGATGAGCGGCTGTCCGCCGCGTTGGCAGCGCTCAGGCTGCTGGCTGTCGGGCGCCCGCGCCGCCGCTTTCGCACCGTCGGCGTGTTCGCCGGTGAGCACGATCTCGGGCGGTCTTGCAAACAATCGGCCCGTCGCCGACGCGGATGACGGCGGTCTGATCGCCCAGACAAAGCGAAAGCCCCAGGTCCTAAGTGGACACCCACTGACCTGGGGCTTTCGCATCTGAGCGGATGACGGGAATCGAACCCGCGTATTCAGCTTGGGAACCAATGTGATCATGCTCGAAGGTGGCTCTGGCCTGCGGATGGGCCTATCTCGTGTTGCCCGCTGTTGACCTTGGTTGACCGGCCTCAATGGCACGCTAATGGCATGACCTGCGCCCCGCCCAGACCTCCTCCCCGGCGTCTCCGATACGAAGCCGTAGTCACGCTCCGGCTTCCTGCTCGATGGCCTGACTCGCTGCTGCTGCGACGTATGCGTCTGCTGTAGCGTGGTCGGAGGGTGACATGGTTTCGATCTTGCCAGCGTGCGCCCGCCCCCTGCCGGGACTGGGCCGATGAGCCCATAGAGCCAAGTTTGGCAGCGGCTAATGACGATTAGCCACAGTTACGACTCCCAGCGCCCCCCGCGGCTATGCTTCGCGGATGGCTGTTCACAGGCGGGCACCAAATGATCGACCCGATGAATACACGACCTTGGGCCGCGTTCGCGTGACTATTGATGATCTCGAAGAGCTAGCAGATCTGCTTAACACTGCCCATGGTCCAAGTGAAGTTTGGCCAAAATACGAATTTGTGAACGGAACCTTTGATCGACCGGTCGATCTTGCGAACCTAAGGGAAGATGAACTTTCCTTTATTGAGGTGAAGTTCGAGGATGTTGAGATAATCTTATCGTCTACTCATGCTGGAATGTACGGTAGTAAGGACTCCTGTGCTATGGTAAAGGAGAGGTGGTCTTCGATGCGTCAAACGGAGGATCGTCCGATCCTCCGTCGAGACTCGAAGAGGCTCGGCATAATTCTAATTTCAGCTATCCTCTTGGTGCTAAATTACGTGGCGCTCATCTCTGGCTGGTATCGAGTAGCGTATCCCGCTTGGTATGGCGTAACCACGGGAGTTGGAACGGTTTTAGTATTGGCGTACTCGTCTTTTAAAGTGTCCAGGAGGCCGTCAAGTTATGCTTTTATTTTTCCGGGAAGTTATTCTGAATTCAGGCGCGAGAGTGGTGTTCGAAAACGCCACTCTCAGGCGATATTGGCTAGCTATGCGGCAATTTTACTGGCTGTAATTTCAATCGTTGTCAGTGTAATTTTGAAGTTTACTTAAACGCTAACTGTCTTCAGGAAGGCTGGTTGGTGTGTGGTCGATCGATGTGATCCTCATGTGCAAATCGTGCCGGGTGCGGGGCGCAGACGGGGAGAACTCTGGCAAACGGCCAGTACTCGCCGTGTCGCAGGTGTTCGGCTTGGTCAGTCGCATGCCTGAGCGTTTCCGTGCGCTGGTGCCCCTCGCCGCGTTCGGATCGTTGCGGTGGGGTGAGGTTACTGCTCTGCGTCGCGTTGGTTCGCCCAAGTTAAGGGCGGACGTGCGCATGTGCGCACGGTGACTATTCCGGTGGCCCGTCCGGCCTGACCTCGTTCAGCACCTGAAGACCTGAGTCAAGCTGCTGCAGGACGCGTTGCTCTTCATTGGCGAGCGGCCTGGGCACGCGGTCCGCAGCTGAATTCCAGCCGGAGGACCAGGTGACGGAGGTCGTCGAGAAGATGGGGCTCAAGGGACTGCGCTCCCAGGACCTCCGGCACGCCGGGAACATCCGGGTGTCGAAGGCGGGCACGCGCGGCGCTGACCTATCAGCGGGCGACCGGCGACGCGGGCAAGCAGGGCGCGGACACACTGTCCGAGCTCGTCGACCGGCACCGCGAGGCACCGACCCGGACGACGACGAAGATCAGGACGGCCAGCCGGTTCCGGTCGGCTATTGGCGCGCGGGAAGTGAATGCCGAAACAAGGAAAACCCCAGGTACACAGTGGACACCGTGTGACCTGGGGCTTTCGCATCTGAGCGGACGACGGGAATCGAACCCTCGTATTCAGCTTGGGAACCAGGGTGATCATGCACGAAAGTGGCCCTGACCTGCGGACGGCGCTTGCTCGGAGTAGCCGCGATTGACCGTGGTTGACCCCTCTGAATGGCCCGTTAGTGGCCCAACGTGCCCCTGGCTCCACCTGCGTCTTTGTGCCTGTTTGCTCCGCTTCCCTCGCCCCTGCCATCTCTAGCGCCGGGTCGGTCGTGTCAAGGCGCGCTTTCCCGCCTTGATGCGGGCGGCCCGGTGTTAGACGCTGAGCAGCGAGGGACGCCCGGTGACCACTGCCACGCGGTCAGGTGGGTCGGGTGATCTGACGTCGTGCTCCATGGGTCTCCGGTGGCGGCGGCGCGCTGTGCGGTGCTGCCTCGTCGGCGGGCTCGCCCGGCGGCGCCTGCCGGAGCGGAGCGGGAGGCCGGCGTCCGCCATGGGCGAAGTCCGCCGTACGGGCGGTGACGTGCGCGCCGCCGGGGGCGGCGCCTTGATCCCATAGAGCCAAGTTCGGCAGGTGTGTAACTTGTATGCCTCAGTCGGCGACTCAACTGCATGACCCAAGGTGACTCGTCGGATAAGGCCGGTAAGGACGCTGTCTCGCCGGACCCCGCTAAAGTGGTGGACGCGAAAGCGGAGTCAGACGAATCAGATCCCGCTGGCCTGGCTCGGGCGACGAGGTTGAGGCGTGGTGCGGCATTCTTGCTGGTGGTACTTCTCGTGCTATTGGCGATGTTAAGCTACCGGTGGCCTGCATTTGAAATCTGCCGCGATACTGCGGCTGCCAACTCGTCAGTTGTGACTTTATGTAATCCGTGGACGACTCAAGATCTAGTTCCATTTATTGTTTTGGTTGGCTTTCTGCTATTGCCGGATCTGTCCGAGTTGAACATATTCAACCTGATAAGCATAAAAAGAGAGGTAAAGTCAGCAAAAGCTGAGGCTGAAGTGATCAAGGCGCGCCAGGAGGCTCTAGAGGTTAGGTTTGCGTCTGCCGTCTCGCAAGTTTCGTCCCAGCAAACAAGCGTGGTCAATCATAGTCACTTTTATAATGATCAGCGCGCTTCGGAGCTGCCTGGCTCGATAGACAAGAAGGTTCACGATATTGACGAGCGACACGGTGGTTCGACGAGCGATGATCCGGTTAATGGTGGGCAACACGCTGAGCGGACGCCTGATCGTGAAACAGAACCCGTCGAGTCTCGCGATCGCGTTTCATCTGAAGAGTCGAATGGATCTACCGATGCTAGCAGCGTGTCGATTGACATGATAACTGACGATGTGTTGAAACTGGGCATACTGAACAATTGGGAGCAGCTTTCGGAGGGTTTGCAGCTGGGGTCATACTATCGAATTAGTCAAGATAGTTTCACGCCAGCTCGTCGCAGATTCCTTGATTTATTCAAAGAGGAAATTGGTACGGTTAGAGCGGTCCGTAATAGTATTGCTCATGCTAAACCTGTTTCAAGGGAAGATCTCATCGGTGCGTATGACGCGGTTCGTCAACTTAATAAAATTTGGAGAGAGTCTGCCGCAACTCTTGGTTGACTTGTTAGGGATAAATGAATCCTGTTCCAGAGTCAAAGCAGTCTCTTTGTGAAGCCCTGTCTTATCAATTGGGTGTAAGATTCTTTGACTGTCGCAGGAACTTCCTGGGCAATCGCGAAGCCGCGTTCGGCATAGATGGTGATGCGCTGCGTGTCACCGACCAGCATGTTGATGACGCGGTCCACGTCGCCGATACTCTCGATGTACTCATCCAAAGGCAGCGGCCGCGAAGCGCAGATGACGTCCACCTCGGGCCAGAGCTTCTTGCAGGTCGCGTAGGCGCGTCGCTGCTGGTAGGGCCGCGAGATGAGGACGACAGACTCGACCTCGATGCTGCGTGACTCCAGCAGGGCGCGAGTGAGCGTGATGTTGTCCCCAGTGTTCCGCGCCTCGGGCTCGACCAGGATGGCGTCATCCGGCACGCCCAGCTCAAGTGCATGTTCGCGGTAGTGCACCGCCTCGCCGCGCGGAAACCGTTCGACAGTCGTCGGCGCGTTGGCCCCAGTGAAGACGATGAGCGGGAACGTTCCAGCGTGGAACAGTTCCGCGGTGAAGGTCGCGACCCCGAGATCGTGACTGCCGAGTCCGATCCCGACGTCGGCGGGCCGGAGTTCGTGGTGCATGTCGTGGTAGTCCCAGAGCGTCTGGACGTCGGCGCGGAGGTCGTCCGGCAGGGTGGTCGAACGCTCGGGCATGGGGTCTCCGGGGTCAGTCGGGGATCTTGAAAGTGTAGGTCCAGGAGAACCGGCTTGCGGCGTGCACGCCTCGTGCGAACTCGACCACGCGGCCGTCCTCGGTGTATGTGCGGCGTTGCAGGACCATGACGGGTTCGCCTGCGGGCAGTTCGAGCTGTTCGGCCTCGTCGGGCGTCGGCATCCGCGCGTAGAAGGTCTCGGTCATGGTGTCCGGCTCAAGACCTTGCAGGGTGAGGACCAGAAATCCGCCGCCTCGTCCGGCTGGGCCGGGGGTTGGGTCGACTATGGGCGTGCCTTCGACGTCGGCGGGCCGGTAGTAGCTGGTGAGCACGTGGGTGGGCTGGCCGGCGTCCTTGACCAGTCGTGCCCGCTCGTAGACCGGTGATCCGACGATGACACCGAGGGCGTCGGCGACCTCTCGGTCGGCTTCGATCTTGGCGACGGTCTGCGTCTGGTCGGTCGGCTTCCAGTCTCGGCCGGACGCTTCACGGTCTGCGACGAAGGCGACGGTATCGCCGTACTTCCACTTGCTCTTCGCGTACCGATCCTTGCCCAGGCGCTTCATGGGCGGGCGTGCACGAACGACTGTCCCGCGTCGTCTGATCGGCGTGACCAGTCCTTCGGCTTCGAGGACCCCAACGGCCTTGCGAACGGTGTTGACGTTGACGTCGTACTCGTCGGCCAGCTCGTCTTGCTTGGGCAGCGTGGTGTCCGGGGCGTAGTCGCCCCGCTGGATCGCGTCTCGCAGGATCGCGGCCAGCTCTCGGTAGCCAGTGCCCACCTGGTCCTCCTTCGTCGGTCGATAACGCTAGCGGTATCACCCCATCATGGTCTACGGGGCCCGATAGAGATAGTTCTATTGACAACTGGCACGGTGAAGCACTTAATAGAACTACCTCTAACAGATGCAAGCCCGGTAGGGCTCCAGAGACGACAGGAGACAGACGACATGGCGATCGCCAAGGGACACCGTTTCGAGATCGACTTTGATGCCGCGTTCCCGCTGGGGCTGGTGATGGTCGGAGAGGTCGCGCCGGACAACGAGTACCAGTCGCGGGAAGACCGCTCCGCAGGCCGACCTGTTCGTCAGCGGGTCGACGAAGTGACGGGCAAGCGGCAGTGGAAGGCCACGGTCACCGACCCGAGCGAGACCAACTCCAAGCGCGCGTCCTACGACGTCACGTTCCTGGCCGATGTGCAGCCAGTGCCGAACACGTCGGAGGTGCTGCCGGGTATGCGGCCGATCGAGCTGGAGGGCCTGACGGCTGAGCCGAAGGTGGCTGGTCAGGGCGAGTTCAAGTACCAGTCCTACGTATTCCGCGCGACCGGTTTCAAGGCTGCCGCATCGGGTGGCGCATCCAAGTCGGGCCGTGCCTCCAACACTGCCGAGTCCGCGCCCAAGGCGGCGTGATGACGGGCCGGGTGCCTGGCAGTCAGGGCGTGGCCGTGGTTCCACCGCACCTGGTCCAGAGCTGGGAGACGGCGTATCGCCACTACAGCGCGATGACGCAACGGACCGCACAAGGTGGGGATGCCTTGGCGGCGCATGACATGGCCGTCGCTTCCTTCGCGGTGGCGACTGCGTGGCGGGAGCTGGCGACTCAGGGTCAGTTGTCGTGGTGGGTGCTGGCTGCGGTGTCGGCGGCTGCCGAGGGGTTCGAGGAGAACGCGCGGTCTTGGGAGATGCACGCTTGCAGCGAGGAAGGGCAGGTCTGTGGCGTTCAACGCGATGCGGAAGCCGGGGCGGCAGGCGGTCGCGGGGATGCAGCGCAATGGTTCGGCGAACCCGGCGTTGGTGATCTATCTGGATTCGGACAGCCTGGCGATTCTGCCGCCGTCCGATCCGGACGAGTGCCCGGAGTTCATCCGGCTCCTTCGCCAAATCCGCGACAGCGCGGACGAACTGGCTGTCTTCCCCGGCAGACACAAGGCGGTGCGTGATGACGACGCCCGACCGGAATGAGCCGCAAACCCTCCGGGATGCGCACGCGGTCGCGGCCGCTCGTCGCCCGAAGCCGGGGTCGAACCGGGAGACGTGGCTGAAGTTCCATCAGGCCAACGCTCGCATGTACTGCATGGTGTCCGATGTGGACCGAGGGCACCACCACGAACTTCGTTACTGAGTGGGCTATGAGGAGCGCAAGGCCGAGGAGGTGGCCGCGCAGATTCGGGAAGGGGAAGCCGCACGCTGGCCGTGAACTGAATGGCAGAAGGAACGTGCGGCGCGCAAATGCGTCCTCATGGTGAGGATGAGCATGACGACATATGGGCGATGACTGGGACGGACGCGCAGATTGCGGACCGGATGTCCAAGCTTGTCGACCGATACCGCAGGGGCGCGACTCCGGTCAGGACGGCCAGCCGGTTCCGGTTGGCCAGGGCGCGCGAGCACCACCACCCGAAGCAAAACGAAAGCCCCAGGTCCTAAGTGGACATCCACTGACCTGGGGCTTTCGCAGGAGAGCGGATGACGGGAATCGAACCCGCGTATTCAGCTTGGGAAGCTGATGTTCTACCATTGAACTACATCCGCAGTGCTCGGCCAGCATACATGGTCCGGATCTCCCCTTGCCAAGACCCCGCCTGCCTTGACGTCGCCGCCGAAAGTGACAACACTTGTTGTCTACCTCGGAGGTGATCCGGATGGGCGAGCGGCTGCCTGACCCCGAACTGTTCCGTCAAGGCGGGTTCCGGGTCGCGTCGAGGTTGTTCATCGAGGGCGACATCAGGGGTGACGAGCGCCAGGTGGCCCGGCTGCGGCAGTTCGCGCAGCGGGAGGATCCGGCGGCCGATGTGCTGGTGCCGTTACTGCGAAAGGGCGGCCAGCCCAAGTTCGAACAGGCGCTGCGGCAAGGCATCGACAGTGTCGAGGGCCCACCGGAAGAGCTCGAAGCCTTCTTTCGCAACGTCGAGGCGACGCCGTACTGGGTCGACCCGGACCGCCTTGACAGCGGAGCGCGGGCGATCACGCGTGCCGGGTTGCTCGGCCTCTTCCCGCTCGGCGACGTCTCCTTGATGGGTGGCTATCTCGCGTCGCGGGCCACGAAGTCGCTCGTCGGCACCGGCGAGATCGAGTACAAGGCGGCGCGGCGTCTCGTCGAGACGGCGACGTGGTGGATCCACGTGACGACGCCGGGCGCGCTGGTGTCCGGCGGGCGCGGGTACGAGGCCGCGTTGCGGGTGCGTATCGTGCACGCGCACGTCCGTGCGGCCATGAACCGCCGCAAGGACTGGGATTACGCGGCTTGGGACCGGCCGGTCAACCAGGTCCAGACCGCGGGCACGCTCCTGCTCTTCTCCCTCGTCTACGTCTTCGGCACCCAGCTGCTGGGGCTTCGCTACAGCGCCCGCGAGCGCGCCGACATCCTGCACCTTTGGCGTTACGTCGGCTGGCTGATGGGTGTCGACGAGGAGCTCCTGCCCGCCGGCGAGGACGACGCCTGGCGGCTGCTGTGGCTGCTCGCGACCACCGAGTTCATTCCCGACGACGACTCCAAACGGCTCGCCGCGGCGCTCATGAAGTCCCACGCCGCGATCGGTGAAGGCCGGGGCGCGGTCGGCAAGGTCCTTTCGCACGTGTCGGTCGCGGGGCACGGCGCGATCAGCAGGCTTCTGCTGGGCAAGACCAACGCCGACTTCCTGGACCTGCCCGACGATCCGATCGCGCAGGCGGCCGTGATCGCGGCCGCCGGGGTCAACTTCGCCGCCGAGACGGTCCGGCGGGTGGTGCCCGGCGCGACGGCGCTCCAGGAGCTGATCGGGGCCGCCGGCCGCCGCCATTACCTCCGGCAGGTCACCAAGGTGTTCGGGCTCGACCCGACCTACGGCAGGCACATGAAGGCCGCTTGACTACGCTGATCGCGTGCTCCTCAGCGACCGTGACCTCCGTAAAGAGCTCGACGCCGGCCGTCTCGGTGTCGACCCGTTCGACCCGACGATGGTCCAGCCGTCGAGCATCGACGTGCGACTCGACCGCTACTTCCGCGTGTTCGACAACAGCAAGTACACGCATATCGACCCGCAGCTGCAGCAGGACGAGCTGACTTCGTTGGTCGAGAAGGAGGGCGAAGACCCCTTCGTCCTCCACCCCGGCGAGTTCGTCCTCGGCTCCACTTACGAGACCGTGACGCTCGCCGACGACCTCGCCGGCCGCCTGGAGGGCAAGTCCTCTCTCGGCCGCCTCGGCCTGCTCACGCACTCCACCGCGGGCTTCATCGACCCCGGCTTCTCCGGTCACATCACCCTCGAACTGTCGAACGTCGCGAACCTGCCGATCACGCTCTGGCCGGGTATGAAGATCGGCCAGCTCTGCATCTTCCGCCTGTCCAGCGCGGCGGAGTTCCCGTACGGCTCGAACGAGGCCGGTTCGCGTTACCAGGGGCAGCGGGGTCCGACCCCGAGCCGCGCGTACAAGAACTTCCACCGCGTCGACACCTGGCGCTAAGCGACCGGGGCTTCCCAATCGATCCGATGCCGCCACATGAAGGCGTTCGGATCCTCCTTCGGCGGGTTCTTGAACGCCCGCGTGAGGAAGAAGTCCCGGATCACCCGCCCGACGGGCCCGACCGCCTTGGCGTCGCCATTGCGCTTGCCGCGTTCGACGACGGCTTCGACGCGCTCGCGCCGCAGTCCTTCGTAGACGGCGAGCGCCTTCGGGATCGAGGACACGTCACGCAGGCATCGCGCCAGCGTGACGGCGTCTTCGATGGCCATCGCGGCGCCTTGGCCCGCCGCCGGTGAGGTCGCGTGGGCGGCGTCGCCGATGATGACCATCCGGTCCGTCCGCCAGGCCGGCACGCTCGGGAAGTCGTACGTGGCCCACGGCCGGTAGATGTCCCGCGTCGCGCGCACTATCCGCTCCGCCGGGGTGCGATCCACCGCCAGCCGCCGGATCAGGTCCTCGCGCCAGGTGGTCGTCACGGCGAGTTCAGCTTGCGACGGCTCATGCTTGCGGGGGATGTTCGCGAACCACCAGACGCCACCGTCCGGGTGGACGACGTGGGCGAAGAACAGCCGCTTGCCGAACGTCATGTGCATGACGCCGGGTTCGTCGTCCAGGCGCAGGCCTTCGGCCAGGCCGCCCGTGTTCAGCAGGGGCACGTAGCGCGGTGACGGCGCCCGCGGATCGATGATCGTCCGCATCCGCGAGCGGAGCCCGTCCGCGCCGACCAGCAGGTCGCCCTCGGCCGACGAGCCGTCCTCGAACGTCGCGCGCACGCCGTCGCCGCTTTCGCGTGCGTCGGCCAGACGCTTGCCGTAGCGGATCTCGATGCCGCGTCTGACGGCTTCGTCGCGAAGGCCGATGTACAGATCGGAGCGCAGCACGGTCTGGCTCACAGTGCCGTCCTCGAGTTGACCGCCGAGCGCGAATTCCGCCAGGTCGCGCCCGTCGCCGAGCCGCATCTTGATCCGCGGCGTGTCGAATCCCAGGTCCTTGACCAGGCTTTTCAGACCCAGCGGGCTCAGTGCGTCGAGGCCGTTCACCGCGAGGGTCAGGAACGCGCCGACCCCTTCGGCGGTCCGGTCGTACGCCTCGTGGATCACCGGCTCGTGGCCCGTCTCGTGCAGTGCGATCGCGGTGATCGTGCCCGCGATACCCCCGCCGGCGATCAGTACCTTCGCCATGTCGTTCACCCCATCGAATGTCTTAGAAACTAATTCGTTCTATCGAACTAAAGACTCCGCTAGGCTGGCCGACGTGTCAAGCGAGCGAGCGGAACTGGTCGAACGGGTCCTCGGCGGGGCGCGAGCGCTGTCGACGGAGACGGTCATGTTCCACACCGCGATCGCCGAGCAGCGTGGCCTTTCGGCGGTCGAAAGCAAGGTGACCGACTACCTCGCCCGCCTCGGGCCGCAGACGCCGAAGGCGCTCTCGCAGCTCTCGGGGCTCGCGCCGGCGTCGATCACGGCGCTCATCGACAGGCTCGAAAGCAAGCGGATCGTCGCGCGGAAACCGCATCCCGAAGACCGGCGGAAGGTGCTCATCGAGATCGACGGAGCGGCGATGGCCTCGGCCGCGCCGCTGTGGGACCACCTGGTGAAGTCGGTCCGTGAGGTCTGCGAGAACTACACGGACGGTGAACTGGAGACCGTGATCCGGTTCCTCGCCGACGCGGCGGCGATCACGCACGACTCCACGGGTCGTCTCGGCCGCTGACCGGTATTACTACTTTCGGGGGTATTGCCGTAACCAGTTCGTGATAGTTTTCGGCCCCGTGTCCCCCAATAGAACACGAAGCCGGTTACTGCTAGTCACGCTCAGTGTCCTGCTGGGCGGGGTGATCGCCAGTGCGAGCTACCTGATGGTGACCGATCGGTTCCAGGGCACCGCGCTGAGCAATCTCTCACTCAGCGTCCCCGACACCAAGGGCAGACCCGGCGACGCCCTCGCGAAGCCTCCCGCCTACTTCGGCCAGACGTCCTCTCCGGCGCCGGAGGGTTCCGCACCCGGCTCGGCCGCTCCGACGTCGTCTTCGGCGGCTCCCACGTCGTCCTCCGCTCCGCCCAGCTCGTCCTCCGCCGCGGCCGAGCCGCCCGCTCAGAGTTCCGAGGCTCCCAAGCCCACTCCGAGCAAGGCGCCGGAACCGCCCCGCTCTCAGGACAGCTCGCTCGCCGGGCAGGTCATCGACCTCGTCAACGCCGAGCGCGCCGATGCCGGCTGCTCGCCGGTGAGCAACGAGTCGCATCTCGCCGCCGCCGCGCAGGGGCACAGCGACGACATGTCCGCCCGGAACTACTTCTCGCACACCACGCCGGAGGGCGTCACGTTCGACCAGCGCATCCGGGCCGCCGGCTACGACAAGCCCGGCGCCGAGAACATCGCGAAGGGGCAGTCGAACGCCGCCAAGGTGATGGACGCCTGGATGAACTCCGAGGGCCACCGCGCGAACATCCTCAACTGCAAGCTGAAGAAGATCGGTGTCGGCGTCAACACCAAGGGCATGTACTGGACGCAGAACTTCGGCTACTGACCCTTGTCCCACCGTTCGGCGATGTCGCCGTAGCGGGCCAGCACGGCCGCGCGCAGCTCGGCGTCCGTGCGCGGGACGGGTTCGATGAACACCTCGGTGACGTCGCCGAAGGTCCGCGTCAGCTCGGCCGCCATCCGGACGCAGGCGCGTTCGACGTCCGCCGCGCCGAGTGAATCGTCGAAGTCGACGCGAGCGCAGACCAGTACTTGATCGGTGCCCATGAGCATGGTCTGCAGATCGACGACGGCCTCGATCTCCGGCGCGTTCCTCAGGTGGTCCCGCACCCCGCGCACCAGCCTGGGATCCGCCTGCCTGCCGATCAGCAGGCCGCGGTTGGTGCGCCCGAGCATGTAGGCGACCAGCGCCAGCAGGACACCGATCGCGATCGACGCCGCGCCGTCCCAGACGTGCGAGCCGGTGAGCTGGTGCAGCCCGATCCCGGCGAACGCGAGCAGCAGGCCGATCAGCGCGGCCGAGTCTTCGAACAGGACGGTCTTCGGCGCCGGGTCGTCGATCATCCGCAGGTAGACCGACACCTTCTGGCCCGACTCGGCGGCGTCGCGGCGCACCTGCCGCACGGCCTGGACCCACGAGACGGACTCGAGGGCGAACGCGATCGCGAGGACGACGTAGCCGACGATCGGATCGGTCTGCTCGACCTCGTCGCCGAAGACCGTCGAGAAGCCTTCGTAGAGCGCGAACATCGCGCCGGAGGCGAAGATCGACACCGCCGCGAGCAGCGACCAGAAGTACCGCTCCTTGCCGTAGCCGAAGGGGTGGACGCGGTCGGCCGGGCGGTCCGAACGTTTCAGCGCGGTCAGCAGGAGGACCTCGGTGATCGTGTCGGCCACCGAGTGCGCGGCCTCCGAGAGCATCGCGCCGGAGCCGGTGATGATCCCGGCGATCAGTTTCAGCACGGCGATGGCGAGGTTGACCCCACCCGCCAGGACCACCGTCAGGGTGCTTTCGTCACCGGATTCTTCACTCACCTCGCGTAGCGTAGTGCGAGTGAGCCGATCTCACAGGCGACGCAATCCCTGCAGGACGCGTTCCATCAAGGCGAGTGCAGGATGGCCGTCGAATTCAGCCTGCGTTTCATGAACGGTGACCAAACCGAGTTCGGCCATATCACCCAAAAGGACCTTTGCAACGCCGAGTGGAACGCTTAGTGACGCGGCTACTTCGGCGACGGAAGTCGGACGGCGGCACAGTGCTCTCACGGAATGGAATTCGACACTGAACCCCGGCGCGGTCCACGGCGCGTCGTTCCGGACGGAAATCATCGCTTCGATCGCGAAGTTCCGTTTGGACTGTGTGCGTCCGCCCGTGCGGACGTACGGGCGGACGCGCGTGCGACGGCGTTCCTGCCGCGGCGGCCGCCGGGCGGCCGGGATGCTGGGGATGGTCGCTTCCTGGGCCATCCTGGCGAATGCCGCGGACGAAGGGACTCGGGCGGGCGGGCGAACGGTCGGCGATCCCGGCATCGCGAGCCGGTGTTCCTTGACCGAGCGGAGTTCGTGCCGGTTGCCCATCGATTCCTCGCCCCTTTTTTCGGATCCGCTGCAGCTTATCGCCACGGTGTACCGCCGAACGGGTAACGGGATCGAATGGCCGGACGCCATAAAACAAGAGGGAACATTCTCTCGCATTATGTGCGAGAGAATGTTCCCTCCGGGGTGTGACGTTCTACTTGTCTTCCTCCGGAAGCGGGGTGCCGGTCGCCGTTTCGTCGGTGGGCGTGTCGGCCTTTCCGTCGAGTTCGGCGTCCGAGACGGCGTCCAAGGAGGGCGCTCCCGCCGGGACCAGTTGCGGCTCCGGCTTCCGCTTGACGGCGGTCAGCAGCAGCTGGGCGACGTCGACGACCTCGACCTTCTCGCTCGCCTGTCCGTCGCTCTGGCGCGCGGTGACGCCGTCGGTGAGCATCACGCGGCAGAACGGGCAACCGGTCGCGATCTTCGACGGGGCGGTGCCGAGCGCTTCGTCGACGCGCTCGACGTTGATCCGCTTGCCGATCTTCTCTTCCATCCACATCCGCGCGCCACCGGCACCACAGCACATCGAGCGGTCGCCGTGCCGCGGCATTTCGCGCAGCTGCGCGCCCGAAGCGCCGACGAGCTCACGGGGAGCGTCATAGACCTTGTTGTGGCGCCCCAGGTAGCACGGGTCGTGGTAGGTGACGTCCTCGGCGACCGGCGCCACCGGGGTCAGGTGCTTCTCCCGCACGAGGCGGTTGAGCAGCTGCGTGTGGTGCACGACGTCGAACTGGCCGCCCAGCTCCGGGTACTCGTTCGCGAGGGTGTTGAAGCAGTGCGCACAGGTGACGACCACCTTGCGCGCCTTGCGTTCGCGGCCTTCGAACACCGAGTTCAGGATCTCGACGTTCTGCTGCGCCAGCATCTGGAACAGGAACTCGTTGCCCGCGCGGCGGGCCGGGTCACCGGTGCAGGACTCCTCCGAGCCGAGCACGGTGTACTTGACGCCCGCGATGTGCAGCAGTTCCGCGACGGCCCGCGTGGTCTTCTTCGCGCGGTCCTCGAACGCGCCGGCGCAGCCGACCCAGAAGAGGTACTCGGTGTCGCCGAGGTCGCCGTCGAACACCGGCACCTCGAAGTCCAGGTCCTCGGTCCAGGCGAGCCGGTCCTTGGCGTTCTGGCCCCACGGGTTGCCCTTGTTCTCCAGGTTCTTGAACATCCCGTTGAGCTCGCTGGGGAACGAGGACTCGATCATCACCTGGTAGCGGCGCATGTCGACGATGTGGTCGACGTGCTCGATGTCCACCGGGCACTGCTCGACGCAAGCGCCGCAGGAGGTGCAGGACCACAGGACTTCGGGGTCGATGACGCCGCCGTCGTCGCCGATGAGCGCCTTCTGGGACTCGGCGATCGCGAGAACGTCGATGCCCGCGTACATGTTGTCCCCGGACAGGCCCACTTCGTCGCCGGCCATGTCGCGCTTGCCGCCCGCGAGCAGGTACGGCGCCTTCGCGTAGGCGTGGTCGCGAAGCTGCGTGATGAGCAGCTTCGGCGAAAGCGGCTTGCCGGTGTTCCACGCGGGGCACTGCGACTGGCAGCGGCCGCATTCGGTGCAGGTGGAGAAGTCCAGCCAGCCCTTCCAGCTGAAGTCCTCGATCTTGCCGACGCCGAAGGTGTCCTCGTCCGGGTCGGCCTCTTCGAGGTCGAGCACCTTGCCGTTGCTCATCATCGGCTTGAGCGCGCCCAGCGCGACGCCGCCGTCGGCCTCGCGCTTGAAGTAGATGTTGAAGAAGGCGCTGAACCGGTGCCAGGCGATGCCCATGGTCATCGTGCGCGCGATGACGATCAGCCAGATCGTGGCGCTCATCAGCTTGACGAACGCGAACACCGACACCAGGTTCGGGCTGGCGGGCAGCAGCTCGCCGAGCGGGTGCGAGACGAACGCGGCCCAGACCGGGGTCTCGTGGACGTCCAGCGCCGACTTCGCGGCGCGGACGCCGATGATGCCGATGCCCTCGATGAGCACGACGGCCTCGATGAAGTACGCCCACTTGAAGTTGGAGCCCTGGAAGCGGGACTGCCGGTCGGCGCGGCGCGGGTGGTTCTTCTGCCGGATCCAGATCAGCACCAGGATGCCGACGATGGTGCCGACGCCCAGCAGCTCCATGAGCAGCTGGAACAGCGACCAGTCGTCGAGGATGGGCCAGCCCCAGGTCGGGACGAAGACCTCGCCGTATGCCTCGAACAAGGCGAGCGACCCGATCAGGAAGCCCCACATGACCAGCCAGTGCGCCGGGCCGACGCTCTTGACCTTGTTCATCCGGGTATGCGCGGCGAATTCCTTGATCAGGGTCTTCATGCGCGGGATGAACGGGCCGTTGCGGGTCGAGTCCGGCTGACCGAGGCGGATCACCCGCACGAAGCGGGCGATGGTCGCGAAGAACATTCCCCAGGCGACGACGCCGAGCAGGACCGCGATCCCGCCGAGCGTCAGCTGTACAGCGCCCATCATCGGGTGCCTTTCGTCCGAGTGAAGCTGTGGTGGTGGAGGCAGACTAATGCTTCTTACTGATGGGTAACCCACTGACCGCGCCCAAGTCCCACCGATGTGGTGTACGCCTCTCTTGGTTTTAAGACGATCGTCCAGGTAGTTTTTGTGACATGGGTGCGTACCTCCTCCTCGCTTTGGCCATCGCCGCTGAGGTATCCGCGACGGTGTCGTTGAAACTTTCCGAGGGCTTCAGCAAGGTGGGACCGTCGATCGTCGTGGTCGCCGGATACGCCGTCGCCTTCGTCGCGCTCGCGTATGTACTGAAGGCCGGAGTGCCGGTGAGCGTCGCCTACGCGATCTGGGCCGCGGCCGGGGTCGCGCTGGTGGCGGCCGTCGGGATGGTGTTCTTCAAGGAGCCGGTCAACCTCTCCGTGATCGCCGGTCTGGTACTGGTGGTCGGCGGCGTCGTGTTGATCGAGGCAGGGAGCGCGCACTAAGTGAAGATCCAGGTCGACGGCCGCAAGGCCAGGGGTGAGAAGCGGCGCGAGGAGATCATCGCGGCCGCGTTGCGGGTGATCGAACGGGACGGCGTCGCCGGTGTCACCCATCGGACGGTCGCCGCCGAGGCGGGCGTGCCGACGGCTTCGACGACTTATCACTTCTCGAGCCTCGACGATCTCCTGATCGCGACCCTCATCTCTTGCGCGAGGGATATGGCGACCGAGGTCTACTGGATGATCGACCGCGCCCGGTCACGCGGCAGCCGCGGCGCGGAAGAGGTCGCCGGGCTGCTCGCGGAGGCGCTGGGCCCGCGCCGCGGGCGGACGATGGCGGAGTACGAGCTGTACCTGCTGGCCGCGCGCAAACCCGAGCTGCGGCCCGCCGCCCGGCGCTGGCTGGACGTGCTGACCTCGATGGTCCGGCACGACGACGAGGTCGCGTTCCGGGTGTTCCTCGCCGGGATCGACGGTCTGCTGATCCAGGGCCTCATCGACGACGAGCCGCCGTCCGCGGAAGAGCTGCGGCCGGTGGTGGACTACCTGCTGAAACCACGTTGACCTGCTGGGTAGCGTTCGGATCATGAGGACCGTCGGCGCATATGAACTGGATGACGACCCGGCACGGGTGGACCTCGACGTGGTGTGGAAGTACTTGTCCACCAGCGTCTACTGGGGCAAGTGGCGAGACCGCGAGCTGGTCGAGAAGGTCTTCAGGAACGCGTGGCGCGTCGTGGGCGCGTACGAGGCTTCGACCGGTCGGATGGTCGGTTTCGCGAGGGCGTTCTCGGACACCATCGGCAGTGCTTATCTCGCGGACGTCTTCGTCGTCGACGAGGCGCGCGGCGCGGGGCTCGGCAAGGAGCTGGTCCGGGAGATGATCGACAACGGGCCCGGTGCGGAGTTCCGGTGGATGCTGCACACCGCCGACGCGCACGGGCTGTACCGGCAGTTCGGCTTCGGCGACCCGCCCGAGGGGCAGTACATGGAACGGGGCCGGGCGAACGGGCAGGCCTAGGGTCAAGCGGGTCGTGGGGGGGGGGGGGGGGGGTGTTGTAAAAAACCCCACCCCACCCCCACCGCCCCCCCCGCGGGGGGGGGGGGGGGAGGACGCCACCCCGGGGGCGCGGGTGGGGGC